>DASUVS010000434.1:0-12403 GCA_036378835.1 Binatia bacterium | reverse complement strand
TAAGAGGCTCATTTTCGACGGTAAAATGGCTGCTGTAAGCTTCGCCAGATTCTCGTAACGCATATGTTCCATCCACCCTGTCGAGTTCGCGATGCAACGCTTTCGGTCCTAACTTTTCTTTAACCTTCTCGACGAACGCTGACTGCCAACCGCAAGTGCTTCCGTCCACCGCGCGTCGCATCGGCAACGCGCCTTGAAGAGCTTGGTCCACCCACCGGCGCCGACTTGTTGAAACTCTGCCTGATTCGAAAAGCCGCACAGTGCAAGCAAGGCTGGTAAGTCGATCAGCCGCTAACGCGTGAGCCATTGTTCGACCTCACAGACCCCGCTGTACACCCAGCTAAGCGGGTGCTTGACCACGCCGGCGCGCACCATGTTCAAGTCGATGAAAACAAGACAACGGTGCAGGTGCTCGTCAACGGCGACGGCCGTAGCATGATAGCGATCTTCCCAGAATGCGGCGCCGTGGTGTCCTTTCCGCCGATTGTATTCTTGCCCACTGCGGCCGGCGATTAACTGCATGCTCTGGGCTATGACATCTCCGCCTGTGTCTTTCACCAAGAGATGGACGTGGTTGGATGTCACCATGTAGTTCGGTACAGAGAGACCGAACCGTTTCTTTGCTTCGAAAACGCAAGACAAATACCGGCGCGGCGATAATCGAGAGATCCCATAGTTAGAAGTCCCGAAAGTTAATTTCCTGAATTTTGAACAGGCGTAGCCAGCGCTTAAACGAATGCTTTTGATGCTATCTTACGTTGCTCAATCGAGAATTTGCCTTGGTCCGATCTGCACGGCTTAAATTCTAGAAGGTCATTGTGCCCGGCGGCACATCTAAATCGAATGTGCGCGCGACCATGCTGATGAAATTATAATGCCCAACCAGGCCGACCGCTTCGACCAGCCGCTGGTCTCCCAATTCAGCTCTTGCGCGGGCAAACATCTCCTCGGGTAATTTGCGCTCGTGCAAGAGCGCGCGCGTCATTTCGACGATGAGCCGCTCGTGGTCGTTCAAAGCATCGAGCGGAGCGTTGGCGCGGAGTGTCTCGAGCGCCTCGGAACGCATGCCGACCTGCCGCGCGCGTATCTCATGGCGGCCCCACGGATAGCGGACATTCATTGCCCGCGCGATCGTGAGGATAATCAATTCCTTATCGACCGGATCCAACTGACCGCTGTTTCGGTAGTAGTTCTCCACGTTGGAAAACTGTTGGGCCATCTGCGGCGAATGCATCAGCACGGCATAAGGCCCGCCGCCGGGCGGAAGAGTCCGGCCGCTATAGACGTGATCCCAGACGGTCCGGTCGTGAGGCGATAGTTGTTCACGCGTTAAGCTCGGTAGTTGTCCCATATTTCCTCCGCGGTTTTTTCGCGCCACGAAACCAGCGGCAAAGGCAGCATGGATTCTTGCGATCATGGAATCGGCAATGGCCGATTCAAGGTCCGACTCGCCGCATAGCGTAATCCTGGAAAGACTGTCAAGCAACCAACCGTCGTCAAATAGAGTTTCGAAACCTCAAGGTCGGTCGCGGCTTCTATGCATCCAAGGCTCCATCTTCCCAGATAATGGGATCAATTTCGGGTCGAACCAAGCTATATCGTTGCTTCATCAACGATTTCATTCCAAAAAAACGTGTTTTGAGACTTTAGAGCCTCATTTTCAACGGCAAATTTGCACGCGTAGCCTTCCGCTGCCTCCCGCAGCACGCAACTTCCATCGTATTCGATGACATCGCGATGGTCAGCTTTGAAGCCAAGCTCGTTCTTCACCTGGTCAATAAACGCCAAGCTTCCGACCGCAATCGATTCCGTCCAACGATCATCGCGCATCAATAAGCCGTTCTCCAGCCCTTGCTCAACCCACTGGCGATGTGCAGTTTGATAATCTCGCACATCTGCAAACCCACTCAGCTCGATTAAATTCTGTAAGTCGATGATGGCATAACGCTTCGGCGGCTTTTGGATTTCAGAAAAACCGCTTTCCTTCCATTTCTCGGGATCGTCCACTACGCCAGCGCGAACCATGTTGAGATCAATGTACGCTAGACAGCGATGCAGCTGCACGTCTGCTTCGATGGCCGTGGCGTGATACGATCCTCCCAGAATGCTGCCTACCCTTACGCTGGTTGTACTCTTGAGCGGTGCGGCCGGCGATGAGCTGCATGCTCGCCGCTATAACGTTTGCGCCTGTGTCCTTAACCATTAGGTGAAAATGGTTCGACATAGCTACATAATTGAGAACAGACAAGCCGTAACGCTTCTTTGCCTCGAACAGCCAATATAAATAGCGTCGCCGATCACGCGCGAACTTGAGGAGAAATTCTCTTTGATGGCAACGGTGTGTGATATGCCAGACGTACCCTGGTAGAAAGTGACGGCTTGCTCGTGGCATGTTCGTTCTTAGAGGCCGCGTTTTTGATTCAAAAAAGCTGCCTCTAAGCCCTCAATCGATGCCTTTCATTCTATCTTAGCTTGCTAATTCAAGATGTTGCCTTGGTCCGACCCGGCACCAGGTGAACTTCTGCCAGGGGCGGGAGAAACTCTCTTTGAGAAAATCTCCATGCCTTGATCCTGATGGGTGAACGGTGCGGACCAAATCGACGCCCACCGATTGAAAACAGGGGCGCGTAACCCGGACGATCAAACACTGAGGAGTTCAATCAACGGGAGAAGAAAAAGAAATTCTTCTCCGCAGGAACTTCTGTGCCTACTTGACCTGCCGGCTAACGGGTGACCCCTAAAGACGACTGCTAAAGAGCGCCGATGACCCCTAAAGAGCGCCGATTGGAAATCCCCTTACGGTTACGCGTGGGTAAGCGGCGATTCGGTCCCCAACCGCTCTCCGTGTTGACAGTCGGGTACATCCTCAAATATCTCTAAGACTCCGTGCGAAAATTGCCCTGTACTGGCGCTCTCAGTTCGACAACAGAGGTGCAAAGAATGAAAATGTTTTACATTTGCTTGATTGCCTTGGTTCTGTTCATTTCGTCCTCGATTGGCCATGCTGCGGCTGCGGAGACTGAAAAGGACAGGCATGATAAGCTCGTCGAGGGGGCAAAGAAGGAAGGGTCGGTGGTATTTTATGGGTCGATTACCGCAAGTGAGTCGGAGACCATTAGAAAAGTATTTGAAAGCAAGTATCCGTTCTTGAAGATAACCCAGTTTCGTGCTGGATCGGACACTCTGCTGCAGAAAGTTCTCACGGAGGCGCGGGCGGGAAGACGCGAGGCTGATGTTTTCAATATCCGGTCTTTTGAGGGCAACGTGCTTGTGGAGAGAGGCTTATTCGCGAAGTATGGTTCGCCTCATTCGAAGTTCTATCGCGACGATTTCAAGGACCGGGAAGGACACTGGACAAGTTTTTACATGAATCCTGCAACCATAGGATACAACACGAAGCTGGTTCCTCGCGCCGAAGCCCCGAAGGATTGGTCCGATCTCTTGGATCCGAAGTGGAAGGGACAGATGGTCATGGATCGAGAAGAGACGGAATGGTTTGCCAACATGTTGAAATTAATGGGGCGCGACAAGGGCCTACAGTATATGCGCCGACTAGCTACTCAGGATCTTACTTTTCGCGCGGGCCATTCGTTGATGGCGCAGCTGGTGGCTGCGGGCGAGTTCAAGCTCGGCACCGTATTGTATACTCCCAGGATGGAAGTCATGAAGAAGAGCGGCGCACCGATTGAATGGGTAAGGGCAAATCCCGTGATCGCGTATCACTATGTTGTTGGTGTTGCCGCTCATGCACCCCATCCGAATGCCGCCAGGCTTTTCGTCGATTTCTTGCTTTCCAAGGAGGGTCAGGAATTATTGGTCAAAACCTCTCGGGTACCGGTGCGGTCGGATGTAAAGGCCGAACCGCCCACGCTTGTCGAAGGAGTCAATCTGATGGCGAGCGATATCAGCTTGGCCCCGGAGTACCGGAAATACTACGACGAATATCGGCAGGTGTTTAAGGTGCAGTGACCGGTACGGCTAGCCTACCGATTTAACCTGACCGCCTATTTCCACTTGCCACCCGCGGAGATACTTGATGACATCGTCGACAGGCAGTACGGCGGCGTACTTTCGGTCCATATCGAACAAATTCATTGCGTGTGCTGTTTCGTGCCGGTCGAAGACGCATTCCTCTGCCACGACCATGCGAAAACGATTAGTGCAGCCATCGACTACGCTGGCGCGAACGCAGCCGCTCGTGCTTTCGCCGCAAACCAGGATCGTGTCGACTCTCAGCCAGTTGAGATGACCAATTAGAGGTGTGCCCCAAAAAGCGCTCGGGGAAGATTTTTGCAAGACAGTTTCACCGGGAACAGGTTTTAGCTCGTCGACAATTTCGTACTTCCTCCTTCGGCGCTCGAGCGCTTCGGGGCTCAAATCTTCTCTTCCCTTATTCGGATATCTGCCCTCCACTCCGTTCCCGTCCATGTTCACGACATGGATTACCGGAATGCCAATCTCCCGAGCGACTGCCAATAATTTCTGAACATGCGGAAGGGCGTTCCAACCCGCGAGCCCGCAGCTCAAGGGCCATGTTTTGATCGCTTCGAGCAATGGTTCCGGCTTGTCGCCGAAGACCCAGCGGTAAAGATCGATGAGAAGTAGCGCGGGCTTCGTGCCCAATCCAATATGCTTGCGCGGGCTTACCGCCAAATGCGCCCGGTCTTGCTCGCTCAGTAGTCGATCCCAAATTCGCTCGCTCATATGATCTCCTATCGAATGTCCTTTACGTGCAGTGATTTTCATTCCGACTCCTACGTATTGTCAAGGGAATGCCTGGGCAATTATGATCAGAGTGAGTTTAGGTGATGGCGTTTGAGGATGAATTTAATTTCCGAGAATCACATCGGAGATGTGTTCATTGGAATATGCTAGGGCACTTCCATGAGGATCGGGCGTGAGTTATTGACTTGTCCGGTGCAACTACCCACTTGGGAATTTTCGGACCGATCTCTTTCGAAGAACGACCGCGGCAAAGGAAGTTTTGAGGCTTGAAATTGATTAAGTCGCAGCGAATCGCGTCAACATCCGTAGCGCGACCGAGTGGCTGCGACACACGTGGCTCAGGTGGCAAATGCGCTATCGATAGGCTAAGCACAAGCAATGCGCATCTGTTCCTTGCTTCCTGGAGCCACCGAGATCGCGTGCGCTCTCGGATTGGCTGACGAGATCGTCGGCGTCAGTCACGAATGCGATTTCCCGCCGGCAGCTCGAAGCAAACCGGTGATGGTAAGAAGCCGGATCGATCCGACCAAGATCGGCAGCGGCGAAATCGATCGACGAGTGGGCGATCTGCTGCGCTCGAAGCAAAGTCTTTACACGCTCGATGAGAAATTATTCACAGACAGTCAACCCGACATCATTCTCACCCAAGGTTTATGTGACGTGTGCGCGCTGGATTACAACGACGTGGTCCAAGCGGCTCGGTCGCTTGCGCGAGAGCCACGCATTATCTCCCTCGACCCTCATTGTCTCGACGATATTCTGAACGATGTCTTGCGTATCGGCGAGGCGACCCATCGATCTTTGCAAGCCGAGTCGTTGGTTCAAGAGCTCAGAGTTCGAATAGAAGCGGTACGCCATCAAACGGCGCGATCGGCTTCACGACCGCGAGTGGCCTGTCTGGAGTGGTTCGATCCGCTCTATATAGCCGGCCATTGGGTGCCAAAGATGGTTCAGCTCGCCGGCGGAAGCGATATTCTGGGAACTGCAGGCGAGCCTTCGGCCAAAATCGAATGGGGCGCCCTCACCGAATCCCGTCCGGAGATTTTGATTCTAATGCCATGCGGCTTTGACCTGGACCGCGCGGTTCGAGAAAGTTCGTTGCTGAAGAATCGCGCGGGCTGGCAAAGCTTAGCCGCGGTCAGAGATAAACGCGTTTTCGCCGTCAGCGGCGCCGATTATTTTAGCCGACCAGGGCCGCGTCTCGTCGATGGTTTGGAAATCCTCAGCCAGCTTTTCCATCCGGAACTATTTCCGGTTCCGATATCGTCCGATCTAGCTAAACGAGTTAATCTATAGGCATGCGTCTCGTTCTTCTTTTTATCGGACTGCCGCTTCTGGAATTGTATATTCTGATTAAAATCGGCAGCTATCTCGGCCCATTTCTAACGATCATGCTGATAATCTTCAGCGCGCTCTTGGGATTGTTGCTTGCCCGCTTCGAGGGCCTCAGAACCTGGCATCAGATCAGGCAAAACCTTGCGCAAGGTATTCTGCCGGCGGAAGAGATGCTCGACAGCGTCTTGATCTTTGCCGGGGGCGTTCTTTTTGTCATACCCGGCGTGATCACGGATGTCGCCGCTTTGATATTGTTGGTCCCTTTCACCCGGACCATTTTCAAGCGCTGGCTGCGGCGGCGCTTCGACCGCATGGTCGAGCGCGGCAACGTCCGGCTTCAGTATCACCGCAGCGCTCCAGACGATCACTAACAGGCTGCTGAAAAAGCCTCATATGCTTTTGAAAAGATGAATTATGAAAGCTGAATTCCGCTTTCAGATTTCCGCTTTCATCCTTGTGATTCGCGCGCCTGGCTTCTGAAATCTTTTGACCAGCCTGCAGTCAGATTCTTTAGGAAACTGTCGCCCGGTCGCGGCCGTTTCACAATGAGCGGTGTGCACTTGTCGTGTTTCCGCTCGCCAACCGCGAAAAGCCGCTGGCGCAGCGAAGATCAGCACTCTTTAGATCGGAAATTATCAAGCCTGATTGACCCGTCGTAAGCACAAGTGGTAGCTTCCGCACAACGATTCGAACAGGAGAAGGACGACATGAACGAAGTGATTATCGTAACCGGCGGCGCCGGCGGCATCGGCTCGGACTTGTGCCGCGGGCTTGCCGGCGATGGCTTGAAAGTGATTATCGCCGACTACGCCAAAGACGCAGCGGAAAAGGTCGCGGCGGAAATTCGCCAGTCAGGCGGAGAAGCGAGCGCCATCCAGGTCGATGTCGGCAATCCGCAGAGCGTCGCCGCCATGATGGATCAATCCATCGCCAAATACGGCGCGGTCGATTATGTTTTCTGCGGCGCCGGCGTGATGGATCGCATTGCGGTCGTCGACATGCCTGAAGAAGAATGGGACCGGGTCATGAGAATCAATCTCAAGGGAGTTTTTCTCTGTTCGCAAGCCGCTGCCAGGCACATGCTACCCAAGAAAAAAGGGCGCATCTTGAGCATCGCTTCCGGGCGCGGCGTCGCCGGACAAGCTCGAGCCGCGCATTACGCGGCATCCAAAGCCGGCGTCATCGCCTTTACCAAATCATTAGCGATGGAATTGGCGCCACACGACATCACCGTCAACGCGGTGTGCCCGGGAGCAACCGATACTCCGATGTCGAGAATCGGTTTCACAGCGGAACAGTTCAAAAAACGCGAAGAAGTTCCCCCGCTCCTGGACGGGCTCACGCAGAAGGACGAGATCGTCGGACTGGTTAAGTATCTGCTGAGCGATGCGACCAGGTTCGTCACAGGACAGACATTTTTCTTGCGCACTCCCAGGTGAAAACAGCGGCAAGGACCTTCTTGGCCCTAATCCGACAATAGTCGAGCGTTGTCAGCAGTGAGCGAGGATGGCGAGACCGGAAACCGTGGGCAGTCAAGCACGCAGTTGGCTCTCACCGCGGGAACCAACACAAGTCCTCTAGAGCACTAGCAAACCAGACACTATGATCATCAACTGCGCAGCCTATGAGAACGGCCATAAGCTCGCCGACATTTCTGTCGAAGAGATACCCGCCTATATCAGCCGGCCGGCGTGCTTTGTCTGGATCGCCTTGAAAGATCCCCAGACGAGCGAGCTTGAAAAGATGCAGCAAGTCTTTGGACTGCACGAGCTTGCCGTTGAAGACGCGCAACACGGTCATCAGCGGCCCAAAATCGAGGAGTACGGCGAGTCGCTTTTTGTCGTTCTGCACATGATCGAGTTTGCCGGGGATGAACTCGTCGTCGGCGAAACAGAGATCTTCGTCGGCAAGCAATACGTCTTATCGGTTCGCCGGCAGGCACAGCACGGCTTTGTCGAGGTCCGCCAGCGGTGCGAACGCGAGCCTGATCTAATGAAACACGGCACCGGATATGTGCTCTACGCGCTGATGGACGCGGTGGTAGACCGCTATTTCCCGATTCTGGATGCCCTGGAGACGAATCTGGAGCGGATCGAAGAGCAAATCTTCGCTAACCAAAGTAGCCGCGCCAATATCGAGGACCTCTACGAGCTCAAGCGCAAGCTAACGGTTTTGAAACATGCCACCGAGCCGCTGATTGAAGCGATCACCCGGCTGTTCGGTGGCCGTGTGCCGCAACTATGTGTGAGTTTGCAGGATTACTTCCGCGACGTTTACGATCACCTGATTCGCTTAAATCAGTCCATCGACAGCTTGCGCGATATGGTGGTCACGGCGATCTCGGTCAACTTGTCGCTCATCTCAATCCAGGAAAATGAGATTACCAAACGTTTGGGCTCCTATGCGGCGCTGATTACCGTGCCGACCTTGATAGCCGGAATCTACGGGATGAATTTTCACAACATGCCGGAACTGGATTCCCCGTTGGGTTATCCGTTGGCCCTGATCACCATGGCCGTGATCGACCTTTACCTTTTCATCCGTTTCCGCAAAGCCGGTTGGTTATAGCGGGGCTCGATTAGTCGTGGTCGTGAGAAATCTCGACAAACCAGCTAAGCAGGGTCAGTTGATGTTGCCGGTGACACTGTTGAAAGTGAAACTAGGCTGGGTTCCGCTAGGCTTAGTTGCAGTGATTGTAAAGGAAGACGGCGTGGGAACGGCAATCGTCAGAGCTACGCCTTCGGTTTGATTGAAGCCGACGCCGACGATAGCAGCAAGCGATGTCGGGTATTCTTTGTTTTCGGCAAAGTAGGAGTCCATTGCCAGAGCGGCATTCTTGAGATCGCTTTTCATCTGGCTATCCACCGCGCCCGCCCGGTACCAGACAAATTGCGGGATCGCAATGGCCGCCAACAGACCGATGATGGCGATGACCACCAGCAGCTCCACCAGGCTAAAGCCTTTGGCGCCGATAACGGTTTTAGATCGAGAGACTCGCGGGTGCATAGCAGTCGGAGCGTTAGCCGCCTTAAGTAAATACGCGGCAGTTTAACACACAACTTACCAGGAAGACCAATTATTTGGCGTGTAAAGCCCCCCGGAGCAGGGGTAAGGCCAGTGCGGATTCGGTTGATAAACTCGATGATTTGGAGAGGAAGAACGCAGAGAGTAAGATCTTCAAAGTAAAGATGTGCATGAACTTTACACAGATCCTAGGATCCTTCGCTAATTTTCACTCTACTGTTGATGCCTCCTGCCCGAAATTCGCCGCGGGATATGTACGCTGCTAACGCTCAGATAAGCAGGCAGGTCACCTAGAGTCAGGGTCCGTGTATTGGGCGAAGCGGCAGCAATCAAATCTGCCTGCGATTTTCGGGCGCCATGCCGCTCGTCGATAATAAGAATCCGCATCGATGCGCTGATATCTCTGAGATTAAAAACTGTCTCGGCCAGATCCATGGTTTTACCTGTCGAGACCAGCACTGCCAAGTTGAAGGTAGCGCGCTGCGCCTGAGTGATTGCGGCCTCGCCATCGTTGACGGTGACTATCTCGCCGCCAACGCTACGCAGGCATTTTTCCACCTCATCTGCCGGCTTGGAACAAACCAGCATGATCTTGCCCAATTTCGCGGAATCGTGTCGGTTCATCGATTACAATTCCTGCTCGCGCATGCTCTGGAGCTTTACGACTTCAGAGTGGCAGCAATCTAAATACCAAGCGTTTTGTTTGGCACGATCTAACCCCGGGGTGACAACGGCAGTGGATAGTGTTCTTAACGAAGATTATTTACGAGAACCGCCCGACCCGTGAGAGGTTTTTGCGAGAAAATCTAACCCGGCGCGCCGCTATAACGATGGCGGACCGGCTAAAGTCCATGAGTGAACTCGCCCTCTTCAGTAGCAGAGAATTGCTGCTTGCATGTTGTCCAACTCAACGGGCTGAGGGTCGTTGTTGGACAACTGTGGTGAAACCGGCGATGTCTACTTCCGGCATGAAGGCGCCATCCTCTCGCGACGGTAGTGCAACTTGCGGTGTGTAGCTGAACGAGTGCGATTCACCCGGCTCAAATTGCTCATTTAACGGAATGATAACCGTCGTGCCGGGCGAATTTTGCCCGGGATGCCGTTCATCTGTCCACAGCCAGTGGTATTGAATCATGAGCTGGACGTCCTTGATCGTATGCGGCGTCTTATTGACAATCACTCCCGAAATCTTCGCCGGGGTTACATCGAGCTTCTCGAAGCTGAGCGCCTTGACCGCTTGTTGACTGGTCAACACCGTCACTGCGCTTGCAGAATCCAGGGCGGGCGAAATGGAAACGATTGTGGCGCAAATGGCCAACGTACGAAGCCTCATAATACGTTCCTCCCTCCATTGAGCTTCATCTTCGAATCGGCACAGCAGGAGCCCGCGAAAGCCGATGCCTGTCAGGCGCTACGGTAGACCCGCAGCGCGGCAGGCTTCGCTCGCGGTGGGCTCCGACATTTTTTCGAGGGCGCAATCAACATGCCAGCGAACAAACTGCCAGGAGTCGTCATCCGTTCAATCCTTGGCGGCTGCCAGTTTCATGGACTATGTGCATAACAATCACATCTGAGAGATGACATGCGTCGATTGTATACACCCGCTTCACTCGTCGAGAGCTGCGAAACTCTCCGGCAGCGTCGTCGGATCACTCATCATGACTCGTAAGAGTATTCCAGTCGATCGTTGAATGAGCTTTCCGGACGCGTGTCAGTCGTTGATTGCGCATGCACAGACTCGCCGGCTTGAGCCTTCGATCGCTCGTGGATCTCTGCAGTCATGGCACTCGAGTTGCACAACCAAGTTTGAAGTCCATTACGGACTTCAAAAATTTACCGCAGTACGCGCCAATCGGAAGCGAGGTTAAGATGCGCAAGCTCTTCAAGTCGTGTGTGTTGGGGATCGCGGTCATGGCGATGCTGACGCTATCGCCTTCCATGGTTGCGGCACAGTCACAAAAACTGACGGTCGGCTGGTCAGCGGTAAGCGCTCTCAACGCGCCATACTGGGTTATGAAAGATGCGGGGTTTCTGAATAAAGAGGGCCTGGATGCCAATCTGGTCTACATCCCGAGCTCATCGACCATCGCTCAAGCGCAAGTGTCGGGCAATATCGATATTTCGACGGCGAACAGTCAAGTGATCGTTGATGCCGATCTCAGAGGAGGCGATTTGGTGGCGATTGGCGCCATCAGCAATGCCGTTGCATTTTACGTGATGGCCAACCCGGCAATCACCAGCGTTACGGAATTGAAGGGCCGGAAAGTCGGCGTTACCCGCTTCGGCGCTTCGACTGATTTTGCCGTGCGCAAGCTGCTCGAAAAATACCATATGGAAGCGATATCTGACGTGCCGATTGTGCAGATTGGCGGAATGCCGGAAATTGCCGCGGCTCTTTCCAATGGCGCTATCGCCGCTGCGCCGATGTCTTATCCGATGGCGTATGTTGCCCAGCAAAACGGCATGAAACTTCTGGCGAACATGGCCGAGGAGGGCATCGCTTTTGTCCACGTCGGCATCACTACTTCGCGCGGCTTCTTGGGACAGCGCCGGAGTCAAGCGAAGGCCTTTCTGCGCGCTTACGCCAGAGCCGTGCATTACATGCATACGAATAAAGAAGGATTCAAGAAAATCATTACGCAGTACTCCAAGATCACCGATCCTGGGATGCTCGAAGGCAGCGTGCAATATGCTTACGATTTCGTGGAAAAGGTTCCTCTAGTCGATCGGCAAGCGTTCCGGGTCACGGTTGATCAGATTGCCGAGAAAAGGCCTCGGGCCAAGAGCGCCGAGCTTGATCAATTCTTTGATAACAGTCTGGTTCAGGAACTGATCAGCGAGGGCTTCTTTAAATCACTCTGGGGTAACCAGCTTAATCTCGAAAAATTCTCCAACCGTTAAAGCGGTGTCTTGCTGCGCGTCCGCTCCACCGGCCCAGCCCCAAACTTTACACGGGTAGCGCGTCTATCCCCGGCCGGCGATTTATGCCAAATAGATTGCCGGCCCTTGACCAAGCCAATTGACCAGGCCGGTCCTACGCATCCATTCGGGGTTGCCTTCCTTAGGATATCCGTTAGCTTTGTAGTATAGCCTCAAGGGGTGCACCGAAAGCATTTCGTTTCGCCCTGTGGTTTCGAACAAACAGGAGCATGCCAGCTGCTCCGTGAAAAACCGCTACCGCCGGATCAACACGTGATCGCATGAAGCCTGCTCCATCATCGTTTGCCAATTCGAATTCCGCCAAGCCCGATACCGGGACCGTCCCAAGATTTCTCATCATCGAAAATAAGGCCGAGGTCGAAGCGCTGCTCAAAAGTCG
>DASUVS010000433.1:0-6965 GCA_036378835.1 Binatia bacterium | reverse complement strand
GGCGGCGGTGAGGTCGGTAGCAAAGTAGTCGAGCTGTTAACCGACGCCGGCGAAGAGACTCTCCTCATTGACAATCAGCCGAGGCCCGGCGTCGACATCCTTGGTAACGTACTCGATACCCAAATTCTTAAACAGGCGAATATACAAGACGCGCAAGCCGTGATCGTTGCCTTGAGCGCCGACACCACGACTCTTTTCACAACCGTGATCATCAAAGACCTTGCGCCCGACGTACCAGTCATCGCGCGCGTCAATCGCGCGGAAAACGTTGAGCGGATTTATGCGGCGGGGGCGGATTTCGCGCTCTCCATCAGCCAGGTTTCAGGGCAATTGTTGGCTTGGCGTCTGCTCGGCAAGGAGACCGTCGATATCGACGCCGATCTAAGAGTGGTCAAGGTCTCGGTGCGCGGGATGGCAGGCCGTCATCCGGATGAGCTCGGCATTCGAGAAAAAACCGATTGCTCAGCGATAGCGGTCGAGCGCGGCAATGACCTGCTGGTGGAGTTTGGTCAGGGATTCCGCTTTCAAGACGATGACGCCTTGTACATTTGCGGCAGCGCCGAAGCCACACAAAAATACGCCGAAACGTTTCCTCAGAACTAATCGGTCCAGCCCCGTACATCGCTTGAACCGAACGGGGCAGTGACGTACGCTGGCTCATTCGTTAAACAAGCGCAAAGGAGTAAATCCAAGATGGCTGCAGCAGAATTTATCGTCGATGTGCATCACCATTTTATGCCGGCTGTGCTCTTTGACCGCCTGGCGGCGCAAGCCGGCGGCAAACGGATCGTGACGAACGAGATCAGTTTGACCCTCAATCCTTCGCGCAAGGACCTCGAAGCCCATCTTAAAACCATGGACGATTCCGGCGTGACCGTGTCCATCCTGACCGATCAGGTGCAAGTAATGGGCGCGGATGTGGCCAGGGCTCTGAACGACGGCATCGCCGAGGTCGCGACGAAACACCCGACTCGCTTTCGCGGCGCGATTCACCTGCCGATTCATGAGCCCGAAGCGGCCAAGCGCGAGCTCGAGCGCGGCATCAACGAGTTGGGATTGCGCGCGGTGGCGCTGCTCGCCTGCCATCTCGACATTCAACTCGACAATCCGATCATGAACCCGCTCTTCGAGATCATCCAGAAAAACAATCTGCCGATCATCATTCACCCGCAGTCCAAGCCCACCGGCTCGGAAACGACGTACAATCTCGATCGCTGCGTGTTTCGCCCGCTCGAGACCACGCAGGCCATCGTGCGGGTCATGTGCAGCGTGCTGCCGCGCTATCCTGAGCTGCGTTTCATCATGCCTCACCTGGGCGGCGCCACTTCCTCGCTCAAAGGACGGATGATGGCTTTCTTTGAAACCGACGACGCCGATATTCCAGCCGATATGAGAGGCTACCTGAAAACCCAAAACGAGCAGAAAAAATTCGGCATCACCGAACGATTTGAAAAACTCTTTCAATCGCTTTATTTCGACACCGCCGGTACCGGCGCCTGGCTTCCGGCCATGGCCGCCGCGCTCAATACCACCACCGCCGATCGCATCATGTTCGGCAGCGATTACCCGCTGGAGTGCAAAAGCGCGGCAAATATCATCGAGTCCTTGGACATGATCCGCCAGGCTCCCTGTTCGACAACGGAGAAGACTGCGATTCTCGGCAAAACCGCGGCCGGCTTGTTCAATCTAAAGACATCCTGAGTTTTGTTTCCTGGAGCCGCGCACGGTCGGCTGGGGAAACTTAGCTCTGCGATTCCAAAAGCAGCGCCGGAAAACATATCGAGTAAATTCTTCACCGCCACTCGCCAAGTTGAACCTGCCCCCGCGGTGTTCAGGCCGTCTAAGGAGACGAACCAACAGGAGCTATGGCGTTTAGCTCGATCTCAATTCGCAAAACGTCGGACCGCAAGCATCGAAGGCTCGCCGACTCTGCCCTGCTCCTGCTCCTCGTCTGGATCTCGTCCTGTAGTCCGGCGCTTCAACTCAACCAGGGATCGGCGCAGAGCGTCAGCAAAAAAGTCTCTTTCGCGATTTTGGAAGATTACGACAAAGGCGAAGATCTGAACGAGATCGCCAAGGATTTTCAACTCATGCGCGAGTTGGAAATCGACACGCTGCGATGCAGCTTCGGCTGGGACGATTTTGAGCCGGTGCGCGGCCAGTACGATTTCGCCTGGTTGAAAGAATTCGTGAAGCTCGCCGCGCAGCATGGCATCAAGCTCCGGCCCTACATCGGCTACACGCCGCGTTGGGCGGGCACTGCCGGCAGCGCCGATGGCGCCGACTGGAACAATCCTCCCGCCGATTATCAAGCCTGGCACGATTTCGTTTACAATCTTGTCTCCGCCTTGCGTGAATATCCCAACGTCCTTTCGTACGAAATCTATAACGAGGAAAACTCGCCGCAGTGGTGGGATGGCTCCATCGATCAATACAAAGAGACGCTGCGCCACGGCGCGCTGGCGATCCGGGCCGCCAACCCGGCAGCGCAAATCATTCTAGGCGGGTTTGTGTTTCCCGATGTCGAGTGGCTTCAGGCAATCGCCGGCGACGGATACGCTCGTTACTACGAAATAACTGCGTTCCATGCCTATCCCGAGACCTGGACCGGCAGTGACGTCGTCGTCGAAAATTATTTGGACCGCCATTACCGCGAGTCTTTCGTGGTCGACAATAGAACTTTCGGCGAAGCGGAGCCGATCTGGATCAATGAGATGGGTTTTTCCGTTACGCCGGATAAAACCGAACGGGAACAAGCCAACTGGTGGGCGCGGGCGGTCAGCACCTTTCTTGCCGATCCTCACGTAGAACACATCGGCGTCTATGAGATCAAAGATCTGCCGCTCGGCAAGGAGACCATCGGCGATCAGAAAAATCATTATCTGGGAATCACTCGAGCCGACCGAGGCAAAAAACTCGCCTTCTACACCGTCGATCTGCTGACCGATCTGTTGGACGTCGGCACTCTTACCACCGCCCCAAACGAGTTGACGGTGGCGGTGTCGGCAGGTGAAGCCAAAGAGTTGTACCACCATCTTTTCAAAAGACCGGACGGCAGCCAGGTCCTGTTCATCTATGATAAATCGGCAAGCCCAACCGTCAGCGCAACCTTGAAGACGCAAGGAAGAACCGCCGTGAAATATGAATTGGATGGGAGCTCCGAAAAGCATACCGGATTCGACGGCCATACTCTCACAGACATTCGCCTGACGGCCGGGAACGTCGCCATCTTTCGCATAGATCCCTAACAGGCTGCTGAAAAACACCTATATGCCTGGGGAAGGATGAATTATGAAAGCTGAAAACTGAATTCCGCTTTCAGATTTCCGCTTTCATCCTTGTGCTTCGCGTGCCTCACCTCTGGATTTTTTTGAGCAGCCTGCAAGACGCTTTTTCAGCACACTGTAAGCAATCCTGGGCGTCGACCTGGCTGTTGCTAAGCCGCGAGCATCTCGCTCGACGCGGCAACAAGGGACCTGAGCTTAGTGTTGCCGGGCTTTCAATAAACATTTTTCCGGTCTGAGAACGAGCGACAAGCTGCGACGAAGAGGTGGCGCTCGGAATCACCTCTCGATACATTCGGTTTGAATCTACACTAAAGGAGAAAAGAAAATGGCGACCTATGAAACCCTGCTGGTATCGACGGAGAACGGCATCACGACGGTTACGTTTAACCGCCCGGAAAAGCGCAACGCGATGAGTCCCCAATTGCATCGTGAGATGTTCGACCTGCTGACGGAGATTCGCTACGACAAAGAGACCCGTGTGGTTGTCCTCACAGGAGCCGGCGACAACTTTTGCGCCGGGCAGGACCTGAAGCAGTATTCTCTGGAGATGGAAAGCCAGCCGGAGCAGGTGCGCGACGAAGTCCGGGAAAAAGTGCGCCGCTGGCGCAACGAAATGCTGCGCACTCTACCGCAGCCGGTCATCGCGCGCATCACCGGCTGGTGCCTGGGCGGAGCGCTCACCGTGGTGGCCGGCTGCGATATCGCGCTGGCCGCCGAAGATGCGCTGTTCGGTTTACCGGAAGTCAATTTCGGCCATTTTCCTGCCGGAGATACGACCTCGGTGATGACCGAGCATCTTCAGCCCAAGCACGGGCTCTACTACGCGCTCACGGGCAAGATGATGACCGCCCGAGAGGCCGAACGGATCGGGCTCATCTCGAGGGCCGTTTCTAAGTCGGAATTGGACCGAGAGGTTGCCGAGCTCGCTTTATCCCTCAGGGAAAAAAGTCCGCTGGGTTTAAAAGCGGTCAAAGAGGCGTGGTACTACAGTTCCTATGCGGCGCCCGACGTTGCCTATGAAATTTCCAACTTGATTTCGCAGCGAACCATACGCGATCACGGCGGCCGGCCCGGCCTAGAGCAGTTTGTCCAGAAAAAGCTCAGACCGACATCGGGCGTGATGCAGCTAAACGAAAAATGATCGAACGAGTATTCAGATTTGAAAGCAAACGGCGCCAATAACAATGGATGAACCAGATCGATCTTGTTGATCAACGGCCGGCCGTGTTACCAAAGCAGACAAAGGAGCAAAAGAGCGATGAGAGTTTCTATTATAGTTCTTTCTTTTATCTTGATGCTGGCGGCGAGCGCATCGGCGCAGGGCAACAAACCGAGCACGCTCGCCGAGTTGGCGAAATACAACGGCGCGGACCGCGAGCGGATTCTTTACGAAGGCGCTAGAAAAGAGGGCAAATTACTTTGGTATACGTCCCTGGTACCGAATAAGCACATTGCCAAAGTGTTTCAAGCCAAATACCCCGGTGTCGCCGTCGATGTTTACCGCGCCGCCGGCAATACGCTGGCTACCCGATTGTTGGAAGAACGCCGCGCCAAACGATACCTGGCGGATGCGATCGAATCGACCCCGCCTCAGCTCATGCTGTTGCGCGATGCCCAGGCGCTTCAGCCGTTCTTGTCGCCGCACCTGGCAAACTATCCGGAAGTCGCCAAGGAATCCGCATCGGGCGATTTAGTGTTTTGGGCAACCGATCGGGAATCTCTAATCGGCGTCGGTTACAACACCAACGTCATGCCCGCAGCGTTGGTGCCGAAGAAATTCGACGACCTGCTCAATCCGGCACTGAAAGGCAAGATGTCAACGGCAAACAACGAAACCGGGGGGCGGGCGATTGGCGCGATGCTCAAGGCCAAGGGCGAAGCCTTCGTTAGAAAGTTGCGATCACAGGATATCCGGCCCCATACGACCACGGCCGCGGGGCTGACCGATCTGATCATCTCCGGCGAGGCGCCGTTGTCGTTCACGATGGTCCAAACCAATCTGACGCAGCCCGCCGCCACCAAAGGAGCGCCGGTTGCCTGGGTGCCCATGGAAGTGGTGGCCGTCAACGCGGGCAGCGCCGCGGTCATCGCCAATGCGCCCAATCCTCATGCGGCTTTGTTGTTTGTCGATTTCTTGCTCGGGCCGGATGGACAGAAGATGTACTCGGAGCAACTCTTCTACGGCAGCGCCGCGAAGGTTTCGGGATTCGAGCGCTGGTATCCGGAAAAGGGTTTGACGACCGAAGATTACGAAAAGCGCGCTGACGGTTGGCTGCAGCTCTTGCAGGAGATCACGCGCAACTAACGCAGCGCTGTTCCCCTATTTCGCCGACTCGTTACGAGAAAGGTTGCAGGCTGCGCAAAAAGTCCAGAGACGAGGCGCGCGAAGCACAAGGATGAAAGCGGAAATCTGAAAGCGGAATTCAGTTTTCAGCTTTCATAATTCAT
The DNA here is from genome assembly GCA_036378835.1 of Binatia bacterium. GTDB lineage: Bacteria > Desulfobacterota > Binatia > UBA9968 > UBA9968 > WHTF01. The sequence goes on along the minus strand of DASUVS010000433.1, from coordinate 1,230 downwards.
CCTTTCCCAAGGCATATGGGTCGTTTTGAGCAGCCTGCTAAGCGCGCGAGCCGCCGTTCCAGCGAAGCAAGTTTAGAAACTCGCGCCGGGTCTTGGGCCCGTAGGTGAGATAGTGCGGCTCGGGATGCTCGCGGTACGCCAGGCGTTCCTTGCCGATCGTGTCGGCGCGGGTGTGCTTCTTCACGTCCTCCGCGCTGATGGCGTAGATCCGGCTCGCGTTCAGCCCGAAAATCTTGGCGCGCAGCGCCGGTGTGATCTCGGCATAGCCGTGCTTGTCGCGCAGTTCCGGCGCTATCTGAAAAGCGCGAAACGCTTCGATCTGATCCTGGGGCGAGCCGTACCAAATCGAATCGGTGCCCCACAAGACGTTGTTCTCGCCGCAATATTTGACGAGCTTGCCCAGCGCATGGGCCGCGCCGTCCGGGTCGCGCATGAGAAAGCGCCAGGTGCTGCCGAGCTCGGCGTAAACGTTGCTGTTGGGTTTGACTTCGTTTTCGACTAGCGAGCGGATGAGGGTGTCGATACCGTCGCCGGCGCCGCGGCCATTGAAGGCGCGCTCGGAAACTCCGGTAACAAAACCCGAATGGTAGATGAGAAAACTTACATCCGGAAAACGTTTGGCGACCACGCCGATGTCGCTGCATTGGCTGTGCTCGTAGGACTGCTTGCCGAACGGCAGACCCTTGTGCACGCAGATCACCTTCACGCCGAGCGCCCGCGCTTTCTCGATGAAGCGGGTGCCGATCTCATCGGATAGGAAAAATCCCTTGCCGTCCACGCCCCACTGCGTGTAGGTCTTCCAGGCGCTGATTTTCCAGCGCTCCTTCAATTCATCCATCGCCTCGAGATCGCCGGGCTGATTCGGATTGACCCGTCCATGGAGCAAGAGCCGGTGCGAGCCTTCCATCCGTTCGATGGTACGGCGCACCGCATCGGCGGCCTGGATCGTCAGCGGCTCCGAGTCACGGCGCGACGGCACAAACGAGAGCACCATCATGTCGGTATCGCTGTCGAGAAACACGTCTTTGACGAACTCCTCGGGTCCGAGGCAGTTGAGATAACTGCGCGCTCCGGGCTTGGCAGACAGGCCGCAGCTTGTTTTGGGCGACCATTTGAAAGCATCGGCGGGCGCGGACTTCACCCATGCCCCGGTAGGGTCAACGAAGTGACCCTGCACATCGAAGATGAACTCGCCTTTGCTCCCGACTCGCGCCTGCGCCAGCTGCGGCT
>DASUVS010000432.1:0-2844 GCA_036378835.1 Binatia bacterium | reverse complement strand
GAACTCGACATCGATATCCATGAAGTTCGACAGGACACGAAATCCCAATTCTCTTGCCTTGCTGGTTTCGGGCGGTATCAACAGAGTTGCCGCGACAGCGCCGTTGGCCAATGCCGCGAAACGGCTCGGCACGGCGCCCACCGCGATCAGACTAAGGTCCTTTTCCGGCTGCAGGCCGAGCCTCGGCAACACGAACAGAACCGCGGTGTGATCGGCGGCCCCGAGTCGCGCGATCGCAAAGCGCCTGCCTTTCAAATCCGTGATGTCTTTTGTATTGGGCGTTGCCACCAGTTGGTAGGGAAATCTATTAGTATTCCCCAGAATGATAAAGGTGCCAGCGCCTTTGAGATTGGTTTGGATCGACGGCGCCGGACCTCCCTGGGCAATGGCGACTTCGCCGGACAAAAGCGCGGCGTTGACGATCGGCGCGCCGCTGATCAAAACGAGATCGACATCGAGCCCATGTTTTTTAAACAGACCGACATCCCGGGGCACCCAAAGATTCACTTGGCTTGTACTGATCGACGCCATCGCCACGCGAAGACGTTCCGCTTGTGCATACAAGTCACGAACGCCGAGTAAATTTGCGAAAACACAAGCAAGCAAAACTAAAACATTGGTGAATTTCATGGTTTGGAACTATTCCGAAAGGCCAAGAATATCAACTATAAAGATCTCCTCGAATCAGTAACAATAACTCATACAAATGGGGGGTCACAGATGGGACATGGGGGGTCTACCATCCGCCATCCCGTAAAATTCATGGAAATTCCGACCGACTCCGGAGCGGTGACGAAAAGCTTCGATGGTAGCAAATTGGTTTCCGGGTCCGATGAAGCTGTGCAGCATCAACCTTCTTGCAGGATCGCTTCGGCATCGATGGTGATCTCAACCATGTTGCCGACGACAACCCCACCCCTATCTAATGCGCTGTTCCAGCTCACGCCGAAGTCGTGGCGATTGATCGTCGTCGTGGCGGCAAAGCCCGCCCTGCTCTTCGGTCCCTTATCCACTCCATCTTCCCACCATGGAGTTTGCCACTGACCTAGATAATGGACGCGCAGCGGCACCGTGCGGGTGATACCCCGAATCGTCAACTCGCCAGTCAGAACCGCTTCGGCCGCGCCCGCAAGCTCGATCTGCTTTCCTGCGAAAGTAATCTTCGGATGTTTCTCTACGTCGAGAAAATCCTCACTCTTAAGATGAGCGTCGCGAGCCGCTTCGCCTGTCCAGATTCCAGCAGCTTCGATCGTGGCATCGACGGAAGTCGCGCCGAGGTTCACCGGATCGAAAACAAGCGTGCCATGGATATCTTTGAAATGGCCGCGGACCAAAGTCACCATCATGTGACGCACAGAAAACTCCGCCGCCGTATGCCCCGGTTCAAAAAACCATTTGGCCATAGTCCGCTCCTTCGAAGTAAGATATTCCCTGGAATCAACTTTACGTTAACCCCTGGATTAGCGGATTCAATCGCGTCAGCCGGTCTTCGAGGCAAAAGGCATTCGCAACAGGAAATATCCCGGCGTAAAATTGCTTTTTAACCCGCTCACTTCGCGAGCGCGGTCGTAGGGTGGTCACGTTATCACAGCCCGAATCGACCACTCGCTACGTTCTCCCGCGGGCTACGCTAACTCGCTTCATCGGCTGGCGCACGATTCGTCCTACAGTAATTACAATGAATTCCAAATTCCCTCGCGATTTGTGATAGCTGTAGGCGCGGCTCTCGACGCCACTCGCAGCGCGTCATGGCGATTTCTGAGTTGCCAGCCACCCGACGGGGCTCGTCGCGCATCCCGAAACTCGTCGCCCGGCACAATCAGTATCGAAGCAATTAAAAAATGCACGCTCTGTTGAAAGCCGAGCAAAGCATCATGACTGACGCGGTCCCTCGCCAACAATCTCGAGCGCGTGATCTCCCGGATCATCGACGCTACCACCCAAGAGCAGCGCTGTGTTTTAATTTTGCCCAGTCGGTTTTTCGACAATCCAATCCTGAGTATCATCTGTTACAGTAGAACGGTTTTATTTAGGAGGATTCATGAACATTGCGATTCTGATCTACGATGGTTTGACCGCGCTCGATGCGGTCGGTCCTTATGAAGTCCTGAGTTGTTTACCGGGAGCAAAGGTCCATTTTGTTTCTACCGAACTCGGTCCGAAGCGAGCGCACACGAACTTTCTTTCTGTCATGGCGGATTACACGCTGAATGATATCTCGGATCCTGAAATCATTGTGGTGCCGGGGGGAACCAAGGGGACGATGGTCGCGGCCCAAGATCCGCGCATACTCTCCTGGCTTCGAAAAGCACACGAAACTTCGAAGTGGACTACCTCTGTCTGCACGGGATCACTAATCCTCGGCGCGGCAGGGATTTTAAAAGGGCTACAGGCAACAACGCATTGGTATGCCCGAGATGTTCTGGAGAAGTTCGGAGCTCAGTACCTGAGTGAGCGAGTGGTTCGGCAAGGCAAAATCATCACCGCGGCTGGCGTTTCCTCGGGCATCGATATGGCTCTTCACCTTGCGCAGGAGGTCTCAGGACCGGAGATGGCGAAGACCATTCAATTGATTATCGAATACGATCCAAAACCACCCTTCGATTCCGGATCCATCGCAAAAGCGGAGCCTTCAATTGTGGAATTAGCAAAGCATGCAGCGCAGGATACGTTCAAGTGAACATTTATCGCATCTTTTGCAATTGCATGGGACAAGCCGGTTCCTTTTAGCCTGATAAGCAGAATTGTAAAGTTCAGGTTAAACGAAAATTACCACCGAGTTTATCCGAGCCGTGTTTAGGCTGATGGCTTTGAACACCAAAATGTTTCTCGACCATTTCTTGT
>DASUVS010000431.1:0-17876 GCA_036378835.1 Binatia bacterium | reverse complement strand
TACTCGGAGGGATCCTTGACCCAGTGGAAATCAAGCCCAATTTCGCCGATGGCGGGACTTGTCTCGATATATTGACCGAGTTCGCGCAGCCGGTCGGCATATTGCGGAGCGCGTCGAGGATGAATTCCAAAAGTCGGCAGCACCAGCGTTGAGCGCCTCCCGATTTCCTGAAGATCGTCATAGGACGGCACATCCATCGCCGTGGCGACGGTAAAAATGTTTTCCCGTTCGATTTGTCTCAACGCGTCGTCGAGTAAATCGCCGTATTTGTCCAGATGAACATGAGCATCGATCAACATAACGGATCAACTCCGCTTCCAGTAAATCGACAAACCGATGAGCGCCACTATTGCCGTCGCCGCATACATCAGAGAGAAATTCTGGTCGACTAAATCGAGAAACGCTCCCAGTGTCAACGAGCCGAGGCCGATGCCGAGATCGTAAAAGCACTGATACTGCGCCATGGATTGGCCGCGCCGCTGCGGCGAAGTTTGATCCACCGCGACGGTCATGAGTGCCGGCTGCGCTGCGCCGGTGCCGAAACCTCCAACCACTGCCGCCGCCATGAGCCATGCCGGTGAAGAGGCCAACGCCAGTATGCCGATCCCGAGCAGGTTCAGAATCAAGCCGGGAATGATGACGGCGCGCCGGCTGATCCGGTCTGAAAGCGGTCCGGCAACGGGCCTGCTGAGCAAAAGGCAAAGCGCATAGAGACCGAACCAAAGTCCGGGATTTTCAAGGCCGAGTTTCAGCGCATGGATTGGTAAGAAGGTGAGAATGCCGCCATGGCCGAATGATAGAAAGGCGACCGCCACAGCGGGTAATAGAGTCTCGGGAATCACCAGCAGGTCCATCCAGCTTAGTTCCCGCCGGCCGCTTCGAAGACTATGCCCCGGCTCCTTGACCAAAGCCGCAAGGACCAGACCGACAAACAACAGCGCCGCCGCTCCGAGAAATACTCCGAAGAAGTCAAACCGTTGCAACAATGCGAACCCGGCCACCGGCCCGATGGCTCCGCCCAGACTACTTGCCATGGCGGCATAACCGATCAACTCGCCGCGCCGCTTCTGCGGCGCTATGTCGGCGGCCAACGTCGCTATCGCAGTTGTGCAGCCGGACCAGCCGACGCCGTGAAGCATGCGGAACGGCAGCATCAAAAAAATGCTTGGGGCCCACATATAGCCGAAGTTGCCGGCCGCGAAGAGCGCGACGCCGCCGATGAGGAATGGCTTTCTGCCGATTCTATCGATGAGTAGTCCTACGGGAATTCGCATGAGGGTGGCGGTAATAGTGAAGACCGCCATGACGGCGCCAATCACTGTGGAAGAAGCGCCGAAGCTGACAAGATACAGTGGCAGGATCGGCCGAGTCAGATGATGCGCGAGAAAAAAGCTAAATCGATTGATCCAGGTGAAGAAGAAATCTTTTACCCAAGTCTCCGATGGTGTTTGCTCCGGCTCTGGCACAATTGCCGCCATTTAATTTAAAAAAGCCCATCATTGCGGCAGGGCTGAATCAAAGTCAATCTGTTGTTGCAGGATGGGTTCATTTCGGATTATGTAATTGCGTTCGTTGAAACGGAAAACAGTTCGTCACATTCATCTGTTTATTAGAAATCCGGGCGGCGGAATCTAGTGCGAGTCTAACAAAACCACGAAGGTCACGAAGAGCCCGCAGGAAACGGTCATGTCTCATCATGTGCAGAATGAAACGAAAGAATTTTCCGTGACCTTCGTGTTCTTCGTGGTAAAAACGACGATTCAGTCTAGCTATCAGGAGGACTTTAATGATTATTAGTCGGCGACATTTTCTCGGCAAAGTCGTTATCGGCGTGGCGGCAGCGCCCTGGCTTGGCGATCTCGGCTGGGCGCAGACTAAAGGCAAGGTCGGCTACATGAAAATCGTCGATGTTGCCGCGATGTTCATGGCCATAGAGAAAGGATTTTTCAAGTCCGAGGGTCTAGAACTCGAGACGGTGCCCATGGCAGGCGGTGCCGTCATCGTGCAAGGAGTTACCTCGGGTGATTTGCAGATCGGCTGGACCAACGTGATCTCGCTTTATCAAGCCTATGCGGAGGGATTCGATTTCAAGCTTGTGGGGCCTGGCGCGAGCAACGGCCGCGGCAAAAACGAGAGTCATGCGATTTTGGTGACTAAGGCGTCGCCGATTAAAAGCGCCAAAGATCTGGAGGGGAAAACCGTCGCCGTCAATACGCTCAACAATATCGTTCATCTTATGGCCATGGCTTGGATCGACAAGAACGGCGGCGCTTCAAATAAGGTCAAATTCGTGGAGGTGCCGTTTCCCCAGATGGAAGCGACCCTAAGCAGCGGCAAGCTCGATGCCGCCAGTATTCATGAACCCTTTGCCACCGCAGCCATCGAAAAAGGTGGGGCGCGAGTTCTCGCCCATCCCTGGGGCGACGTGCTTGCTAGATTTCATATCGCCGGCTGGTTCGCGTCTGAGAAGTGGATCGAGAAGAATAAGCAAATGACTCAATCGTTCATTCGAGCCATTACGCGCGGCGCCGACGCCATACAGGCCGATCCCGAAGCCAGCCGCGCCGCGATGATAAAATGGGCCGGATTGAATCCTGCGCTGGCGGGCAAAATCGGTCTGCCGATCTTCGATAAAACATTATCGGAAAAGGATCTGCAGTCGACCATCGATCTGACCCACAAATACAAAATGATCTCACGCGCGATTAAAGCACGGGAAGTGATCAGCGACCTGGCACCCAAAGCTTAATACATTCGGCAGGAAAACGACTTGAGCGCATACCAGCCTGATGGCCCGGCGACTATGCGCCGGAGAAAAGGAAATCGGCCAAGGCATCGCTGTTGAAATGTGACGAGCACTTAAGGCTTGACTATTTGATGTTGCGGCCGGTTTTATCCGGTGCTTGTTGTTCGTGGCTTGCGCATTTCGGTATCTACTTCATCGTTAATTGGCTTTCATGGCTCTTCTAGAAGTCCAAAACCTTGCCAAGACCTATCGACAGATGGGCGGCGACACGACGGATGCGATCGGAGAGATCTCGTGCAAGATCGAACCGGGCGAGTTTGTCAGTTTCGTCGGGCCGTCGGGATGTGGCAAAACCACTTTGTTGATGTCGATTGCCGGACTGATCGCTCCCAGCGCCGGACAAGTCATAATTCATGGTAAAGAGGTGAGTGGGCCGCCTCCGAACCTGGTCCTGGTTTTCCAAGATTTCAATAAATCTCTATTTGCGTGGCGCTCCGTGCTTGGAAATGTGCGCTTCGGCTTAGAGGCGCGGGCACATCGTTCGCGCCGAGGGGAGGACAAAGCGCGCTCGCTGATTGACCTCGTCGGCCTCAAAGGTTTCGAGAATCATTATCCATGGGAGCTTTCGGGCGGCATGCAGCAGCGGGTCGCGATCGCACGAGCGCTTGCTTACGAACCCGAAGTTTTGCTGATGGACGAGCCTTTTGGCTCCCTCGATGCGCTGACCCGCCTGGAGTTGGAGGATACGGTTCTACAGCTCTGGGAGGAGTTGCGCACGACCATTTTGTTTATCACCCATGACATCGAAGAGGCCGTTTACCTCTCGGATCGTATTTTGTTGCTCAGCCAACGGCCGTCGCGGATTATCGAGGAACTGCCGATTGATTTTGCCAGGCCGCGCAATCAAGTGATAACCAGGTCACAACCTCGCTTTATGGAAATTAGAAATCGCATTTACCAACGGATCCGCAACGAAAGCGCGCCGTCGTGAACGTTGGACGAGATTTTAATTGGGCGGGCTGGATGCTGTTCGCCCTCCTTTTGCTCCTGTGGGAGTTCGGTTCCCGGCTTAGTCCGGCGCTGCAATCCTACCTTCCGCCCGTAAGCCGGATTCTCAGGAGCTTGGGCGAGCTAATTATTTCGGGCCAGCTGGTTAGGCATCTGATGATTACGCTGAGCCGCTTTCTTCAGGGTTATTTGCTTGCCGCTTCGATAGCGGTCATTCTGGGGATCGTCCTGGGATATTTCCGTATGGCGCACAGCCTGTTTGAGGCCGTCATCGAGTTCTTGCGCCCGATGCCTTCCGTGGCGATCATTCCCGTGGCGGTTTTGTTGCTCGGCATTGGCGACGCGATGATTGTCGCGGTCACCGTCTACGCCAGCGTCTGGCCGGTTCTCATCAATACCATCGATGGGGTCCGGCACCTTGAGCGGACGTTGATCGACACCGGCAGAACCTTTGGACTTAATCGCCGAAAGATTCTTTGGCTGGTCGTGCTACCCGCGGCAGCGCCCTATATCGTCACCGGATTACGCATCAGTCTGTCGATTGCGCTGATCCTGGTCACCACTGCCGAGATGATCGCCGGCAGCAGAGGGCTGGGGTTCTTCATTCTCGACCAAGAACGCTCCATGAACAGCAGCAATATGTACGCCGGTGTCATTTTAGTTTCAGCTCTGGGATATGTGCTTAATCGCCTGTTCGTCCTTGGCGAAGGCTGGGCGATGCAGTGGCGCCGCGGTATGCTCGCCCGGGAGTCCATCTGACATGCGCGCATCGAAGCTTAACGGTTTGCTATTCTTTCTCGGCCTGCTGATCGTTTGGGAATTGGTTGCCCAAGCCGGATTGATCAATCCGTTGATCGTGCCGGCGTTGAGCAGGATTCTTCGAGTTTTCTCCGATTTAGTATGGTCCGGACAGATTCCGTTACAAGTTGCAGCCAGCATGAAGCGGGCGGCGGCAGGCTATGTCATGGCTGCCCTAGTGTTTATTCCTCTGGGAATTCTGATGGGTCTTTCGCAAAGTGTTTACCGCCTCTTTGAAGTGATCGTGGAGATGCTCCGGCCGGTGCCGCCGCCGGTGATGATTCCGGTAGCGATGCTGTTTCTCGGGTTGGAAGATGGGATGAAAATTTTCGTTATCTTCTTTTCCTGCGCCTGGCCGATCCTTCTGAATACCCTGGACGGCGCCCGTAATGTCGATCGCGTGCTGCTCAACACGGCCCGTATTTTTGGATTATCCCGTTGGAAAATCATCTGGAATGTCATTCTGCCGGCAGCATCGCCGCAGATCGTTACCGGATTGAAGGTCAGCCTGCCGATCACGCTTATCCTCGTGGTCATCTCAGAGATGGTCGGGAGCACCGATGGGATCGGCTACTTTATTCTCGATTCGCAGCGTCGATTCAGAGTAGCGCACATGTACGCGGGGATGCTTACCCTGGCGATTCTCGGCTACGCGCTCAACCAATTTTTCAATCTTTTCTACAGGCTACTCATGCCATGGCATATAGGCTGGCTGAGATCGAAGGACGGCCGGTGAAGAATGGAGTATTGGAGTGGTGGAGTGATGGTTGCGGATAAATCCGCCACTCCAGTACTCCATCACGCCAATGGGATTTCACCCATTCTCTTAAACCTTGTGCATGCCGCCTCCCGGGGGAGGTTGTGGCTGGTTTTTTCCGGGCAACCAGTCCGCATCCTTGCGCGGGCTGTTGCCTTTGACTTGAAACTTCGCCCGGCCCATGTTGGCGAATTCGATTTCTATAGTGTCGCCCGAATTCATCGGCTTGAGCCCTTCATGAAAAGTGCCGGTGGCGACGATGTCTCCCGGATTCAGCTTGACGAAACGCGATAGCCAGGCGATCTGATTGGGGATCTTGTGCGCCATTGCGCTGGTATTGTAGTTTTGCCGCGGTTCGCCGTTGGTCCACGATTTTACATAAATATTGTGCGGATCGGGAATTTCATCTTTGGTGATGATCCACGGCCCGACACAACCATGGGTGTCCTGTCCCTTCGGAACAAATTGCGTGCGACGCACCATGCCCCGGGTCGAAATATCGAAGAAAGGCACATAGCCGAAAACGTAATCCAATGCCTTTGACTCTGAGACATTTTTAGCGGGTTTGCCGATTACGAATGCGAGTTCGGCTTCGGGTTGATAAACGACTGCGGCGGGGATGTCGGTTAATTCCACCGAACCGTCGGGCCCGACGAGATCGGGAGACTTGTAGAAATATTCATTGGGAAAATTATCGGCGGTACGCTCCGGACGATCGATATAATTGCTGAAAGCGGCAATGCACTTGCTCGGGCGTGGCAGGGGCGAGCGAACTTGGACATTGCTTAACGGAACACCTTCCTGTTCGTTCATAATCTTTTCAAAGCGGCGCCGGTACTTGCGCCAGCCCTCGATGATTTCCTCGATTACCCGTTGCGGCCCCTTGGCCTTGCGGGCGCTGATGGCATCGCTGACGTCGACAACTTTATCATCGTTCTTGATCACCCCGATTCTGTCGTCATCAAATCGTAGAATCTTCACGGTGTGTTCCCTCCAGTGCAATTTGCGCCTATATTTGCGACAACCGCAGAGTAATGTCAATCTCGCTCAGATGATTTTAGGTCGGAGAGAAGAGCGGCTTTTGACGGCAATCTCCAATTTAAGAGAGAGACAATCATTTCGGAGCCGTGACGTTTTCTCGAAGAAAAAGTTCGTAGTAAACTTTCGCTAGGGATCTTCGCGCCCATGAATGTTGTGTTGAGGAAATACGCTGCCGCCGATTTAGACGATTGCGTGTCGGTCCTCGCCGATGCTTTCGTTTCGAGTCCCCTGCACCTCTCCGCTTTCGGCAAGGATCGTATCGAACAGAACCGGCGTTTCTTTCGGCTCGCCCTGCGCAACATGTTCGTCGGTCAAGCCTTCGTCGCGTTGGTCGACGGCGCGCTGTGCGGCTATGTTCATTTCAGAGCCTGGCCTTACTGCCTGCCGGCGCCCGAGGAAATTCCTAACGCGGCCGCGACCTTGGTGAAGCCTCTGGGCGAGGCGCTGCCGAAATTCATTCAGTGGTTCGCTCGATGGTGCCATCTTGATCCCCAGGAGCCGCATATTCATCTCGGACCCATCGGTGTGATCCCAGGAAGCCAGCGACAGGGAATCGGCACCGCATTGATGAAGCGTTATATCGATGGGCTGGAGGAGGAAAGATCGGTCGGTTATCTCGAGACCGATCGACTTGAGAACGTCCAGTTCTATAAAAAATTCGGCTTCGTGGTCAAGCACGAGGAAGTAGTTATTGACACGCCCACCTGGTACATGTCCAGACCTCTACAGTGAGCGCCGGTGATGATCAAACATTTACTCGAGATTTCTGACAAGAAGAATTCAGCCCTGTAGAAATCATTACCAAGTCTGCCAGCAAGCCGCCGATTCTGCGCATTTGTGTTGCACTGCCTGTCTGGTTCGTCCAGATCTGCGCTACACCATTCCCGCATCTTCAGCCTGCCGGGATTATTTGTAGCTTTTACTGACCATCGCCAAACTCATACGTTGGCTCGTGAATTGCTCTCCGGTGCACCCTCAGTGGTCCTGAGTTGTAAACACCTATGGAAGTTACCATTGGGCTAGCGCGATCCGATTATGAAAAACTGTTGCATGACGTCTCCCCTCAGCATTCCGCCTATAATGTTCTGCGCCGTTCGTCGGAGCTTGATCGTTGGGCCGATGAGAAGCCGTTCTCGATGTGTGTCGTGATCGAATGCAGCGAAGAGGAAGCACTGAGCCTTTATCATGCGGCGAAGCAGCACTGCCCGCATGTCCTCCGCGACATAGAATACGGCCTTAAGTCAGCGGCGGTACGCCAGCCATAAGAAAGAGAGTCAGGATGAAAACACTATTGGCATCGGCTGCCATCATGATGGCTATAGCGCGTTTGTGCAGAAATCGAGATCTTGAATCCCACGCTTACCAATCTGAAAGCTTGCCGATTTATTTTCCCCAAGAGAGCATCGAGAACCTGAACAGAGATCCTCGACGGCCCTACGATTTATTCAACTTCTACTATCCCCCCGGACAAACTAGTGTCCGTTTTCACTGAAGCCCTCGTCCGTAGCTGTCAGGCGCCCTATTGGTTGCCTGCTTTCTGGAACCGGCAATTCGGTGAAGCAGGCTGGAAGCACATCGGCGGCAAGGCTTCCAAAAACTGAATCTCAGATAAGTTTGTTTTGCCGACTCGCTGATTAAATCGGTAGGTATCGCTTAGCAGTAACCGAGGCCTTCCCGAGGCCGCAAATGCTTTAGGGCGGTATCAGAAATTCCAAACTTTGAGGTTCGACGGTTATATCAATCGCCGTCAACGAAGGCGGAAAATCTGCGCCGCTTTCGGGCCATGCTTGATCGTCGATATGGATCGGCGTTCCTTCCCACTCGATATGTATCCGCTTTCCTCTTCGGACCGGCAAGCCGGTGGGCGACGGATTGCCTTCCTTAGACTCCTCGAGACAGCGGTCCAGTGTCTCCTGAGCCCCTCGGGTCAGGCAAACCACATCGAACAGCCCGTCGCCGGGATCGGCGTCAGGGGCCAAAAACAAATTCGGACCGATGGATTTTATGTTCATCACCTCGAACAGAATGTATTCGCCGGAGAGATCGCGGCCGTCCACTGTAACGTGGAGTTCTATCTCTGGACACGTCAATAGCCGGGCCTGCAACATTTCCAAAACCGAAGTGATTTTCTCGTCAGGCTCCGTCAAATGAGCAAGATCCACATTCCCTCTGGCGTCCAGGCGGGTCATCATGTCGGTGAATAGGCCAATGCCCAGACCCTCGATGAAATGCGCCGAACCCCAGGGTCCAGTGGCGATCCCGGCATCGAATTTCTTTCGCCGCGCCGCGCTCCATCCGTTGATCAAATGGGCCAGTGAAAGGTCCATGAGGTTGAGTGTCTTGGCGATGTTATTGGCAGTCCCTAACGGTAAAACCGCGATCGGCGTTCCTTTCCCGATCATGACCTCGGCAACCGCGCCGACGATGCCGTCGCCACCCGCTACCGCGATGATATCCGCCGGTTTGTTCAGGACCGTTTTCCAATGACTGTCCTTTGAAGATTGATAAACGAGCTGGTGGCCGGCGCGGCGAATCAACTCGACCGGTTCTTCGCCGCAGGTTAGATCATCGCTGCCGGCATCCGGGTTATGAATCAGTGTGACTTTCATGAATTTCCTTATCTTGCCGAAGCGGGCAAATGTGAAATACTCATATTAACACTGCTGAACGACTTTGTAACTTGCAGCTCAGAGGAGGAGGCTGGCTCATGCGTATCCTGGTTGCCAATGATGACGGCATTTACAGCCCGGGAATTGCCGTTTTGGCCGAAGTGGCAAGCGAGTTTGGTGAAGTGCGTATGGTGGCGCCTGACGTGGAACGATCCTCGGCCGGACATTCAATCACCGCTATGCGGCCGCTTTCCTACAGACGCACTCCGATCGGCAATTTTGAAGCTTACCGGGTCGATGGCACACCGGCCGATTGCGTCGCGCTGGGGATCTTTAACTGGGATAAAGTTGACGTGGTTCTTTCGGGGATCAATCTCGGCAGTAATCTGGGCAATTCCATTTGGCATTCCGGTACCCTGGCTGCCGCTAAACAGGCGACGTTGCTGGGCTTACGCGGCATCGCGTTGAGTTCGACCGTGACTATTGACGAGCCGAACTTTGATCTCTTGAAACCTTCCCTGAAGGAAGTCTTGGCGCTTTTGTTGAACGACAACAAGGATTTGTGTTTGGTGAATGTGAACTTTCCCGATGAAAAGCCCAAAGGGCTTCGATGGACCCGGCAGTCGGTGCGTCATTACGATGGGAAAATCGCTACCGGCGAGGACCCGTTTGGACGCAAGCACTTCTGGTTCAGTGTGGTTCCGCTCGAGGAAACCGAAGAGGGAACCGACCGCTGGGCCGTCGAGCAAGGTTTCGTGGCTCTGACCCCGTTGCGGCTTGATTTGACCAACGAAAAGGAATTGGCCGCGGCCTTGACGCGTTATCCGCTGGCGTGATCTTCACGTTGCGCAAGCCGTTGTCCTCAATGGCGGGAGCCCGCCTTGCAGCGCGCGGTCAGTTCGAAATATGGTGAAGCCCAAGACCGGAATCATAGGGAGGCAGCATGCCTGATCAAGAGCTCAATGGAAGTTGTCTTTGCCGAGCAGTGCGCTATCAGATGACACCGCCATTCATGAGATTTTCTCACTGCTATTGTTCGCGCTGCCGCAAAGCCACTGGCGGTGTGAGAGCGACCAACATTGCCGTTCCGATCGATCAGTTTCGTTGGACTCAGGGAGAGGAGCTGATCGCGCGTTTCGACCTGCCCGAAGCCAAGAGCTTCGCGCGGCAGATCTGTACGCGTTGCAATTGTCCTGTGCCTCACCCGTCACGAGATCGCCAGCGGGTCATCGTTCCAGCCGGTACCTTGGACGATGAACCCGCAACAAAACCGACAGCCCATGGTCACTGGTCAAGCCGCGTAAGCTGGGTCGAGATCGACGAATCCGATCTGCCCTGCTCGGATTGAACACGGCATATTTTTAAGCGCCGTTCTACCGCTTCAAACCGTTCAGCAGAATGGAATTCGCGCGACTTATCGCGACGGCATCTTGGAATTTACGTGATTAAATTGGGAACAGGCTAGAGCGCGGCAGATCAGGGTGAGCTAACCGCGCCGACTGGAGATGACGCAAGCGGTTGCACAACCGTTCAGTCGGTTATCCATTTCCGGATCTGATGGCGGATCGTAGAGCCAGGATGATGAACTCGGAGCACAAACCGTTGCCAAAAACATGGCGAAGAAGCTAGTCAGTATAACCGCGGTCTCGCTGTTGGCTGTTCTACTTGTCGTCGGTCAGCCGCCGATTTTTGTCTTGCGATTGTTAACTCTTCGATAGCATGTGATAAAGGACTATGCCTTTTTCCAAGCTTGGACTTTCAACGAAGGTCGTCGACGGCGTACAGGCCGCCGGCTACACCGATCCCACTCCCATTCAATTACGTGCGATACCGGTCCTGATGGAGGGCCGCGACCTCATCGGTTCGGCTCAAACCGGCACCGGAAAGACCGCCGCGTTTGCGTTACCGATGATATCGCGGCTGGGACAACGCGGCGCTCTGCGCGCGCTCATCTTAGAGCCGACTCGCGAATTGGCAGCGCAGGTGGAGACCGCAATTCGCGATTATGGAAGGTTTACCAATCTCCGAACCGTAGTTTTGTACGGCGGCACGGGTTACGGCAAGCAGGATCAGGCGCTGCGGCGCGGCGCGGACATCGTCGTGGCAACGCCGGGTCGCTTGCTCGACCAGATTAGCCGCGGCATGTTGCGCCTGGACCAAGTTGAAATCCTAGTACTCGACGAAGCCGATAGAATGTTGGACATGGGATTCATGCCCGACGTGCGTAAGATCGTGGAAAAATGCCCGCGTAATCGTCAAACAATGTTGTTTTCGGCAACGGTTCCGCCGGAGATCGACCAGCTTTGCAAATGGGCATTGAATAAACCGGAAAAGATCGAGATCGGCCAGCGCCGCTCTCCTGCGGAAACCGTCACCCACGCGCTCTATCCGGTAGACAGCGAACAAAAACAGGAACTTTTGGAAGAACTGCTCCGGCGCACCGATTACGATCAGGTGCTGATATTTTGCCGGACTAAAAACGGCGCGGACCGGGTGGTGCGCAAGCTCCATCAGCAGGGACATGCGGTGGCGGTTCTGCATTCGCGCCGAACCCAGCGCGAGCGCGAGCACGCCTTGAATGGCTTTCGCAATGGCCGTTATGAAGTAATGGTCGCTACCGATATCGCTGCCCGCGGCATCGACGTGGCCCAGATCAGCCATGTTATCAACTTCGATGTGCCGCATCATCCGGAGGACTACGTGCACCGGATCGGCCGCACCGGCCGCGCGCAGAGTGTCGGTGATGCCTTTACCATTATGACCGGGGAAGACGTCCAGGAGATTGCCGCAATCGAACGCTTCATCGGCCAGAAGATCCCGCGGGTCAAACTGGAGAACTTCAACTACTCCTATACCCGACTTCTCGATCCCAATCCGAAGCCCATTTTTGGCCGTGGCCGCGGTCATGGCGCACCCGGTAAGCGTTCATTCGGCTACGGCAGACGAAGATAAGATGCCGCGCCAGGCCCGTGCTGATCAGTAGCTATTATTCGGCTACGGTTCTGGGAAAAATCGTTGTCACCCGCACTTGTGAGGTTCATACAGCGATGGATCTGCCGGGTTAACTGTTGGAGACAGCCATGGGCAATACAATTAATTTTGAACAATTGGTTCAGGCCGCGGGCGATGCGATCATTGCCGCCGATCCGGAAGGCCGGATCCTCTCATGGAACCCCGCAGCGGAACGGATCTTCGGTTTTGCAGCGGGCGAAGCGCTGGGACAAACCCTGGATTTGATCATTCCGGAGCGGTTTCGCGCGCGTCATTGGGACGGCTACAAACAAACGATGCGCACGGGGCAGACCAAATATGGCGCGGACGTTTTGCGGGTGCCGGCTCGGCACAAAGATGGCCGGCCTTTATCAATCGCCTTCACGGTGGCGCTTTTATCACGGGCAGACGGACAGATCGAAGCGATCGCTGCTATCGTTCGAGACGAGACCTCCCGTTGGAATGAAGAGCGCTCAATGCGCGAGCGACTGCGAAAGCTGGAGGAGCAGCAATCTAAATAATTTTCGCTAGCCGGGGTAGCTCTGCTTCGCGCATGGTCGGAGCTCTTAAATTCGAGCTGGCGCCTATGAACGTTGTCTGGGAAGAATTAGCAGCCGGATTTCCGGATGCGGAAACGATGGCCCGCATAACCATCCGGCTGGTCGTTGCAATGATCTTTGGCGCCGTGATCGGCATACAACGCGAGCGCGCCGGAAAACCCGCCGGTGTTAGAACCCACATGTTGGTATCTTCAGGCGCGGCGGTTTTTATTCTGGCCAGCGGCGAGTTCGGCATGAACCCAGACAGTATTTCACGTGTCATCCAGGGTCTGGTGACTGGAATTGGCTTTCTCGGCGCCGGGGCGATTCTAAAGCTCTACGACAGGAGAGCCGTCGAGGGACTCACCACGGCTGCGGGCATTTGGATGACCGCGGCGTTGGGCGTGGCAGTCGGTTTGGGCCGTTTCGGCCTGGCGCTCGTGGCAACCCTTCTGGCATGGATGACG
Organism: Binatia bacterium; assembly: GCA_036378835.1. Taxonomy (GTDB): domain Bacteria; phylum Desulfobacterota; class Binatia; order UBA9968; family UBA9968; genus WHTF01. Next base: position 4,920 of record DASUVS010000431.1, on the reverse strand, counting down.
CTCTCACTGGTGCGTCAACTCGAACACATAATGAATAGAGGGGATCGGAAGCCCGAGGACGACACGATTTCGGCCGAAGATTAAGGCGCATTGACAATCGTGGCAGTTCAGTCGCCGTAGCACCGGCAATCATTGCTATCTCACGGTGTTCAGCAAGAACGTCGTTTTCTCAAGTGATGGACAGTATAGATGGATTGGCTAGATGCTCTTCAGTGGCCGGCGATGGTCGTGACGGTTATGGCTGCCTGGCTTATTGGCTCCCTGCGAAAGATTCGCCGGATGATCGGTTTTTGGTGCTTCTTGTTGAGCAATGCGCTTTGGATCGTCTGGGGCTGGCACACGCGGGCTTGGGCAATGGTGATACTCCAGATAATCCTTGCCGGCATGAATATCAGAGGCGCCAACAAGAATGAAACGGATAATCCGGCGGAGACATAGTTTAACTACAATCAGAGATTCATCCGTCGCAGTGTTAGGTCTCAGAAGCTCCGGAAGGATCGGCCACATCTGAGCACATGATCAATCCAGCAGGAACAATTTGCGTATTCACGGGCTCCAGGCATGGAACTCATCCGGAATATGCAGACGGAGCCCGACAACTGGGCCGGGAGTTGGTCGCGCGCAATTATGGTCTGGTTTACGGCGGCGGTAATGTTGGTTTGATGAAAGTCATCGCCGATACTGTTCTGGAGCTGGGAGGCCACGTCACCGGTGTAATCCCCGATTCGCTAGTCACTAAAGAGGTGGCGCATCGTGGTCTCTCGGATCTGCGTATTGTGCATTCGATGCACGAACGCAAAGCCTTGATGGCGGAGTTAGCTGACGGCTTCATCGCGATGCCCGGCGGCATTGGCACGATGGAGGAGTTCTTCGAAGTGCTTAGCTGGGCTCAGCTTGGCATTCACCGCAAGCCTTGTGGACTCCTGAACACCGCCGGCTATTACGATGGTCTCATCGACTTTCTCGACCATGCAGTGGAGCATGACTTTCTCAAGCCGAAACATCGTTCATTGCTGATCCTGGCAAACGAACCGCCGGAGATTCTGCGCCGGCTCGAAGAAGTCATCCGGACTCGTAACGACCAACACTTCGATTCCAGTAAAACCTAGGCCACAACGAAGCCGCATTGGCACTGCCAATGCCTGCGGTTGTTTGTGTTAGGCACCAGTCTATTGCGGTTCCATGGGGCGCAAGTCTTGGCATCAGCTAAAGCACACAGAAGCGGTCTCGAATATTTCCAGCGCGTCTTTGTGAGTTCGCTTCAGCGATCAAGTCGAGCAGCGATCACTCTCACTTGGCATCGTGGAAAATGATTCCCAGGGTATATCGCTGGCCCGACTGAATGGTGCTGACGCCGTGACGAAGGTTGGCCCGGTAGTAGCCGCGGGCGCCTCGAACGGGTCGATGATGAACTGAAAAGATTACCGCGTCACCCTGCTCGGGATAGAGCACTTGGACCCGAGATTGCCGGCGCGGCTGCTGTTCGACAAGCACGAATTCACCGCCGGTGAAGTCGCGTCCGTGCTGGCTCAAGAAAAAGGTAAGTTGAAAAGGAAATACCACGTCACCGTAAAGATCCTGGTGCAGGCAATTGAAATCACCGGGGCCATATCTCAGCAGCAATGGCGTTGGCCGGCTTTGGCCCGCGAGATGACACTGCTCAAGGAACTCCGCAAGGCTTTCAGGATAGCGCGGCAATTTGCTTCCAAGCCGATCGATCCATCGATTAGCAAGCGCGGCGAGATGCGGATAGATCGAAGTCCTGAGTTGTTGAACAATCGGCGGTAGCGGGTAATTGAAGTATTTGTACTCACCCTGGCCGAAAGAGTAACGGGACATTTCGATTCGCGAGCGAAAGCGATAATCGTCGCCGTAGTAGTCGATGATCTCGTGGCAGATTTGTCCCTCAAGCGCACCGTGGAGGACCGCGAAGCCCCGTTCGTCGAGACCCGCGCATGCTCGCTCCCAATCGATTGTCTGCGCTCGATTTGATCCTCCGACGCTCATATTGGATTATTCTAGTGCTGCGCGGAAAAGCGCCGGCATCCTTCGTGAGCCAAGAGCTTCGCCTTGACTTCAAGTCCGCCGGCGAAGCCGGTCAGCGCGCCATTTGCGCCAACAACGCGATGACAGGGCACGACGATCGATAACGGATTTTTACCATTAGCGGCGCCGACTGCGCGGACGGCCTTGGCCGAGCCGATGCGCTTGGCCAAATCCAGATAACTCCTGGTTTGCCCATAGGGAATTTCCCGCAACGCCCGCCAGACCTTCTTCTGAAATTCGGTTCCAGCCGGCTCAAGCGGAAGATTGAACTCGTTTCTTGTGCCGGCGAAATATTCCTCTAGCTGTCGCTCGGTCTCGATCAGAATCGGCTGTTGCGGATCGTAGCTCAGCGTCGCAAGCTTGATCCGGTTTGGCGATTCCCGCTCCCACAGAATCGCGACGAGAGCATCAGCGCTCGCCGCCAGCTTGAGTTTGCCCACCGGCGATTCCATCTCTTTATAGAAGAGCATCATGCTATTTCCTTTTTCTGCTCCTGGAGAGCGTTTGCGCAAATTCCTTCCACAGATAAACCGCGGCATACGATCCCCAAGGCTTGATCCGTTCTAAGTCCAGATCGGAATGAAGATCGAGAACCCTCCTGAGAATCAAATCGGTCTTAGGAAAAGCATCGCTGTCGCCGGTTCGAAGCCTGATATATTCAGCCGACCAGGGACCGAGCCCTTTTGTTTCCAGAAGCGCCTGGCGAAACGCGGCGGGATCCTGGTCTTCGGCAAGAGAAATGGCTCCGCTCAGCACGCGCCGGCTGAAGTTCCGGATCGCCTCTCGCCTAGCGGTGGTCGTGCCTATCGCAGTTAGTTGTGAGCACGCCAGGATCTCAGCTCGTGGAAACAAGTATGCTCTTTTCGATGTTGAGGGATCGATTATCTGCTCGCCGTAGTTGCTCACCAGTTGGCCGATTAGATGTTCTCTGTGCGCAGCGGAAACGAGTTGCCCCAAGATGGTGCAGATGGCGGTCTCGAAGCAGTCCCACCCACGAGCCACTCTGAGTCCGGGAAAGCGGCGGCATAGGGTTGTCAGCAGTGGAATTCGCTTGAAGCTCTTCGCAACGAGCCCAGGATCGCAGTCCAAGTCGAACATTTTTCGAATCCGGCGCAGGGTTTCTGATGTTGTCTTCGGATTTTCAGGCACGATCGAAACCTTGAGGCGAGACTCGGCCACGAGCGGTGCAATCTCGACAAAGCCTACTTCGCCGCCTAACCGAAACACTCGGGCGAAGGAATCGCCTGTCACCCGTGCGACTCCGGGCATAGAATGTGACTGGTAGAATTGTATGATCGAGGGCCAATCGTACGGTGCTTTAAACGGTAACGTGATCTCGAAGGACTTTTTCAAATGGCCCGCCCTTCTCTAAACGGCGCTCTCATTAAGAGATTTGTCGATTTCATCCAGAAGTTTCAGGAAAGTGCTCGTCCGGACGGCAAATTTTACACGGACGTAAACCCGCCTGCCGGGCAGCTTTATGATCGGCGAAAAAAAGCATCCGTCCACGGCCCGCCCGCGCCGCGGCGCGGCACCTGCTTCGGCAGTAAATCCGGGTTGTCTTATGGCCCCATACGACATCCTCCGGAACTCTCACCGCCCGATCTCCGAGCGCAAAACCTTCGCTGCGAAGCAATTGAAGCTTGCGCCCGGCGCCGCCGCCGTATCCCCCGATCCGGCCGTCCGATGAAATGACTCGGTGGCAGGGAACGTACACGGGAACGGGATTGTTGTGCAGCGCATTGCCGACCGCCCGCGCGCTGCTTGCAGAGCCCACAGCTGCCCCCAAACCTTGATAGCTGATCAGCGCTCCACGGGGGACCGCTTGCAGCTTGGCCAGGACCTTCTTCTGGAACGGATTGCTTACCAGAGCCAGATCGGCATCGTGACGTAGCGCTTCGGCACCGCCGCCGAGATAGCGGTTGATCTCCTCGCCGACCGCCGTTACAGACGCTTGATCCTCGACCGGATCGAACTGCAACCGCAGCTTCGAGAGAGCTGCGGCGACATCGGTTGTTTCCTCGATGTAATGATTGAGGACAATTCCGCGGGCGCTCTTGGCTACCAGCAGATTGCCAAGATTCGTTTTCACAAGACCGACAGCCGCTTGGGGTCTGCGAATCCGCTGAAGTGCCTTATCGAGTTTAGCAGAAGAGCGAAGCAACAATTCTTCGATGAGTTTTTCCGGAGTGTCAGCCGCGGCCGAGCCCATCAGAGTTTCTATTTTCATGATATTCACCATCTTTTCTTGAGCTTTCTCATCGCCTGCGAAACATTTGCCCGGGCGCTTTCTTCCGAACAGTCGATGGCATCCGCTATCGCCGCATAATCGAGGCCGGCGAAGTAGCGCAAATGAAGCGCTTGTTGCTGTTTGACCGGCAGGGCAGCGATTAGCTCGCGCAGATGAACCGCAGCGTACCCGTCGTTCTCATGATTCAATCGATGATTCTTTGCAAACAAGTCCGCTGCGGAGGATTGCTTTTCTTCCGGTACGAGCACGCGGGCGCGTCGCCCGGAGTTCCGCGCGCGGTTGCGCCATAGATTGCTCGCAATCGTGTACAACCACGGGCGCACGCTGTCGTCGGGGTCGAGCCTGGGATAAGCGCGGTACGCGCGCAACCAGGTCTCCTGGAATAGGTCGGCCGCATCTTCGGGATTGCTCGACAGGCGCAGCAGGTAGCGCATTATTTCCCGCTGATGGCGCTGCATGATCTCTTCAAACGGAAGCGGTAGGGATAGTTTAGGTTGCGCCATATGTATTAAAACACCACAGAAGAACGAATGTGAAAAGGCCTGACGCTCTTTATCAAGATGGCCAGTCTCGGTTGGTTCTCTCGAGCAAAAAATCACGAATGAACTTGCTCAAGCAAGTTC
>DASUVS010000430.1:0-6242 GCA_036378835.1 Binatia bacterium | reverse complement strand
CAAAGCCAGCAAATCGCGGATCTCTTCGCCGGACGCTACGGAATATAAATCGCCAGTGCACCCCAGATTGTCATGAGGATCATGACGATCGACGTCAGGAGCATGATAAAGAATCGGACCATACAGGGGGTGTGCGGGTGTTTTATTGCGCTCGGTGACTAATTGGCTGCTTGCCAGGTTTAGTCGGGATTGAACTTCGCCATTCCCCACGCCAAAGACGGACAAGATCGATTTTGTTTCGTCATTACTCTCCTCTCTTCGCGGGTCGTTGAGTTATTCAGGGCAGTCGATTTCAGCCCAACGAGCAAATCCATCGCGCGCTTCGAGCTAACCCGCATCACTTCATCTTGCCATCACAGCCGTGACCGCATTAGCAATCTCACGGCTGAGATCCGCGACGGCTTCGCTCAGCGCCGCCACCGAAGCCTCGGTGGATCCCTGGTTGACATGCCGGGTAACGCGCGACTCCTTGAGATCGAGCGGCTGTTTGTTGCGCCCGTCGATCACCAGCCAGCGCGCCGCCAGCTGAACATCCCGCGCGGCATTGGGCTCGAAGCGAAGCACTTCGATTTCAATTTGAAAGTTCGGTTTTCTACTGCTCAGCCAGGGATAGGCAACGACCCAATCGGTCTGCAGCAAGATCGCCAGGTTTTGCGCCAATACGCGTGTAAAGTTTTCGTCCAGCGGTTCGGCCCAGCGTTCGTACTCGGATACTTGAAAGCGGTTTTGCGCGCTCCGCACCACAATCTCTTGACGGTCCAGGTAACCGGGAAACTTGACCGGCCCGACGCCCAGTGAGATTTTTTCCCTGTGGGTTGCATCCGATGCAGCTCTGTCTTCTACCGCAATTGCCGACAAGGTGAAGAATCTCGAGGGATCGGATCTTGCCGAGAACGAGCTACAACCGCCAAAAAATAGAATCACAAATCCGAGCACGATGGCGGCCTGGATCGATCGGCTCATCTCTCCTCCCCTGACTCCGGTTTGCCGAAAAGAAGCGCCCTGGGATTTCGTTCAACGTAGCCTGACAGGAGACGCAACGAGCGCGCTGCCGCGGAGACTTCACGAAGGCTCTTGTTGAGCTCGTAAGAAGTCGAAGAATCGGGATCACTCATCTCGCGGATGTTGATCATCACTGCTTGGGCTTCTTTGAGAGCGGCGTCGGTCTGCTTCATCGCGACCGCGGCTTGCTCCATGGCTTCGCGCGCAACGTCCGAGCTCCGCTCCAAATTCGTCGCTAAAGCTGTGGTATTGGCATCCATGCCGGCGGCCAATTTGTGAATACTAAGGACTGCTTGTTCGAGCTTGGGAATGGTTCGTTCAAGACCATTAAGCGACGACTTAAGTGCCGGCGAATCCACCAACCGCGTGAAACCATCGATGGCTGCAGTGACCGTATTCATCAAACCCTGGTAATCGACTTCTTCGAGCTTGGCCAAAATTTTCGTTGCGGTATCCTGGGCCTGCTCAAGGTAAGTCGGCAGGGTCGGCAGTTCTGTAAATTTGTAATTACCCTCCGGCTTCTGAACCAGGTTGATCGGCGTCCCCGGAAACAAATCCAGGCCAACGTAAAGCAATCCCGTAACCACGCTTTCCATCAGAAGCTGTCCCCTCAGCCCGCGAACAACAATCATCCTGCGAAAGGCTTCGCGATCCCCCGCAGCGATCGAGTCTGCCCCACGGGACGTCAATTTCTCCAGGTCGATCTCGATAATCACCGGGATCTTGTCGACTTGCAGCTCCTTTTCCAGCTGCAACCTGATGTCTTTCACCGAACCAATCTCGACTCCTTTGAGCTTTACCGGCGCACCGACGCGCAGTCCGTTAACCGAACTGTCGAAATAGAGCACGAATTCCTTGCTTTGCCGAAATAGCCGTCCAGAGCCGAAGGCGATCACGGCGATAATTAGCAGCACCAACGCGCCGACGACAAAGCTTCCTATGATCGTTGGACTGATCTTGGCGCTCATAGTGGATTCTCCTCTCCGCGAGTCAAAAAGCGATGCACCGTAGGATTTTGCTCGTGAGCCAGCAGCTCTTTCGGATCGCCCTCGGCAATCATCGTGCGCGTTTCGGCATCGAGAAATACACTGTTGTTGCCGATCGTAAAGATACTCGCCAGCTCGTGCGTCACTACCACGACAGTAGCGCCCAAACTCGCGCGCAGCTCCAGGATCAAGTCGTCGAGCAAGCGCGAGCTGATCGGATCGAGACCCGCCGAGGGTTCGTCGAAGAACAGGATTTCCGGATCAAGCGCCATGGCCCGCGCCAGCCCCGCGCGCTTCTGCATGCCGCCGCTTATCTGGCTGGGATAGTAATCTTCGAAACCCTTGAGGCCGACCAAGGCGAGCTTGAGCGATGCCACGTCGCGAATTTGAGCCGCGGTCAAATCAGTATACTCGCCCAATGGCAAACCAACATTCTCTGCGAGAGTCATCGAGCTCCACAGCGCGCCGCTTTGAAACAGCACGCCCATACGTCTGAGCATCTCCTGGCGTTTGACGGGATCGGCATCGGTAAAACTTTCATTGCCGTAGAAGATTTTCCCCTGCGCCGGCTCGTTGAGACCAATCAAGTGCCTGAGCAGGGTGCTCTTCCCGGAACCGCTTCCGCCCATGATGATAAAAACGTCTCCATGGTTGATGGTGAAGTTAAGATCGCGCATCAGAATGAAGCTACCGTAGGCCATGGTAAGATTGCGCACCGCGATGTGCGCCCCGGCCCCATTTGCAAGCGCGCCAGCCATATCATTCAACGCTTCGAAAATATGAAAAGGTGAAAGCGGAAAACTGAAATAAAATCGGGCCGCTCATCGTTTTGTCATCTTTCAGCTTTCATCTTTCAGCTTTGATTCAGATTCCCAATACGTAAAACACGACGGCAAAGGTGCCGCAGGCGACGACGATCGCGACGATTCCTGTGACGACCGCGGATGTCGCGGCATCGCCTACCGCCGATGAACTGTTGCCGCATTGCATGCCGCGCAAACAGCCGGAAAGGGCAATCAAGATGCCGTAAACCGAACTTTTGAAAACGCCGCCGAACACGTCGATCAGCGTAATCGCATTGGCGGTTTGGCGCATATAGACCGTCCAAGAGAGATCGAGCATTCCGAGACCGACTGTCGCCCCGCCGAGGACACCGAGAAAATCGGAGTAAAGACAGAGAAGGGGCATCATCAAAATCAAAGCAAGAACTCGAGGCAGGACAAGAAACTCGAACGGCGCAAAGCCCATCGTGGTGAAAGCATCGAGCTCTTGAGTCACTTTCATTGTGCCGAGTTGAGCGGCGAAGGCAGCGCCCGTGCGCCCGGCCATGATGATACCCGTCATCATGGCGCCCATTTCACGGATCATGGCAATGCCGACGAGATCGGCAACATAGATCTGCGCGCCGAATTGTTTGAGTTGCACGGCTCCGACAAAAGCGAGGATGACGCCGACCAGGAAACTGATCAACGTGACGATCGGAAGAGCCTGCGCGCCCGACTGCTGGATGAGAAGCAACAGGTCCACGGTTCGGAAGCGGGCCTTCATGCCAAACAGGCGAAAAAACGTCACCGTCATTTCGCCGAGAAATCTCAGCATCTCCGTCAGTGCCGAACCGACACCGACGACGCTGTTGCCGACCCGCTCAAAGAAAGGCGCTTTCGCCTCCTCTTTGCGCGCGCCTTTTTTCTCCGGTACTGCTTCTGCGAGCTCCAGCAATCGCTGCACGCCGGCCGGGAGGCCGGTGCGGTCCATATTGATCGCTCGCGCGCGGCAGAGCTCGGAGACTTCAACGAGAAAAGTTAGAACACTGGTGTCCCACGACGTAAGATCCCGAGCTTCGAACGTGACGTCTCGCACTTTGCTCGACAGCTCGAGCTCGTGCTTGACCGATGACGCCGAGGGAAGACCGCCACGCAAGCGCCAGTCGCCTGATAACTCCACCACCAGCGTGACGTCATTGGCCCAGCGGAGGGCGAGCTGGCCGGATTCAGACATACCTTGAGCCAATGAACGGCAAGGACGAGCCCTCGCCGTCCGTGACGGGCTTACACGTTGCTATTTGCCGGTCAGGCTTGATTGAAATTTCTTCAACGTGTCGATGTTTTTCTGCAGTCCGTTTACGTGCTCTTGCATCTCTACGATCGATGAGCCCAGTTGGCTTAAATTTCCAACGGCGCCGCCGCTTTGTCCTGCTCTCTGAAGCGCATCACCCAAACCCGGCACCTGAGCGGCGGCGTCTCTCTGGTTGAGAGAACCGCAAACATATCCAAACGAAAAAGTGCCAACGATGCTGGCGATCATCAGACTGCGAGCGATACTCTTTTTTTCCATGACATCCTCCGTGCTTAATTAGTCGATATTTCGCCCTCGATCTACGTCTCTAATTGACTACAATTGGCATGACTTTTAGTTCCAACGGACAGCAGCAGCGCGGTCCAGGCTGAGGTTGGTGCGGCGACCGGCTCAACCGGCAGTCCGCCAAAGCCACTTTCGCTTTATATAAATGTCCGGGCCTGCGTCGCAAGAGGACGACGATATTACAACGGTGCTGTGCCGGTCGAGCGCTTGAAGGCGCGATTGAACGCGCGGGCGTCCGAGTAGCCGAGCATGAAAGCAATCTGCGTAACAGAATCCTTTTCTTCTTTGATGTGCTGCAGGGGCCAAACGGCGGCGCGTATCGTCGACCAGCTTCTTGAAGTCGAGCCCGTACTTTTTGAATGGCCTCCGGTGGAGACGAAGACTGATGGCGATTTTTGCTTGCTTGCGAAAATTAGAGCTTTGAGATGATGTTTAGACCTCGTTTTAGGTTCGAGTTTGCGAGCGCTCGCTTACACGGGCATATACGAGCCGGAAAATAACAAACACTTCTTCCCGGTTTACCAGAGGTCCCGGGATTTCTCCGCTATCCTGATCGAGCGCGATTGTTCACGCAATGCTTTGCCCTACTTCCGGGGGGTTTGTTTTCGTACTTTGGCATCTACGGCTCGGGTCAGTTGCACTATACCCCGTGCAGTTTCGCCGTTACAAAAGCTTCCGCCATGGATGCTTGAAAGACCCTGGACTTGTCAGAAACCGAACACACCCACGAATCAAAAATTCGAACTCTGCTAGCGCAAGAGTAATGCCCGCGCCAAGAAACAATAAGTCCGGCGGCCACAATTTCATAAATGTATAATTCTCCTAGAGAATCGGCGTTGTTAGGGACCGTGATACTCCTCGCACCGGGGATCATCCTCGGCATGTCGTGAGAGCCACTAAATACCGTGGCTATATTTGGGAGCGATGGAAATGGAATGGGGACAGCGAATCTCGTTTAGGAAAGCATGGATTTAACCGTTAATTGATTGCTTGTCTAGTTCACGTCAGCCGCGCGTTGTCTCAGGACAAGCGCCTGAGAAGTTCTAGGATATGCACAAGTGGACGAGATGCACCATAACGGCGAACCTAATGATACTTTTGGGCGGATGATCGATCTACCTAACTTGCGCATCCGCGAACGCAATGTACTTGGTTTTAGCGCCAGGATAACGGCAGCGCCCACGGGACCTTCTATTTTCCAGTTACTTTGCTCGAGCACCCTGAGGATATGGGCGCGGTCGACGTTCTCTATTATAGCTTCTCCTCCCATGGCCACAGCAGAATGAGATCGGCGAGAAGTCATTTCGATTAGCGCATGACTCATCCAATCACCCGGAAGGTTTAGCTGGTTTCGTTTTGTAGTGACAGCCATACGCTCTATCACGTTCTGCAACTCACGGACGTTACCCGGCCAGTCGCCCTATCTCATGAAGCCGTCAATCACGCGTCGCGATAGGCCGTTGAAAGATCGACCAAGCCTTCGACTGGCTTCGCTGAGAAACGTCCGGGCAAGCTCCGGTATGTCCTCTTTACGATCCCGCAATGGCGGGAGCTCAATAGGATACACGTTAAGTCGATAATACAAATCATCCCGAAACGTTCCGTCCTCGACCGCTAATCCGAGATCGCGATTAGTAGCCGCAATCACTCGCGCTCTTACCTTGATCGTCTTCGAGCTACCCAGGCGCTCGAATTCGCCCTCTTGAACCACGCGCAGCAGCTTGGCTTGAAGCTCCAAGGGCAGTTCGCCGACCTCGTCAAGAAAAAGTATCGCTCATTGGCCAATTCAAAGCGGCCGGTGCGTTTGGTTGCGGCGCATTGATGCTCCCGAGCTCATTTGAAATCCGCTTGGTTCAAGAGCCTTCCTTTGCCACCATGCGGAGGAACTCGCGT
>DASUVS010000429.1:0-3640 GCA_036378835.1 Binatia bacterium | reverse complement strand
TTTCAATTACCTCGATAACGCGCTTAAAACCCTGCTCGCCTCTCTGCCGCAAGACGCGGTTCATCGTATCGATTAACTCGGAGAAATTTGGCCGCCCCACGAAATGGCATTGCGTCCATCCCTGTTTGCTCAACATATTCCGCACCGGACCATTGCCGACGGTCAGATAACGATGATCTCTGCGGCGGACCTGGCGGAAACAGGGTCGAATCGGTTCCCTTAACTTAAATCGGTGAAGCTGTTACGCTGGCGCAGACTTGACGGGGAGAAATAAATCGTGGCCGCACTTTTAAATTGGATCATGGAGTCGATTCGCTCTTACGGAGCGTGGAGCGTCTTCATCGGCGTCATCATCGAGTCGGTAATCGTGCCGATCCCGTCGCCGTTGATCATCATGGGCGCGGGTTTCATTTTGATCAGCCCGCAGTTAAGCTTCTTCCAAGCCTTTGCGCCGATCGTTTTACAAATCGTTCTGCCGGGATCCGTCGCGTCGACCCTCGGCGCGTATATCGGTTACGGGATCGGCTACTTTGGCGGTAAAACGCTGGTCGATCGCTGGAAAGGATTTCTTGGATTTAATTGGAGCGATGTCGAAGCGATGGAGCGACGCTTTCAGGGTGGTCGTGTCAACACCACGATTTTCTTATTGCGGGCATTGCCGATTTTTCCGCTCTCGGTGATTTCCGCAGCGGCGGGATTGCTCCGTTTGCCGCTCAAGCAATTCAGCTTATGGACGTTTTACGGGGCCATCCCGCGCTGTTTATTGCTGGGCTATCTTGGCTGGGGCTTCGGCGAAACATACCAGGGCTTTGCTAAAGGCCTTGATAAAGCCGAAGGTATTGTCTCAGCGATCTTGATAGTGACCATTATTGGCGCGATTATTTGGCTGCGCGCGAGAGTGCGTGGAAAGATGCTCGAGAAAAGCTGAACAAAGCATAGGAAATACTCGCGCAAGAGCTGAATCCCACCCGTCATCCCTCATCTTTCTGCGCCAGTGGTTCTCCGGTTTGCGTACCGATCCAGATTTCTCCACCTTCGAAAACTTCTTTTTTCCAGATCGGCACGGTTCTCTTGATCTCTTCGATGGCAAATCGGCAGGCGGCAAACGCCGCCGCCCGATGACCCGAAGAAACGGCGATCATCACGCTCGATTCGGTGATCTGCACCGGACCGAGGCGATGAACGATAGCCATCCGGGAAATCTCCCACTGTTTGCGCGCGGCCTCCCCGATACGCGCTAATTCTTTCTCCGCCATTTCCGGATATCCATCATAATCGAGGGCGATAACCTTGCGGCCGTCGTTATGATTGCGGGTGGTGCCGATAAACGTCGCGATGGCGCCGGCCTCGGGATCGCTGACGAATCGCACGAGCTCTTGTAGATCAATGGTTTCGTGGGTAACTCGAAACATCGGCCTCATCCTCCGCTGACTGGCGGAATAAACACGACCTCGTCTTGATCGCTGAGCTTGAAATCTGGGCTGACGTAATTCTGATTGACCGCATACAGCAGGCGGATCCCCGCGACGTTCAATTTGGGAAAATCTTGTTGCAGTGCCTGCCAAAGATCCGCGACCGTGCTTCCGTCTTCGAGATCTCTCGTGATCTCCGCGGCTCCGGCGCGCTCGCGCAAGATGGCAAAAAATTTAACTTTGATTTTCATGTTCCTTGCAGTTGAGAAACCATGTGGCGGATTTCTGGGAGGATCAGCTTCTCCATAGCCAAGGTGACCGCGCCTTTGGAGCCGGGGAGTGAGATCAGCACTTTACCACGAGCGGATCCGGCTGCCGACCGGCTCATGATCGCGGCAGAGCCGATATCCAGGTAGCTCAGGTAGCGAAAAATCTCGCCAAATCCATCGAGCTTTTTTTCGAGTAAACTCGAGACCACCTCGTAAGTACCGTCCCGGGGCGCAATACCGGTTCCGCCATTAACGATCACCGCATCGACTTCGATGGCGGCAAGCGCCTCGTCGAGAAGCGCTTCGATCTGGGCAGGCTCGTCTTTAACGATACGGTAGCCGGCAATCTGGTGCTCTTCCGCCGCCAGCATCGATCTAATCGTCTGGCCGCTGGTATCATCAGTTTCCGAACGCGTATCGCTGACGGTGATGACAAAACAGCGGATGCTCTTTTTACCCTTTGCCTTGTGTTCAGCAACTGACATGTTCATTCACCTCTAGGGAATGTTAGATCCTAATAAGAGCGTATAACACCGTCGGCGTCGTATTCAATTGACCTATCGAATGACTTTATCGGCCTTCTTTAATACTTCCGGCGGGATTTTCAAACCGATACTGTTGGCCGTTCTAAGGTTGATTGCCAGATCAAATTTATTTGCGTGCGCCACGGCTAGATCCTTCGGGTGCGCGCCTTTAAGGATTTTATCGACCAGATCGGCGGCCTGCCGGCCCATTTCATAATAGTTGGGCCCATAAGCCGCCAAGCTTCCCCTGCTGGCCCATACTTCCGAATGAAACATAGTAGCCATTCTTCGCTTTTTCGCCTCCTCTAAGAGCGCAGACGCTTGGCTTTCTATCAGATCATCGGCGATTTGGAATATGGCATCACCCGGGTTTACCTCCATCTGAGCCAGCGAGCTCTTGAATTCTTTAGCCGTTTTGACCGCATGCTCGCTCACCTCAAGTTTTAGCTGCCGCGCCGATTTTTCTGCGGCAGCAAAGTTATCCGGGGAGAACCTATTGTTGGCATCGTAGAATATATGTATGCGCCGGAGGTCTGGAAAAATCTGCTTTAAAACCTCCAACCGTTTTTGGTTGGCGTCCAGCGAAAATCCCGCGACGCCAGTGACATTGCCACCGGGACGGTTTGCGTTCTTGACCAATCCCAGCATCACCGGATCAGCCGGATGGCGGAAGACGATAGGTATGTCTTTCGTTGTCGCCATCGCTGCTTGTGTCCCCCGGGTGCCCGTCGTAAATATTACATCTACTCTCTTCTTCACCAGCTCATCGAGCGCGCCTTGCAATTGCGAGCGCACGCCTTTGACGTCCTCCACTTCCACAATGATATTCTCGCCTTCTTTGTACCCGGATTCCTTGAGACCGTCTCGCAACCCTTTTACCGTCTGAGTTTCGTGGAGGCCGGTTTCGGGCATAAGAATTCCTATTCGAGGAGTTCGAGCGGGCTGCTGTGCTTCTGAGCTCGACAAACCAAAAACAAAAATAGCTATTAAAGCCAAGCGTGCGCAGCGCAAATTATCCATGCTTCTACCTTCCTGAGCCCCATCGCTGGGTTACACCGACTATATCATAAGAGGCGGGCTTCGATCGGAATTTGCCGAATGATGTACCGGACAGAGCACGTCATCATCTTGCCGACCTGGCGCGAGCGCGTCTTGCGGCACAATGCGCGATAACTCAGCCCCATCCGGCCTGGCCACTGTGAGATGGTTGAGGCGGAATGTTGAAATTATAGCCGAGTTGCTGGGCCATTTTGCGCCTTGCTCGAATTCTGGCCGGAACGGAGTGTTTTAAAGTTCAAATTATGAGTAAGCGTGAGTTCGGAATGGTGAAAGCTAGGTCACGCTTTTTGGAGGGGCTCATCCCATCGCATAATCACTTCAAGCGCGGAAGGCGATGCCTCCCAAAATTGTGAATGTGGTCTCAACCCGGGGAAGT
>DASUVS010000428.1:0-3567 GCA_036378835.1 Binatia bacterium | reverse complement strand
GTGCATGATGGTCTGGAATCCGGGACTCAACATGAAATCGGCATAGGCGCGAAAAGCGCCGACTCTCCAGGCGGTGTTCGGAGAATCGGACGCCGGTTTGCGAAATCCCCCCAGATCGCCGCGCCAGATATAGTCGATGCCTTCAAGCTTCAGCGCGTTATTTAACGCTTCACGGTTGAAATGAGGAAGACGCCGCGATGCCGGCCAGCGCCGCACGTCGACAACCAAATCGATACGGTGTGCTTTCAACAGCTCGATGACGGCGCCGATGGTTCGGGTCGAATGGCCAATCGTATGAACGATTTGTGAGGATTCGCAGTTCACTGACTTTTCTCGCGGTCTATTTCTAAATTTAACCGAGTCTTGGCTGTTCACCAACCACAGGGATGTTATTCTTTCGCGATGTGGCATTCGGTTCCGCTTACGCTTTTCTGGTTCACCTACATGGCCTCGCTGGGAATTTATTTCCCTTACTTCAGTCTCTATCTGCGGGAGAACGCGGGTCTTTCCGGCACCCAACTGGGGCTGGTGCTCGCGGTTCCTCCGCTCATCGGCATGGTCGCGCAGCCGTTTTGGGGTCAAGTCGCCGATCGCAGCGGAGCACGAAGCCGGGTGCTGGCGTTTCTCAGCCTCGGAACCGCTGCCGGTTATCTGGCCCTGGGATCCGCTCGAGATTTCGACACGATACTTCTAGCGACGGTAACACTATCGATTCCTGGAACGGCGCTGTTTCCGATGATGATGTCGGTGACGCTGGCGGTTCTGCGCGATGCCGGCCGGCATGCATTCGGCAGGGTGCGGGTGTGGGGCACAGCTGGTTTTTTTATCTTGGTGGTTGGTTTTCCATGGATTCTTTCCCGCTATCGGATCACTTATGGCGTAGACCCTGCGACGCCGGGGATCTCGCAGCCGGGGCTGGAAGTTATGTTTCCGGTGACGGCTGCCTTGGTATTCGCCGCTGCGCTGATCGCATTCTCCCTGCCGCAACACGGGGTAGTCGGGGTGCGCGCCGCGCGCGGCGACTGGCGCGAGCTTTTGCGCAATATCGGCTTTCTAAGATTTTTATTGTTCGCGCTCGTGGCTCACTTTCTTTTGCACGGCCCTATGTGGTTCTTTCCGCTTTTTGTCCGTTCGCGCGGTGGCGACCTCGATATGATACGCGGCATGTGGATCTTGATGCTGCTCGTCGAAATCCCGCTGGTCTTGTCCACCGGCAGCGGGCTTAAGCGTTTGGGCGCGCGCGGGTTACTTACCGTGGGCGTTTTGGTCGGGGGCCTGCGCTGGCTGCTTTCCGCGTTGATCACTGATCATCATCTGCTGTTTGCGGTACAGGCGCTTCACGGCGTGACGGTGGTCGGACTCAACCTCGGCAGCCCGCTTTATTTGGACACGGTAGCGCCGGAAAAGCTTCGCTCCACGGCTCAGGGAATTCTCTCGATGGTAGCACTGGGTATCGCCGGCATCACCTCTAACACGGCGGCGGGCTGGCTGGTCGATCAAGGCGGCACGGATCTGTTGTATCTTATCTGTGGAATCGGCTCGTTGGTTTTGGCGGTTCTGGCAGGATGGATTTTGCCCGCGCCGAATCACCGATCGGACGGGAGCTTGGCTTGAAGCAATTAAAGGATCCTTCATTTAGGTTCGATCAAGAAGGTTGTAATATCTTAAATTAGTAGAATGTTAGAGCATCGGAGTCTTATGTCGAGAGTCATCTATCGGTCGTGGATAATCGCCTTAGTGTCTGGGCTGGTCTGCCTCTGTACCGGTCCAGTTGGAGCGGCGCAAAGCCCTTCTCTGAAGGAGATTTTGGCTTCTTTGGAAAAAGGCCCGGTATTAGGATCGCGGAGCGCGCCGGTAACCATCATTGAGTTTTCCGATTTTCGTTGCAGCTTCTGTAAGAAATTTTGGGCGGATACCCTGCCAAGGCTTAAAAAATCCTTTTTTGAGAAGGGCACGGTGCAGTTCGTCTTTCGCCATTTTGCGATATTAGGTAAACAGTCGGAGCAGGCGGCCCTGGCGTCGGAATGCGCCGCGGAGCAAGATAAGTTCTGGCAATATCATGATAAGCTCTTTGCGAATCAAGCGGCGTTTGGGTTTAGCGAATCCAAGCTCAAAGAATACGCCGGCGAGTTGCGCCTGCAGCAGGCGAAGTTCGACGAATGCCTGACAACTGGGAAATACAAATCCAAAGTAGAACAAGAAACCGTGACCGCGGCTTATCTAGGCGGGCGCGGCACGCCGATGTTTCTAGTTAATGAATGGCGTTTAGTCGGGGCGCAACCTTTCGAGACGTTTGCAAAAGCCATCGATCAGGTGTTGGAGGCGAGCAATAGTAGAGCTAAGACGTCACGGTGAGTTCTCTAATCGTTTGACTCTCGTTGGAGAGCGGCGTGCAGGACAATAATTTTCGCTTCATGCCTATAGAGCCTATACTCAGTAAGACGGACGCTGCAAATCGAAATCATACCGGTCAGCTTTTTTCACCTCACAGCAAAATTTGGCAGGTCGACCGGGAAATGGCTTTGCTGTTAGCCGGCGGCCGGGCATTGCTGTTGCAACTTGCTCACCCCAAAGTTGCCGCCGGAGTCGCCCAGTATAGCCGCTTCCAGCAAAATCCTTTAGCCCGTTTGCAGCGCACCATGACCGCGATGTGGTCGATCGGGTTTGACGAATCGGCCAAGGCCTATGCGGCGCTTGAGCGGGTGGGCAATATCCATAAGCACGTTCACGGCTTCGTTCAGGCGAATGAGGCTACACCGCGCGACACTTCGTATGATGCCCGGGATCCGCAGCTCTTGATGTGGGTTCATGCGACGCTGATTGATTCCGCGATCGTCGCCTACGACTTATTCGTGAAGCCGTTATCGCTCCAGGAAAAGGCCCGCTACTATGAAGATTCGAAAAAACTTACCGATTTGTTCGACATTCCTAACGATATGGTTCCTCAGTCCTTAGGCGAGTTCGCCCGGTACTTCAATGACATGCTTCAGGGAAACACGCTTGCTGTTGGGCCGGTGGCCCGATCCCTGGCGCATGATATTGTCTATCCAAAACCGTGGATTTTGCGGCCGCTAGCGCCGTTGTTTCGGGTGGTAACGGCGGGATTACTGCCCGAGCGATTGCGGGACGCGTATGGCTTGAAGTGGAATCGAAGTAGAGAAAACATTTTCTGGCTGTTTGCCAGGCTGTTCCGTCTGTTGCTGCCGTTGATACCAGGCCCGGTGCGAATTGTTCCCAATGCGCGCGCCGCGGAGAAGCGCCTGGGTTTTCCTAAACGGGCAAGCCGGTTCTCTCAGGAACGCCGAGCATGAGATTTAGATTCTGAATGGCCACTCCAGCCGCGCCCTTGCCGAGATTGTCGAGCCGCGCCATCAGGATCACGTGGCCCGAAGGGTGTGTCAGCACGTGAAGGGAAATTCGGTTGGTGTCGTTATGGGCTTGCGGATCGAAGGTAAATTCATCCGCGGCGTTGGCATCGCTCAAGGGTTCGACCTGGATGAAGGCTTCATTGGCATAGCGCGCCGAAAGGACTTCCCACATCGCCGAGCCGTCGCCGGCTTCGGGCAG
>DASUVS010000427.1:0-12353 GCA_036378835.1 Binatia bacterium | reverse complement strand
GGAGCGATGCGACCTTCGACCCATTTTGCCAGCGACAGTAAGCCAACTCCTAGTATCATAACCACGACGATGGGAACAAAGAGTTTGTCGGTTTCCAGGGCATTGGCATAGCGGACGATCATATAACCCAGTCCGGTGATGGATGTATAGAACTCGGCGACGATCATCCCGACCAGACCGCGCCCGATGGCGAGGCGAACGCCGGCCACAATGAAGGGAACGGCAGATGGAATGATCAGATGGCGCCAGAGCTGGCTCTCGCTCGAGCAAAAAGAGCGGGCGACCTCCTGGAGATTACGATCGACGTTTTTCACTCCCTCATAGGTATTGAGAAGCACCGGGAAAACCATGAAGAGAAACACGATGATGACTTTGGCGGGGACTTTGAAACCGAACCAGAGAACTATCAACGGAACCACCGCGACCATGGGCGTGGAGTACAGCGCATTGACATAGATGTCCGCGGCCCATTCGACTATCGAGAAACGCCCCATGACCACGCCCAATAGAACACCGGCCAACACCGAAAGAACCGAGGCATAGGCCAGCACCAACAGGCTTTCCTTCATGTAGCTTTGCAGCTCGCCACTGGCGACCAGCGCGAGGAAGGCACGGGCGATCGCCGAAGGATAAGTAAACAGAACCGGATTGACTCTCCTGCCGTAATATTCCCAGACGAGAAGAACGAATATCAGGGAAAGCAAACGCACTATGATCTTTCGATTCATTGGGCATTCTTGGACGTGTCGGCGCTAGCGAAGTTCTGCGTGAGCATCTCCCACAGCGTATTTCGGAGCTCGATGTAGCGAGGATGAGCTCGCACTGACATGATCTTTCGCGGGCGCGGGATATCGACCGGGATGACTCCCTGGATGCGCCCTGGACGGCGCGACATCATGACGATGCGATCGCCGAGAAGAATCGCCTCGTCGATGCTATGGGTGACAAAAATCATCGTCTTCTTTTCGGTTTCCAGAATCCGCAGCAGCTCCTCCTGCATCATTTCACGGGTTTGCGCATCGAGAGAACCAAAGGGCTCGTCCATCAGTAGAAGCGATGGATTGACGGCCAGAGCGCGGGCCAGTCCGGCGCGCTGCTGCATCCCGCCGGAGAGTTGATGGGGATAAGACTTCTCAAAACCCTTGAGCCCCATGAGCTCGAGATAGCGCGCAATGGTTGCAGCCGCCTCGTGTTTCGGACGGCCTCTGAGCTCCAGGCCATAGGCGATATTCTGCTCGAGCCGCTTCCACGGAAACAGACCGAAATGTTGAAACACCATCGCGATATCGGGACGCGGCCGTGTGACCGGAGCGCCGTTCATGATCACTTCGCCGCCGTCGCGCGGTATCAGGCAGTCGATGATCCGCAGCAACGTCGTCTTACCGCAGCCGCTCGGCCCCAAGATGCAAATGCTTTCGTAGGGCTCAATGTCAATATTGATGTCTTGCAGGGCGACGACATTGCCGCCGCTGTAAGTCTTGGTGAGATTTCGAATGACGATCCGTGTCATGCAAAAATCAATGATCAGGGTTTTCCATGCGCCCCTTGAAGTCTGCCAAGAAGCGCGCGGCGATCGCTCCGTCGACGAGCCGATGATCGGCGGACAATGTGGCGGTCATCATCGACCGGACCGCGATGCCGACTTCATCGGCGACGGCACGCGGCGCAACCCGCCCAACCGCCAGAATAGCGCATTGCGGCGGATTGATGATGGCGATGAAATGATCGACCCCGAGCATGCCGAGGTTGGAGACCGTGAAAGTTCCGCCTTCATAATCGAACGGCAATAATTTCTTGTGCTGTGCTTTATCAGACAACTCCCAGCTCTGTTGCGCCAGGTCATGCAGGCTGAGCCGGTCGGCGTTCCGAATGACCGGCACCACCAAACCTTCCTCGAGAGCCACCGCCATCCCGATATTAATCTCCGGCACAAGCTCGATTCCCTCATGGCTCAATCGTGCGTTCAGGATCGGAAAATCTTTCAAGGTGTGGGCGCAGGCGCTCAAGATGAAATCGTTGATCGACGGAAGCGCTCTCTCTCCGCTCTCCTTCCACTTGCTTCTCTTTGCAACAATCGCCGTCATGTCGATGTCCATGCTGATATAAAAATGCGGCGCGCTCTGTTTGCTTTGCGTCATGCGCTCGCCGACAATCCGGCGCATCGGGCTGAGCGGCAGGAGCCCGCTTACCGTTGGCGCGTCTTCGAGTGTCAGCGAATGTTTTTGCTTGCCGCGCCTGACGTCCGCGATCAGCACGCTGCCCTCCGGCCCACTGCCGCTCAAGCTTGCGAGATCGATTCCTTCCTCGCGCGCGATTCTCCGCGCCGCCGGCGAGGCTAAAATGCGCGACCCTGGAATCCGCGACTTGGGGCTCGGGGTTCGCATTGCCACCCCAGGCTTGACCTGGCCAGAAGCGACACTGGCATTTTCCTTTGAAGAAGCTAACGGCTGCGCAACTGATTTTTGGGGCACGGTCTCGCCCGGCGCCAGGATCACCGCGATAGTGTGACCCACCGGCACCTCGTCACCGGCAGCCGCGGTGACGTTCATCAAGACTCCTGAGGCCGCCGCTTCGATTTCGACCGTTGCCTTGTCGGTCTCGACTTCCATCAGGGGCTCGCCTTTATTCACCGTCTGACCTTCGGACTTGAGCCAGTTGATCAGCGTGCCTTTTTCTTGGGCGACGCCCAGCGCAGGCATGATGACATTCGTTGGCATAGAAATCAGTTCAAGGGTTCCAATCTGCGCAAGGCACGCTGTTCCAATCGTTCCAACGGTTCCAAATCGTCTAAAACTGACTCCAGTCTAACGTCCCCGGAAAATTCTACTTCCAAGCTGATAAAAAAGATCTCAGATGCTGCGCGCGCGAATTAGAAGGATGAAAGTGGCAATCTGAAAGCGGAATTCATTTCAGCTTTCAGATTTCATAATTCATGGTTCAAAACCATATGAGTCTCTTTCATCAGCCTGTTAGCCCTTGATCCGTTCCAGAGCGCCTGGATTATTCAACGCCGACTGCGTTTCCCGCGTGGTCGGCAACTCTCCGCCGGCAGTGAAGTAATGCGTGCCGGCGACCAGCAGTTTCTCCGATGGAAATCGGGTGATGATTTCGCAGCCGTCTTTGGTCACCACCACTTCTTCTTCGAGACGCGCTGCCGACCAGCCATCGCTTGCCGGCCAATAGGTTTCCAAAGCGAACACCATGCCCTCCTCGATGACCTCAGGATGGTCCAATGAAACAAGGCGGCTGAAAATCGGTTTTTCCCAGATCGATAAGCCGACGCCATGGCCGTACTGCAGCGCGAAGGCTGCCTCTTCGTCGGCAAAGCCAAATTCCTCCGCCTTGGGCCAGAGCTTGACGACATCTGCCGTCGTGATTCCCGGCTTGACGATGCTGATCGCCGCGTCCATGTAGTCGCGGCAGCGCTTGTAGGCGTCGACCATTGCCGGGGACGCGCTGCCGACGGCAAAGGTTCGATAGTAGCAGGTGCGGTAACCATTAAAGCTGTGCAAAATATCGAAAAAGGCCGGATCACCGGGCCTGAGCACGCGATCGGTGTAGACGTGCGGATGAGGACTGCAGCGTTCTCCCGAGATCGCGTTGACGCCTTCGACATGCTCGGAGCCGAGATCGTAAAGCACCTTGCTCACCACTCCGACGCATTCGTTTTCCTTGACTCCCGGCTTCATGAATCGATAAAGCTCGTCGTAAGCCGCATCCACCATCATCGTTGCGGTGTTGAGCAAGGTTATTTCATCCTGAGTTTTGATCTTTCTTACTTCGTGCATGAGTTGCTGGCCATCGACGACCTTGATGCCCTGCGCCTGCAAGGCAAAAAGCACCGGGATCTCGATAACATCGACACCGACCGGCTCATTCAAGAGCTTGCGCTTCTCCAATTCGAGGCGGATTTTCTTCGCCACGTCTTCGGCCAAACCGGAGCCCGGATGAGTTGCGCCGCGCAAGGTCGAGATGCCGGCGCGCGACCGTTCGCCTAGCCAAGGGCAGTAAATTTGATGGTGCCGCGCCGCCGAGCCGAAGTCCCACAGGATCGGCTCATCATCCTGTGGCAGCAGTGAGAAGCGCACCAGCTTGTCCATCGCCCAGGTGCCGATGTGTGTGGCGGTGATGTAGCGAATGTTGTTCATATCGAAACAGAGCAGCGCACCGATCTCGGATTTCTTTAGCGCGTTTTTCACTCGCCCCAGTCGCTCTTGCCGCAGCCGCTCGATATTAACCCGCTCTTCCCAGTCCACGGCCATCAAGCCGAAGGTTTTCAACCCCATCACTAACCTCCAAGAACTACCGTTCCAATCGTTTCAATCGTTTCAAGTGTTGAACCGACCATATCGTGGAACACTGAACCAGTGGAACGTTTGGAACTGCTGGCGTTGACCCGCAAGCCATTGCTGTCGGCCATCCCAGAATCGGTCGTTATTTTTGGCACAATGCTCGCGCCAATTTCACAACCTTTTCCGGAGTCGGCACGGTTTGATCTTCAAGCACGGGCGAAAACGGCACCGGCACATTCATGGCGCCCATGCGCTTTACCGGCGCGTCGAGATAGTAAAAGGCGCCGTCGGCGATCACCGATGCAATTTCTGCCGTGACGCCGTAGTTCTCATAACCTTCGTCGATGACGATGGCGCGGCTGGTTTTTTTGGCCGATTGAACGAGCGTGTCTGTGTCGAGCGGCGCGGTGGTCCTGACATCGATCACCTCGGCATCAATGCCGTCTCCTGCCAACGCGGCTGCCGCCGCAAGGGCAACCTGAATCATGCTGCTGGTTGCGACCAAGGTGATATCGTTGCCGGCGCGTTTGATATCAGCGACTCCAAGCGGGATCGTGTACTCCTCGGCCGGAACCGGCCCCTTCAGTTGGTACATCATTTTGTCTTCAAAGAACACGACCGGGTTGTCATCGCGGATAGCGCTTTTGAGCAGTCCCTTGGCATCATACGGGGTCGACGGCACGACGACTTTCAATCCGGGAACATGACTCACCCAGGCGTGAAGGCTCTGGCTGTGCTGCGCCGCCGAACGGCGGGTTGCGCCTAGAGTCGTTCGCAGCACCATCGGCACTTTAAGCTTGCCGCCGGACATATAGTGAATTTTCGCCGCCTGGTTGACGAGCTGGTCCATCGTCAAGGTGATGAAATCGCCGAACATGATATCCACCACAGGCCGCATACCCGTCATAGCGGCGCCGACGCCGATACCGCTGATGCCTGCTTCGGAGATCGGCGAGTCGATCACGCGCTGGGTGCCAAACTCCGCGGCCAGACCTGATAGCACTTTGAACGGTGTGCCCGCCTCGGCGACATCTTCACCGATGATACACACAGTCGGATCGCGCCGCATTTCTTCGGACAGCGCCTCGTTAATCGCTTGGCTGAAGGTGATCTCGCGGCCGGGCTTGTTACTTGTGATGGTTGCCTGTGATGGGTTCCCCACGTTCTTCCCCTCTGCCGCACGGCGAGGAGACGCTGCAGGGATCCTAGGCGTAGACATGCTGGTCTACCTCTTCGGCCGCCGGATAGGGAGCCGCCAACGCTAAATCGACTGCGCTGATAATCTCTTGCGAAATTTCCTTGTCGATGCTTTCGAGCAGGTTGTTATCCGCCAATTTATTTTTCTGCAGCCATTCCGCAAGGAGGCGCATCGGATCACGTTGGGTCTTCCAGTGTTCTTCTTCCTTTTTGGAGCGGTAGTAGGAGCGATCGACATCACCGACATGGTGACCGTGGAAACGGTAGGTATTGCAGTGTAGGAACGCCGGCCCGTCACCGCGCCGGGCGCGCTGGACTAATTCGAGGCTAGTGGCGTGTACGACACGCACGTCCTGCCCGTCGATCGTTTGGCTGTGAATGCCAAAAGCTTCGGCGCGGCCCAATACTTCACCGGCGGTGGTCTCACGGTAGTTGGTGTACTCGTTATATTGATTGTTCTCGCAAACATAGATGACCGGCAGTTTCCACAGGGCTGCCATGTTCATCACTTCGTAAAGCAAGCCTTGCCCTAAAGCACCATCGCCAAAAAAGCAGACCACCACCTGATCCGTGCCGCGCATCTTTATCGATAGAGCTGCGCCCGTGGCGATCCCTGCGCTGCCGCCGACGATGGCATTGGCGCCGAGATTGCCGGTGTCTTGATCGGCAATGTGCATGGAGCCGCCTTTGCCGCGGCAGTATCCGGCCTCTTTGCCGAGCAGTTCGGCAAACATTTTGTCGACCGCGGCGCCTTTGGCGAGACAGTGGCCGTGACCGCGATGCGTGCTGGTAATGTAATCGTCTCGCCGCAGCGCTTCGCAAACGCCCACGGCGATCGCCTCCTGGCCGATATACAGATGGGCAAGACCGGGCATCTTGGCGCCGAGATAGAGTTGATTGACCTCTTCCTCGAAGCGACGAATCTTCATCATCTGGCGATAGAAATGAATCCAGCGTTCGTCTTGAACCGATGCGCTTTTTGCTGGTTTGGCTTTGTGTTTTTTCGATCGCGCCATCAGAGTGTCGTCAAATGTCTTGAAGTAATGGAGTACTGGAGTGATGGAAAGATCTTGACTTGTCTTACCCAATTCCCCCAGTACTCCACTATCCCATCATGCGGTCTTCGTCCCTGCCATCTTTGCCAGCACTTCAAACAAAATCGCGAAATCTTTTTTGCCGAGCCCGATAGCGCGCGCGCTCGTGAGCATTTGATTGGTAATCGCGGTGGTCGGCAGCGGCACATCCAGCTTAAGACCCATCTCCAAAGCGAGGAGCAGGTCCTTCTGCATCATCTTGACATCGAACCAGGCTTCTTCAGGCATGTTCAAGACAAAGGGCCCGCGGTATTTCACCATGGGTGAAGCGATAACGCTGTTGAGCAGAACTTCGACCGCGGTCTCCCGCGAGATGCCGCTTTTTTCGGCCAGCAGCACTCCTTCGCTAAAAGCAAGCATTTGCACGGCGAGGCTTAGATTGGTCGCGATTTTCATGGATACTGCCAATCCATTGCCGCCCACGTAAGTGACCTTGGGTCCAATGGCTTCGAGAATGGGTCGTGCCTGCTCAAAGACGGCGCGATCGCCTCCTACCATAAATGATAATTTGCCCTCTTCTAACGTGATGACGCTGCCGGAAACCGGCGCATCCAGCATACGCGCTCCTCGAGCAGCAACTTTCTCGGCGGTGTCACGGCTGGCAGCAGGGCTTACAGTGCTCATATCGATGTAAATTTTCATCGACGAGAGGCCAGCCAAGATACCGTCCTGGCCGCCGGTAACCGCGTGCAACGCCGGAGTATCACTGACCATGGAGAACGTGATCTCGCTAGATTCTGCTACCGCGCGCGGCGTGTCGCCCCAGGTCATGCCTTGACCAATGAGAGCTTGGGCTTTGGAACGGGTTCGGTTATGCCCCGTAACCCGATGCCCGGCATCGAGCAGCCGCTTTACCATGCGGCTTCCCATGACTCCTAATCCGACAAAACCGAGATCTGCCGTAAACCCCTCCTTCTTACCTACGCTTTCCGATTGCGATGATCATCTTTTAACGAGTTCTATGAAAGATCGCCGCTATGCGTAACGCAAATTGTTGCCGCTCGAATACCCAATGTTTCAATCCAATTCCTCGTCGCCGGCAATATGTTTGACATGGACTACACTATGAGTGGATTGCTCGGCAGTATGTATCCCAAAATAGCCGGTTGAACAAGATTAATGGACGTGTCACGGCCTGAACTATGTCCCGACCGTACGCGACTTCCCAACCGTAGAACGAGCAACTTACATCAAAAAAGAAGCTTGACTCGCAATGCGTCGGGATCAATCGCGCTCAGCCCGCGCCGGACTCTGCCGTTTGAGGAAATGGAGAGAGAACACCAGCGATAGGATCAAGACCGTTAGCAGCCCCAATTCCATCATCGCGTTGCGGAACGCAGCTTCCAAAACTTCTTCCGGTTTGGAAAATTCGGCGGTGATGATGAGAACGCGCCGCACGGCGGCAATCAGCCCGACGACGAGAAAAGGTTCGGGTGACAGCGTATGCTCGCGAAACGACACCTGCACCGTGTAGAGGATCTCGACAACCATCAGGATCAGCAGAATCTGATCGAGCAGATCGACGATGAGCTCCCGTATATCACCGGAAAAAATATTGTTGAACAAGAACCATGCGGCGGCGCCGAGAAGGATTAGGGCGCCGGCGGCGAGTAACACTCCCAAACCGATATAGGTGATGTCTTCAATGCGAGTAAAAACGTCTGATATGCGGTCACGTACGTTCGGTTCGGCGCCCTTGGCCATGCTGCGATCGTCCTTTCATGAGTCCAGGATGAGAGTCGGAGGTCGCTGATGAAGAGACGTTCTCGGCGTCGTCGGAAGGAGCACCCTGTTCGAGCCAGGATTTAAATTCACCCATAGAATGGGCAAGGCGCCATTCTTCAAAAACCGCTCTGGCCATCGCAAAGATCCCGCCGGCAGATTCGTGGCTAGCAGTGTAATTGAGCAGCCATTCTTCGAAAGCTTCCGGCTCTGGATCGTCTCTGACAGCCTCCTCCAGCAGTTCGCGCTTGAATGTCAAGCCTATGCTGTCAGGGGTTTGGTCGCGTTTGCGCCTGCGCCTCCGTCCTTCCGAGGCCTCCAGTGCCGCCAGTAGAGCTTTGCAAACGTCGCCAGGACGAAGGGTCGATTGACTCATACGCTCCGGCCAAAGATCCGCTGCCCGAAACTCGGTCTGGCTACCACTTTACAATTCAATGCGTAACCCGGTCCGGGCGGGCGTTTGAAGCCCTGCTCCAACGCCGCAATGTCCAAGTCGACGCTTGCGAGATCGTCCAACATGATCTTGGTGGCAGCGCTGCCTTGCAATTTGGTGAAGGTCTTGAGATAGCCGCGACACCGGCTACAGGTATCGACGGCGCGGCTAGGCCCGGAATTTTCCGGGACGAGTGAACCAAGTTCCTTATGATCGCTGTTGCCGCAAAAGCAACAAAATAGCGCGTGCGCCTGCCACTCCGCGCCGCAACGGCCGCAGCGCAAATAGCGGCTCCGCTCTATACCGCGCGTTTCGGCAAATGCCGGCCACGCGCCGCACGTGGGGCAATAACCTGCCGGCCATCCTGGCACTCGCGACTGTTCCCAGCGCCGGTTGCAGGCGTGCAGAAAAGGCACGGCGATTAAACAGGTAACGGCGGAAAACGGCTCTGGATCCATCTCTAGCTCCTCAGCCATCTGTTTTAGCGCCGCGCCGTTTTCGCATAAGGCCGCTTCAAAAAGCGCCGCCGAGTCCAACGCGAATTTTTGCAACGAATCGAGCTGACGCATTCTAGGCGCGCCGCTTTGAGCCGCGGTTTGTAGGAGGTGTTGTTGCCAACGGCGGATTTTAGCGAGATCGGCTGTTACGCTGATGTCAGCTAGACGTGGAACATCGCGGGCCTGAGATTCGACCGTTGGAACCCAGGTTTCCCAGCTCGCATCGGTCGCCTCGCGCATAACTTCTTCGACGACCAGAAGCCACGGCTGCCAATCCGGGTACTCGCGCGCAAGAGCCTCGAACTCGTTTACCGTCATCGACGGCTGAGCTCGCTGGCTTGGCGCGCGGATTCTAGCGGCGGATGCTCGGCGCCGATAATTTTCGGTGTTCGTTCAAATGGACGCGATCCTTCGTGCATACGCACGATCGAACCTCGATTTCCCAAATCCCCACCCGGTCCACCGCCGCGGCTCCGATTGGCCTCTGGGCTCGTACAGCCGGCAACGACGGCCGTGATAATTATCAACAGCGCGAGCTTCATGTCAGACTGCCTCAGCGCCGAGCACGATGGCCATGCGCAAGATAAAACCGCCGATCAGCACTAACGCCGCGCTTGCCGTGAAATTATAGCTGCCGAGCCAATCGCGACGCCATGACAGAAATAACGGCACAAGCAGTCCTAACACAACAACGCCGAGCAAAAGCACCACGCCCCAGATGCTGAACCAGGCGCGAAAAACCGGCCCCAGTGAAATCAAGAATGCAACCAAGACAATAATTTCTAGCGCCAACACCCACATGTCCATGCGATGTAAATCCGCGATCCCGGGCATGGTCCATCGGTTACGCTCGGCCAACAGGATCATCAAGGCCGCGGAAATAGATGCCGCCGAAATAACGAACAGCATGCCCAACAGCGGCGAATCCGACCAGATCGGACGATTCGTAACCGCCAAAAGAACTCCGGTATAACCGGCGACATAAAAGCCAAAGAGCCCGCCGATAAATGAAATAATGCCGCCGATGGTTCCAGGTCGCCCGAACCGGCGCGCTGCCGCCCAATTTAGGCGGCCGCTATCCGCCAGGGCGCTGAGAAAGGACAGGAAGGAAAATATGCCGAAGATCAAAAGCGCCCAGGAACCCAATGACATCGGCGACCAGTATTTAAACATCGGCTGCAAGGTATTGGATTCAATAAGCATGTGCCAGAAGCGCTCCGGGCGATGCAGGTCAACGGTTAAAAGAATGCCGCTGATCAGGACACAGGGAAATGAAATTAAGTAACCCAGTCGAGCGAGAGGACGATCTTCAGGCCTGCCGAAAAAATCGATCAACACGGCAAGGAAATAACAGCCGCCGGCCAGTCCGCCGAAAAAAAAGTAAAAAACAATCAGCCAGCCCCAATCAGGCGAAACGGTAAAATAGGTGCTCGAAGGGATGCCGTTCATAGCCGCCTCTCCTCGCGTTCACGTGTGCCGCGATTGCGGAAATTGAAAATCCCGATTAAACCAACCAACACGGCTCCAAGCACTGAGAAAAGAGAACCGGAAGCGAGATTTCGCGTCGGCATCTTCGGGTCCGGCGGCAGCCCATACACCTCCGGCTTGTCAACGAGAAGAAAAAAGGAGTTGAGCCCGCCCAACATCTTCTCATCTGCACCATAAAGATAAGCCCGTTTCTCCCCGCCCTGATGAAGCTGCTCGACCCTTTTCTGCGCTCTGCCCCGCAAATCGCTGATCGTGCCGAACTGGATGGAATCGGTGGGGCAAGCTTTCGAGCAAGCCGGCTCCATCCCGCTCTGAAGGCGATCGTAACAAAGCGTGCACTTCTGGGCGGTGCCGGATGCCGGATTGATGTCGATAACCCCGAAGGGACATGCGGTGATGCAGTCGCGGCAACCGTTGCAGGCATCCGACTGAATAACCACTGTGTCGAATTCGGTTCGGATGATTGCGTTGGTCGGGCATACCTCAAGACATGCGGCTTGCACGCAGTGCTTGCAGACATCGCTCATCAGCAGCCAGCGTCCCTCGCCGCGATCTTCAGTGAACTGCTCGACGAATTTGACGTGGCGCCAGTGGATGCCGTCGAGGCGCCGCGTATTGTCGTAGCTGTCGCCGCTGAGCGTATTGAGGCCGCCATTGGTCGCGGGTAGCTGATTCCATTCTTTGCACGCCACCTCGCATGCTTTGCAACCGATACAGACGGTTGTGTCGGTGTAGAATCCCATTGGCTCGGCCATGATTATCTCCTAACCTAACCCCGCCGGGAGTGCTGGAGTGAACGAGTGTTGGGTTGATCGGAGCGCATTACTCCAGTACTCCAAAACTCCGTCAGGCTTTCTCGACGTTACAAACGAATGCTTTGCCTTCGTGTATCGAGACATTCGGATCGCCGACGAGGGCCGTCAATTCATTGACCACGTCGCCTGTTGAAAGACCCTCGTAACCCCAGTGCCACGGCATGCCCACTTGATGGACAGTCTTGCCGTTGATCTGCAGCGGTCGCATCCGGCGCGTCACCAAAGCCTTGGCGCGAATCTGGGTGCGCGGACTTGATATTCTGACCCAATCGAGATTTTGAATGCCTTTTTCCTGCGCCAACTCCGGGCTGAGCTCGATGAAAAGCTCAGGCTGCAATTCCGTCAACCAGGGATTCCAGCGGCTCATGGCGCCGGCCAGATAGTGTTCGGTCAATCGATAAGTCGTGATGACGTGCGGGTACTTTGCGTCTCCCGCCGGAGCCAAAGGATTTCCTGGGGTCTTCCAGTATTTCAGAACCGGACTGGACTGCTGCTTATAGAGAGGATTCTGAACCGGAGACTCGGCCGGCTCATAATGGGTCGGTAGCGGCCCATCTACCAACCCGGTGGGGACATAGAGCCAACCCACACCGCCATCGAGCATGATAAATGGGTCGGTTCCGTCGTGAGCGTCGAGTCCAATGCCCATGGGCTGGGCCTTCGCCGTCGGCGGCTTCGTCGCAGCGAAATCCGGCACATCGTACCCGGTCCACTTTTGACCATCCCACCAAATATACTTTTTGCGCTCGCTCCAGGGCTTGCCCTGCAGGTCCGCAGATGCGCGGTTGTACATAATGCGCCGGTTGGCGGGCCAC
>DASUVS010000426.1:0-12627 GCA_036378835.1 Binatia bacterium | reverse complement strand
CGGGCACGTCGGCACCGAGGGTAACGAACTCGCCGACCGCATGGCCATGCTGGCGGTGCGGAGCAAAGAAAAAGAATTGCGGCGCTATCAGGAAACAATGGATATTCCGACTCTGCTCAAGATGCGGGCGGGTTGATCAGCCAAAATCAGTCATCCAGCCTAAATCTCTGCAATGGACCCGCTCGTTGAGTCAAACGCCTCGACCCCGATCCGTGTCTTCAATCTTAACGCTCCCTATCTTTAGCAGGGTATTCGGAATCGGAAGGAGCTTGATAAGAAAGAACGTAGGATTTGATCATCGGTCACGGTTCGGATAACCGCAAAATGTTAAAGGCGCAGCCGGTATTTTCTCCGATCCCCGCGCGATTGACGATCCTTCGCTTGCGCCGTGACCCTCGACTGGGTTATGCCTTTATTAATGCCTCTCAGCGGACTTTTAGAATCAACGACCTCACACCCTAAACACAAAAGGAGCCAAGATCATGGCTATTATTGAACGCACCTATGGCAAAGAGACTAACGCCGCTATCAATGAATTGTTGATTTCATCGGATTCCCACGTCATCGAGCCCGCGGGGCTTTGGCAGAAACAACTGCCCAAAGCTTTTCAGGATCGGGCTCCGGATTACGGCGGGCAAAGACCGAACGACCAGCCCGGCGGCGCCCAGGACAAGAACAAGCGCGTTTCCGAGATGGCCGCCGACGGCGTCAGCGCCGAAGTGCTCTATCCGACGCATGGCTTGAAATGCTTGAGCCTCGACGATCACGAGTTGGAGGCGGCCTGCTGCCGGGTCTATAATGACTGGCTGATCGACTACTGCAGCGCCGCGCCCGAGCGAATGATCGGGATCGCCATGCTGTCGATGTACGACAGCGACGGCGCCGTTAAGGAACTGGAGCGCTGCCGCAAAGCCGGCATGCGCGGCTCGGTGATCTGGCAAGTGCCGCCGCCAGAGCTGCCGTTCTCGTCATCGCATTACGACAAGTTCTGGGCCGCCTCTCAGGATCTCGAGATGCCGGTCAACCTGCACATCTTGAGCGGCCACGGTTATAGCCGAAACCGTTCCTTCGGGCTCGGCGATACCGCCACCGGAATGACCGCCGAGCACAATAGCGTCAACTCGAAGCTGGCCCAGTCGGTCGATAGCCTCTATGACCTGATCTATTCCGGTGTGCTCGAACGTTTCCCCAAACTCAAAGTTGTTCTCGTTGAAAACGAGCTAGGTTGGATTCCGTTTGTCCTGGAGCAATGGGACTACTACTTCAAACGTTTTGGCGCCAAGCGAGAGGGGTTGCTCATCAAAAAACGTCCCAGCGAATACTTCCACAACCAGATCTACACGACTTTCTTCAATGACGCCGTCGGCGGTCATATTCTCTCGTGGTGGGGTCAAGACAACTGCATGTGGTCCAACGATTTTCCGCACGGCAACACTACCTGGCCCCATTCACGCAAGGTCGTAGCTAGGGATTTAGGCGATCTGCCCTCCGGAGTGCGCGCCAAACTAGTGCGCGAAAACGTCGCGCGGCTCTACAATATTCCTGTTCCAAGTCCGGTCCAGTAATCGCCGATAACGACAGTACGTTGCGCATCCGTTGAGCGAGGAGTGCGGTCGCCGGTCGGGTCGCGCTCCTCGGATTGCAAAGACAGGTGATTATCGGAGTCCGGGTTTCGTTTACTCTTTCCCACTATACCGCCTGCTTCTGCAAAAACGCCGATAGAGCGGCGCAAATATGTTAGCCGCAAGCACCAAGATCCAGATGCGGCCGCGGAACACGTTGTAATCAGCGATCAGTATTTCCCAGCTGTTGCCGAAAACATAGTGGCCGGCAAGAAACTCAAAACCGACGGTTGGAGCCACCCACCTATCCCTACGCCCATCGGGTCGAATCCGTTCTTCGGTCCAATCGACGAGATCATAAACCAGGCAACCAGAACAATGGCTGCGCAGAGAATGGCCGTGCTTACGATCTGCCATCCCTGCTCACCCAAACCGCGGTGTAATTAGTGATTTGCGAATCGCGCCATTCAACACAGCGGCAAACCAGCAGCAAAAGCCAGATGGCAAGAGCCCTGGAGAACATAGAATTCTTTCACGTGCTTGTTGGATCCAGGTCTTTACTGTACCGGTCGCGTAGGGAGTTCGCCGCCTCATCGCAATCGAGACATAGGCGATCGGGTGCTTGCGATAAAATCGTATTTAGCGATAACTGAATACCCAGGCTGACCGTTAGGATTAAAATTGGAGGTATTAAATGCGACGAAGCACGGATCGAATTCTGACCACGCACGTCGGCAGTCTTCCGCGGCCCGCCGATCTCCGCGAACTGTGGTCGAAGCAAACCAGCGGCTCGGCGGAAGACGCGCTGCAGGCGCGCTTGCGATCCGCTGTGGCGGAAGTGGTGCTCGCTCAGAAGGCGGCGGCAATCGATATTCCCAACGATGGTGAGTTCGGCAAGCCGATGCGCGCGGCATCGGATCGCGGCGCCTGGGGCAATTACATCTTTAACCGCGTCTCTGGGTTCGTACCGACCCCGCCCGAAGCGGTTGCGCCGGATACGGCGGCGCCGGGGGCGCCAATGCGCATCGTCGGAGTGCGCTGGGAGCAGCGGGAGTTTGCCGAGTTCTATGCCGACACAGGACTGGGAGCGCCAAGCACTGCTGCGAGCCGGCCGATGTGCGCCGCGCCAATTGCCTATACCGGACATGAAGCGCTACGCCGTGATCTTGCGAATTTACGAGCGGCGATGGACCAAGCAGGCGTTCAAGATGCATTCGTCGCGTCCATCGCTCCCGGCAGCCTCGAGATGTTTTGTCGTGGTCAGAACAGCTACTACCCGACAGCTGAGGCATTCATCGAAGCCATCGCCGCCGCTATGCGCGAAGAGTATCGCGCGATCATAGAGGCCGGGTTTATCTTGCAACTCGATGATCCCGGGTTACCTGGCGCTTGGGATATGTTGGACCCGCGACCGATCATCAACGAGTACAGGCGCTATGCGATGTTGCGGGTTGAGGCCTTGAACCGCGCATTGGAAGGTGTTCCGGAGGATCGAGTGCGCTATCACATTTGCTGGGGCAGCTGGCACGGCCCTCATACCACGGACATGCCCTTACGGGATATCGCCGATGTGATGCTGAAGGTCAAGGCGCAAGCGTACTTGACCGAAGCCGGCAACGTGCGCCACGAGCATGAATACAAAGTCTGGCGAGACATCAAATTACCGGCCGGGAAGATCCTCATTCCAGGCGTGGTCAGCCATGCAACGCCCGTAGTCGAGCATCCTGAGCTGGTGGCAGATCGGATTCTCGCCTTTGCCAATGCCGTTGGCCGGGAGAATATCATCGCCGGAACAGACTGCGGGCTCGGCGGGCGGGTGCATCCGCAGATCGCGTGGGCAAAGCTGCGAGCGCTATCCGAAGGCGCTGCGCTGGCGAGCAAGAAGCTGTGGGAGACTTGAGGACTTCATCGACAAGCGCTCTTGTCAACTGTGGCGGCGGGAGTCGTAAATGCCGGCCTGATAAATTCGCGCGGAATGAATTGGCGTGCAAGACTGCAAGACGAATTAAAACTTCTGGCGTACGCTGACCATCGACGACGAACTTCATCAAATCATTCTCTCGGAAACTCCGTCGTTCAATTAGTTCAGAGCGAACTCGGGCCGGCTGTCGCAGCTCGGTCATCCCGTTCGTGTCTTCGCCCCATAGCGAAATCTGAAAGCCGTTGTCATAGGACAATCTAATGAGGGTTATAAGAAAAAAATATTGGCCAAGGGCTGTTGCATTAGATACTGGATAACTTCCACACCAAGTTAGGACGAGAGGACTGCTTTCCTTTGTCGGATTCGCTATCGAATTCTCGATAGCGGGCTTGCACGCGGCTGAGGGAGCGGGTTTTCAGTTTCGCGTCGGGCTCTAAAGCAATGCTGTCATTGACATAAACCCGCAAAGGAGGTCGCTATGAGAATTTGGCGATGGGTCTATGTCGGCACTCTCTTGGTCACTCTTGTTGTTGGGCTCGGCGTCGCGAATCCATTGCGCGATATGGACGTAAAGGATTCCCGAGTTCCTCAATACGTTGTAGATCCGTTCTGGCCGAAACCGCTGCCCAATGATCCGGAAACCGGTAAGCCCTGGGTGACGGGCGAAGTCGCTGGAAGTTGCGTCGACTCGCGCGACCACATCTTCACCGTCAACCGTGGTTACAACAATGGTTTGGTCGCTCCAGAGACGGTTGTCGCGGTCCCGTCACCGCCGGTGGTCGAGTATGATCCCCACGGCAACGTGGTGAACGCATGGGGTGAGCCGGCAATCCTGCCGAACGGCGTCCACGGCTGCTTCGTCGATTATCAGGACAATGTCTGGATTGCCGGCAACGGCGATGGCATCGTCCAGAAGTACTCGCGCAAGGGCGAACTGCTGCTGCAGATCGGCACGAAGGGAGTCTGCGACTGGCCAGCGAATAACAACGCTTGCGGCAATTCGGGAGCTGACCCGAACGCAAATCAGAGCAGGACACTCCTCAACCAACCATCAGACGTCGCCGTGGATCCCGCCAACGGTGACATCTACATCGCCGACGGCTATGGCAACCATCGCGTGGTGGTCTTCGACAAGAACGGGACCTACTTGCGCCAGTGGGGCAGCGTGGGCGACGGTCCGGGCCAGTTCGGCGCTGCGGACGGCGGCCATCCGCATTGCGTCGTTCTCGGCAACGACGGCCTCGTGTATACCTGCGATCGTGGCCAGGATCGCCTCGAGGTGTTCGACAAGTCAGGTAACCTGGTAAAGATCATTCCCGTGATCCCTGGAACCGGCACCCCTGGACTAGGAACAGCCGGCTCGGCGTGGGACGTCGAATTTTCCCCCGACAGAAGGCAGGAATTGATGTTTAACGCGGACGGCGGCAACGAAGTCGTGTGGACCTTCAACCGCCTGGCTGCTCTCGCAGGCGCCGCTCTCACTGCGACGCCTGGTCAGGGAATCCTCGCCGGCTTCGGGCGCCCCGGTCACAATGCGGGAGAGTTCACATTTCTGCATACGGTCGCGGCGGATTCGAAAGGCAACCTGTACATCGCCGAGACGGTCGGCGGCCGTAGGATCCAAAAGTTCGTGCCACGGCGCGGCAAAGGAAACGACCTCCATGTCTTCACTCCAGCCGGCAATCCGGACCAGCTGTTGCCTCATTACGATCCCGTGAAGTAATCGCATCCCAATCGCCTGCCGGATAGGATGATACTTCCGGCAGGCCTCCACCTGGAGGACGTCGTGATGACATTTCACCGTGGGATTCTGCCTATCGCACTTGCGCTGGGCATTTATGTTGCCGCGGCGCTAGGGTCGGTTGGGTTTTCGCGGCTGGCAAGCGCGCACGAGTTCACGATGGAGAGCCTGATCAATGCGTTTGTCAAGATTGAGTCCCACGAGGCGCATCTAATTGCACGGGTACCGCTCGAGATCCTCAAGTCGGTCAAATTCCCGGTGAGTGGTCGCGAAATCGACCTCGCCGCTGCGGACTCCGTAATCCAGCAGGCTCTGACGCAGCTCGACCGCGAGATGACGATCTTGGAAGCCGGCCGGCCACTGGTGGCGTCTCGTGCTTTGGGTCGTCTCACGTTGCCATCCGACCGTTCATTCGAGAGCTATCCGGACGCGGTCGCCCACATCGCACGACCGATAGCAGCCGGCACGAGCATCTTTGTCGACCAGGGATTCCTCGACGTCCACTTCTCGTATCAGATCAGTTCGCCAAATTCGCGTTTCATGATTCAAACAGCAGTCGCGCCGGAGCTGAAGAACTATCTCAAGTTTGCGATCCGATATCTGCCGCTTTCGGATGAGAGCCGCGCGATGATGATTACCAGCCGTTCGGGCCGGGTTGCGCTTAACCCGACGTGGTATCAGGCTGCCGCCGGATTCGTGACGCTCGGGATCGTGCACATTCTAAGCGGCATTGATCACCTGCTTTTCCTGCTATGCCTTCTCATCCCGGTGCGAGGCATTGGCGAGATCCTGCGCATTGTCACTGCATTCACAATCGGTCACTCGATTACGCTGGTCGGCTCAGCCTACGACTTGGCTCCCGCGGGCGCGTGGTTTCCACCGTTGGTCGAGACGCTCATCGCGGCATCGGTTCTGTATATGGCGATTGAGAATATTCTGAGCGTCAACCTTCGCACGCGGTGGTTGATCGCGGCAATCTTTGGCCTCGTACACGGATTCGGGTTCTCCTATGGCTTGAAAGAGAACTTACAATTTGCCGGGAAACATCTTCTGGTCTCGCTTTTCTCGTTCAATATCGGGATCGAGATCGGACAAATTTTCGTCCTCATCATCATGCTACCCCTGCTTGCACTTCTTCTGCGGCGCGTGCTCGTCGGGCCCGCCGGCATGATCATCCTTTCGGCAATCGTGGCTCACACTGCCTGGCACTGGATGATCGAGAGAGGTGATGTGCTCTGGCAAGTCGAGTGGCCAGCGCTTGACGAAGCCGGCATCACCATCCTCGCTCGTTGGTTGGCGGGACTTCTAATCTTAGGGGGCGGAGTCCGTTTTTTGGCAATGCGCTCGCACGTCCGCCGACGCTTCCATCCATCCCTTAATGGCGGCGAGTTGCCGGACTCGCGGGGGCAACGGCGCGAAGCCTCGGCCGGCATGTGATCGGAGCTAACCCCTAATCCGACTTATTCTAACCCCGCGAGGCCAGCGAGCCCTACAGTCGTGGGCAATGGGGCCAGTGCCTTGAAGGCCGCTCCGCATTCCCCAAAGGGTGATGTTTCGTATGTCGAGGCCTTAGAGTCAACTGCGCGTTCGGTGCCCACGGCTTCCGGTCTCTACGTCCTCGCTCGCTGCTGAAAGTGCCAACTATTGTCGGATTAGGGCTAATTGCCCAACAACTTCATCATCTGCTCGACGACGTCGGGCGGTTGCGAAACCACTTCTTTGGCGAGCTTGGCCAACTCCTCACCGCCGACGGCATCCACCGACCATCGCCGTTTCTTCAATTCTTCGAGCAGCGCGGGATCCTTGAGCGACTGTTCATAGGCATCGCGCAAGATTTTCAGCCGATCGGCCGGAACGCCCGGTGTTACCACCATCGGTCGCCCGAAAATCGCGGGCGCGAGCAGCACCGTAGCCACTCTACGGGTCTCCTCCGGTGTATTGAGTTGATCCATCAATTCATAAACAGACGGAACATCAGGAACCAGACGATCTCGCTTCTTGCCCGTCTGCAGGATTGGCCGGACAAACCCCTTCTTGTGCCAGGTTAGAAACGGCTCGCGCGCGAAGTACGTGCTGATTGTCAGATTGCGGCATTGGAGCTCGCCACGCTCGATGCCGAGATCGATTTCGCCGCCACCGGGATAGCCGCTCACGATGTTGAACTTGATCCCGAGCCCTTCGTCTAAAAATTTCGGCATGTAATAACCCGAAGTGCTGGTGCCGGTAGCGCCGCACTTGGGCGGCTGCGCGGCCTTGCGCACATCTTCAATCGATTGGTACGGCGTATCGGTTCTCATGATCAGGATGAATTCCGTTTGCTCCGGCGTGCCGATCCACGAAAATTTGGCCCAATCGAACTTCACTTCGGGACGCTTGGCCAGCTGGTCGAAGTACATCGAGGGTCCGAATGTGCCCAGTGTAAGCCCGTCCGGCTTGGCAACGGAGTAAACGTAATTGGCGGCGATGATTCCGCCGGCGCCGGTCATGTTCTGGACAATGAACGTGGGATTTCCCGGGATGTACTTGCCCATGTGCTGAGCGAAGATTCTCGCCCACAGATCGTAGGCATCTCCGGCGAGATTACCGACGATGATGCGGATAGTTTTTCCTTGATAGAACGGCGCCTGAGCTTGAACGTTAGTTACCAAGGCCGGCAAAAATAACAGCGCGCAGAGCAAGCGTTTCATCGCACCCTCCGGATTGTCTCTGATAGGCGTGAGAACCAATCTCTCTATTATGCGAAACGCCGCGGATCATAAGGCGCGCGCAACGAATGTGTCAAGGAAATTGGAATGCGCGGAGCAAAGTAGTTATCGGCTGGAACTTTTTCCGGCTGTGAGATAGAAGAGTAGCGATCCTTAACGCCCGGGCTTCAAATCAGCGGGACTGCTCGTCTCGTTCGGCAATCCGAAGTTCTTTCTGCAATCGCCGTCGAGCCACTCGCGACGCCCCTTGCGCCGCGGTCCGAAACACTCGCAGACCAACATGGAAAAGACGCTTTGGTTCCCGCTTAATCGGATTGTTCGTTTGCGTGCCTTCCAGGCGCTCGGCCACCGGGAGTACCGTCTGCTCTGGTACAGCCAGGTTTTTGCCTCCCTCGGCGTGTGGATGGATCAGGTGACCCGGGGATGGTTGATCTACGAATTAACCGATTCGGCGCTGCAACTGGGAATGGTGCGTGGCATTCAGGCGATGCCATTTCTTTTCCTATCACCCGTGGCCGGCAGCGTCGCCGACCGTTATCCCCGAAAGTTTCTGATCGTCACGGCGCAGTTTGCCAACGGCTTCATTTTCACGGCTACTGCAGCGCTGATTCTCTTCGGACTAATTCGGCCGTGGCATGTGTATCTGACTGCCGTTCTGATGGCTTGCGTGCAGGTCTTTCTTCAGCCCGCCCGCGCCGCTATGATCTCCGACACAGTCCCCTCGGAGAATCTGACCAACGCTATCGGTCTCAATGCTGTGGTTTTCAACATGGCGCGCAGCACCGGACCGGCCTTGGCCGGCGTGCTGATCTCCATTTTCGACACCGGCGTGGCGTACGGCGCCCAAGGATTGTTTTTTCTTCTAGCGACCGTCTGGACCATACAGATGAGATCGGGACGACGCGCTGCCGCGGCACGACGAAGCCACGGCGGCGGCAACGAGTCCTTCGCGCGCAGCATCGTGTCCGGATGGCAATTTTCCTGGCGGAAAGACGAAGTCCGGAGCAGTCTCCTGATCGTTATCGTCGCCTCGCTGTTCATGGTGCCGTTTTCCACGTTATTACCGATCTTTGCGCGAGACATTCTCCAAGTCGGCGCGCAAGGACAGGGGCTGCTTCTGACATCGATGGGCATCGGAGCGCTCGGCAGCGCATTGATTATCGCGACCTTCGGCGATCGCATGCCGCGCGGCATCATGATGCTCGCCGGCGTCACGCTTTACGGCGTGCTCGTGGTGCTGTTTTCGGCTTCGCCGTGGTTCTCGCTATCGATGTTCCTGATGGGAGTCATCGGCCTGTGCCATGTCAGCTCCCATGCCCTGGTGCAAACCGTCATTCAAAGCTACTCACCGCCCG
The DNA here is from genome assembly GCA_036378835.1 of Binatia bacterium. Taxonomy (GTDB): domain Bacteria; phylum Desulfobacterota; class Binatia; order UBA9968; family UBA9968; genus WHTF01. The sequence continues at coordinate 3,343 of DASUVS010000426.1, read as the reverse complement.
AGTTTCGCGGCCGGGCAATCGCCATGTTCCATATGAATCAAATCCTGCTGCTGCTCGGCGGCCTGGTGATTGGGGCGCTGTCGGAGGCCATCGGCGCGCCCTGGGCGGCGGCGGCGCTGAGTATTGCCGGCACTCTCTGCATGGTTGCGCTCTACGTCTTGGATCCCAGGGCGCGGGAAATCCGTTGATATCGGTCAGAAGATTAAAGTCTCTTTCAGTGTAGCCGGCCTGATCAAGGGTGCACCATGATCTTTGACTTGAATGGAATCAGGCTGATAGCTTACGTCAAAGAAAGTTTCTCATTTTAGGAGAATACAAAACGAAGAGGAGGAGGTCGTCGTGAAGAAATCTTTATGCGCAATGCTGGCTACGATTTTTGCAGCCGCCGTAGCAGCGGGTTTTCCGCCTCACTCTGAAGCGCAAAGCAAGAAAGTCGTGATTCAGCTGGCCTGGGTCGTCGGCGGGCTGCATGCGGGCTTTTTCGTCGCCAAAGAAAAAGGCTTCTATTCCTCCAGAGGCTTGGACGTGAGCATCAACCGCGGCTTCGGCAGCGGCGACACCGCCAAGGTAGTCGCCACCGGAACCGCACAGTTCGGTGAAGTGAATGTACCGACGGCAATCATTTCGCGTGGCAAAGAACTGCCCTTAACCGTTACCGGTGTCATCATCGGCAAGGCTCCGGAGAGCATCCTATCATTTGCAGACAAAGGAATTCGCAAGCCCAAAGATGTCGAGGGCAAGACTTTCGCGGAGGCATCCGGAGCGGCCATTATGGTGACCTGGCCCGCCTTCGCCAAGCTGGCGGGAATCGACATCAGCAAAGCGACCCATATTCCAGTCGAGGCCGCTGCCAAGCCCGCGGTGTTTTTCAGCGGCCAGGTCGATTGGGTTCCCGGGTTTCGTCCTGGCTTTGATGAACCATTGATCATCCGCGCTCGAAAGGAAGGGAAGAAGCTGCATTTTATTCGATGGGAGGACTTTGGCTGGAAGGTTTACGGCAACGGTCTCGTTACCAACAACGACCTGCTCAAGCGCGAACCGAAAACGGTCGCTAATTTTGTCAGCGCTACTATGGAAGGCTATGCTTACGCCATTGCGCACCCCGATGAGGCGCTCGATATCACGCTCAAGGCCAACCCTGAACTGGAACGGGAATCCGCCCGGCTTTCGCTGTTATTCGCCATTGACGCGATGATGACGAAAGCGTCGCAGGAAAAAGGATTGGGCTACATGGAAGACGACCGGATGGCCTTTCAGATCAAGCTCATGTCCGATCTCATGAAAATCAGCCCGCCAAAGGACGTGTACACCAATCAATTCATTCAGAAGAAGTCGGTTACCGTGCCTCCCGCGCTGGCAGCAGAACTGAGCAAATTACCCTAGCATGCCGGAGTCCATCCGCGTCGAACGGCTTTCCAAGGTATACCAGTCAAGGGACGGGACCGAAGTCCAGGCGCTTCGTGACGTCTGCTTCACCGTAGGGCGCGGAGAATTTGTTTCGATCGTCGGTCAAAGCGGCTGCGGCAAGTCGAGCTTGCTAAAAATTCTTGCGGGCCTTCTTTTCAAGACCAGCGGTGTGATCTCTATCGAAGATCGCGAGCTGGATGGACCTCGCAGCGATATCGGTCTCATGTTCCAGAAGCCGCTGCTGTTGGAATGGCGCCGCGTGCTGGATAACGTGTTGCTGCCGGTGGAGATCTACCGGCTCGATCGGAAAGAATACCAAGAGAAAGCGCGCAGGCTTCTCCGCGCCGCCGGTCTAGCGGATTTTCTCACCAAGTATCCGTTCGAGCTTTCCGGCGGCATGCAGCAACGGGTTGCCCTCTGCCGCGCGCTCGTGGCCGAGCCTTCGCTCCTTTTGATGGACGAACCTTTCGGCGCGCTCGACACACTAACCCGGCAAAAAATGGGTCTTGAGCTACTCCGGTTGTGGGAAGAATGGAAAAGCACGGTTTTGTTCGTGACCCACGACGTTGACGAAGCCGTCATGCTCTCCGACCGGGTACTGGTGATGTCTTCCCGTCCCGGAACAGTCCTGGACTCGTTTACGGTCGATCTCGCGCGTCCGCGTCAGATCTTCATCAAAGACACTGCCGAGTTCATCCGGATCAGCAGCCGCATCCGGCGCTGCCTGTGGGAGGAAGCCGCCGATGCTTGAGGCCTTTCAAGCCGGAAGAGTCGCGCGCGTAACTATTTTCTATGCCGGCGCGATCCTCCTTTGGGAAATGCTGGTCAAACTGCTCCAGGTGCCGGACTGGCTACTGCCCGCGCCTTCTCAGATCGTCGACGTTATTATCGACAAGAACGCCGTGATGCTGTCGCACACATGGGTAACCTTGTACGAGACGGTGCTAGGCTTTGCTCTCGCTTTGGTGCTCGGCGTTGTTTGCGCAATCGGGATCGTCCACTTTCCGTTCCTGCGTGACACGCTCTATCCGGGTTTGATCATGTTTAACTCATTCCCCAAGGTCGCGATCGCGCCTCTGTTTGTCGTATGGATCGGCATCGGCATCGAATCGAAGATCGCCAACGCCTTTCTCACCGCGGTGTTTCCGATCGTGCTTAATACCATCATGGGGTTAACCAACATGGATCCGGAATTGCTCGAGCTGGTTCGTTCCATGTCCAAGAGTCGTTGGGTGTGGTTCTGGAAAATTCGCCTGCCCCACTCGCTTCCTTATCTTTTCGCCGGATGCAAGATAGCAATCTCTTTAGCCGTCATTGGAGCGATTGTCGGAGAGTTCATCTCGGGAAGGTCGGGGCTCGGCTATCTGGTTCTCTCCGCCAACAACTATTTCAACACGCCGATGGCGTTTACCGCTCTTCTCTATTTGGTGGTGATGTCGCTGGCGCTTTACGGTTTGGTGATTTTGGCGGAGAAACTCATCCTTCCCTGGTCGCGCCGGGAAACTGCCGGGTGAATCGGGTCAATGACTCTATTGTTCAAAACGTTCAACCGCTTCGCTTCGTTCAAAACGTTCATCCATGAAATTCTTTTCCAACCGTTGACGCTCGCGGAACGAGCCGGACAATTCGCTCACGGCAGGAAAAAAGAACCGCATTCTCAACCGCTTGCAGTGGTGCGGCAGATTGCTCATCAACTGCGCTCCCCAACTACAGTTGATTGCATTAATGACAGGTTGGTAATTGGCTGCCGTCATGCCCAACAACTACCAGTGTGTGGATGTGCCAGCGTTTCTAGTTTGAGACAGTTCTTTCCGTTCGCGGTAGTCCGTCAGAAAACAAAATAGGTTTTCTGCGTAATATGTTCAGGGCGCATCCGGTACACCTATCCAGCGGTACGTTGGTGGTCTGAGCAACCACCAAGGCACAGCATCAAGCG
>DASUVS010000425.1:0-17028 GCA_036378835.1 Binatia bacterium | reverse complement strand
TAGACTAACAAGCCTAACCTGTCGGGCAACCCACCGCTTTGTATCATATCAAAAGCCAGCAGGTTAGAAAAATTCGCCAGGTTTTGCCTGCGAGATGTCCGTGAAAATCATGGTTGCGCTCGTCGCCATAATCCGGATCGCGCTCTAAGATGCACCTGATCATTAGACGCAGCTGGTCCCGATCAGTAGTATGGGACAGTGAGTCATAGCAGAGGATCAACCGTTGATGATGGGTGAACCCGCAACGGTCTTTTTTTGCGGCCGTTCACGTCGTCGCTAGCGGAGCGGCACTTTCCAGCGCTGACTGATTCAGCCTGGCAAGATTAATCAATCATCATCTTTATAATTGATGATGAAGCTCAGCTTGACGAATTCACTGGAGCTCGCTCAATCCCCACTGATTTGCCAGATTAGTATCACGAACACGCCACACTTGCCGGTGGAGAAGCGCCATGGTTTCTGAGTCTCGAAGCAGCCGCGTTTTGTCGGCACGGCTCAGGATCGCCGGACCGTTCCTCAGAGCGAGTTCACGCAGGTTTCGGTTGCGATCGATAGCTTCGCTTGTCTGGGGTTTTTTGCCGCGCAAAAGGCCTAGGTGGACGGCATTGGCATAGGGGTCAACTACTGCCTGAACAAAGCCATCCCTCTGTCGGTTTTCTCGCCGTTTAATTAGGGATGCGTGAAGATAATTGATAACTTGCGGCGAACGAATTTCCTCCGGAATCAGGAACAATCTCCACTGACGCATGAGCCGTCCCAAGGAAAGACGACTCGAAAAAACTGATAATGGTACGGCCAACAGCAGCGAGATGCCAACTGGTAGCAGCCAGACCGAAACTGCCGGATTCAACCAGAACATGCCGAATACCCAACCGAAGGCCAATAACGTTGCTATACCGTGCAATCGGGTTGCGTCGCGCCAGCGGGTTTCATTATCGGTGCGAAATTGCGGTCCCCATTTTATCTGACGGCCCATGAGAGTCACGACAACGAACTGGCTGTGAAACCACATTCGGATCGGCGCAAGCAAAGTCGACACAATAATTTCAAGACAGATACTCACACACAACGGCAGGAAGCCGCCAAACAGATGTGTCTGGCGATTTTTGACAATAACCAGGAGGCTCAAAATCTTAGGTAAGAACAGCAGGACGGCCGTGGTCGTCAGCAAGGCTACCGCCCATTCGGGATGCCAGCGAGGCCATAGCGGAAATAGGCTGGGTTCACTAGTAAAATAGACCAGAGGCAGAACCGTCTGCGCCGCAAGCTCAACCGTGTTGAGGATCAAAAACACAAACCAGAGCAAGGCCGATGCATAGGCCATCACGCCCATTGCTAGAATGGATCGGTGCCCGGCGCGAATCCCGTCGGCCAACAGTAATCGCAAATGCTGGAGATTACCTTGACACCAGCGGCGATCACGCTTGAGTTCATCAGAGAGCGTTGGCGGCGATTCCTCATAGCTGCCACCTAGATCATGAACGACCCAAACTTCCCAACCCGCCCGACCCATCAGCGCGGCCTCGACGAAGTCATGACTGAGAATTTCACCTCCCAGCGGGGCGCGGCCCGGCAGCCGAGCCAGGCCGCAATGTTTGATAAAGGGCGCGGTGCGGATGATGGCGTTATGGCCCCAATAATAGCCGTCACCGAGTTGCCAGAACCGTTGCCCCGCCGTCAGCACGGGGCCATACGCCCGGCTCGCAAACTGCTGCAGCCGTCCAAAAAGCGAATCACAGTTAACCGTCGTCGGCGCCGTTTGAATGATTCCCGCTTGAGGGTACTGCTCCATCATTTGAGCCAGTCGGACAACAGTTTCGCCGGCCATGATGCTGTCGGCATCGAAGACGACCATGTAATCGTAATCTCGTCCCCAGCGTCGCAAGAAATCAGCGATGTTGCCGCTCTTACGCCTTACGTTGTTGCGCCTGTGGCGATAAAAAATTCTGCCGAAACCCTGCACGGCGGCGCAAAGTTGCGCCCACGCAATCTCCTCTTCAGCTTGCCTCTCCGGATCACCCGTGTCGCTCAGCACGAAAAAATCAAAACTTGCAAACTGCGACGTCTCCGCAAGCGAGCGATAACTCGCTTCCAGCCCGGCAAACACACGGATCACATCTTCATTGCAGATGGGCATGAGCACCGCGGTGCGCGAGCGTAACGGTTGTCGATCATCGACAGGTAAATCAGCCCCGGTAAATTCGTTTTTACGTTTCCACACTACCCAAAACCCCGCCACAGCGCTCCAGAACCCCAGCGAAATCCACGAAAACAGGATGGCAAATAATACCAGAATGGCGATCTCCGACGCCTTCAACCATGGGTAGGGAAAGGTGTTACCGAGAGACCAGGTGGCAATGGCTGTCTGGATTATGATCAAAGCAATCAGCACCCTACGCCGAGATGCCGCGGCCCCGCGCCAACCGGCAAGAGCTGCTTTCGTCGAAGCGGGGCCAGTTCTCTCGATATCATTGTTGCGGGTTCGTCCGCGCAGAGCGCGCCACAGCGTCACCAGCGGATTACGTTCCATTCGGTTCGGCAACATCGACAGACGCTTGATCTCGGGCATTGCCCAGGCATGGATATTTTCTCGAACTGAGTTCAGATCGCTTTGGACAAGCCTTTGTCGGCGTTCAGCCTTTCCCCATTGGCGCGTATGTCGGTTGAGCTCCCGTATTGTCGCAGGGCCTGGCCCGCTTGGCGCGTCGGCAACGGCACCGCCGTTCGTGGTCATTACTTCGGAAATCCCATTTGCAGTTGCAGCAATCTCGGAGGTTGATCCGCCAGGGGCGAGTGAGGAACTGGGCTGATAAATATCTTCTTTCATGGCTCTAATAAATAACTCCAAGTTTCGGTGAGAGTGTCGGTATCGTTTTTTAGAAATGCGCGAACCTGCAGCGGTTTGTCCTTAGGTGGTTTAACTTGAAAGGCGGCTCGCCAGCCGCCGGTAATCGGATTTTTGACTGTGCTCTGCTGGACCAATTGACCATCGGCGCCAACCGTGACCACCACTTTCACTGGAGCCGTGTCGGGCAAACTTTTGAGCTTAGCACCTTCGAAATCTAAGATAATTCTCTTGAGATCCTCTTTATCGCCAACTCCGACACGGGTTGCGGTTACGCGGCCCGACACCGCATCGAGGGGTTCTTCGGTTTGAAAGTTAATCCGATACGCGAGATCCAGCGGTTGACCCACAGCCGGCATGCTCCGCGGAATCCAATAAGCGACGATGTTGTCGTTGGTCTCTTTTTGGCTTGGAATTTCCACTAGCTTGATTTGCCCTTTGGGCCAGGTACCTGAAGGGGTAATCCAAGCGTTCGGCCGCATCTCATGACGCGTTTCCAGATCTTCGTAGTTGGAATAACTGCGATCCCTTTGGAGCAGACCGAAGCCGCGCAGATTGTCGAGTTCGAAATAGCTGACCTGCAGCCTCACCGGATTAATGAGCGGCCGCCAAATCCATTCGCCGCTACCGGACGCGATCATGAGTCCATCGGAATCATGCACCTCAGGCCGCCAGTCCGTATCGGGTCGCGGCTTTTCCTCGCCATACAGAAACATGCTGGTGAGCGGCGCAACTCCTAACTCTTTCACCCTTTTTCTCTCGAACAACCGGGCTTTCACATCGACCGTGGTGCGATCTCCCGGTCGCACGATAAACTCGTAGGCACCGGTTAAGCTCTGGCTATCGAGCAACGCGAAAATTTTGAGAGCGCGCGCCTGAGCGGTGGGCCGTTCGAGCCAGAATTCTCTGAAAGTCGGGAATTCCTCACCGCTCGGCAAGGCCGTGTCGATGGCCAGCCCGCGCGCCGAGAGACCAAATCCCTGCTTCTTCGCCACAGCGCGAAAATAACTAGCGCCGGCGAAGACGATGACGTGGTTGTATTCGTTCTTTTTATAAAGCGGATAGGCGATGCGGAATCCGGCAAAGCCGAGTTCAGGCGGGATCTTATCGGCAAACTTATTTTTTCCATACGAGAATTGTTTCGGAGAAAAAGCAACTTTACGAATTCCCTGCAAATCAATTGTGTTGATCACAACACTATGGGTGTAATAAAGGCCGGGATGTATAAACTGCACCTGGAAGTTGCCCCCGTCCTTCCACAAACTTTGATCGGTATCGAACCGAATATCGCGAAAGTCGTCGTAACTTATTTGTTTGAGAAAATCTGGTACAGGGGCTGGCGGCTTGAAGGGTTCTGCGGCGAGTTTACGCGCGGTCTCAGCGACTTGATCCAATCCGAATACGCCATTGCCGGCGGCTAAGCGACATTCGAATAGAAATGCCAGCAAAACAAGAAGATTGCAGCAGATGATGTGACTTAGGCGACGGAACGGACATGACGGCAGCATTGGTTCTATTACACACTCCATCGGCTGCGTCGCAGGCACGCTAGTGCACAGCGCCCAACCGAACAGTCGATTAACGGCAATTTAAAACAGGGAAAAGTTTTGGCTTGTAGAATTTATCTTACGCCATGAACGCAGAACCGGCTTCGCCGCTCAGTCCATCATCATCTGCAGCATCTCCACTCATGATCTTAAACTGGTGTCCCTCACCCTCGCTTACGACGCAAGCCGAATAAGGTCAGCATACTGCTCGCCGCGGTTATTCTTTACAATCTTAATTAAGATCAGGTCACCGTAACGCAGGTCATCGACCGGCATCTCGCGTTCTCGATTGTAAACCACCGTCGCCGGATCATATTTGATGACCGTCATACGCCCTTCAGTCGTGCGGAGCTGGATCTCACGGCGATTCTGATCGATCTTTTGCACAGTCCCGGTCACTTCGTCGGCGGTCTTCGACCGCGGTATGTCAGCGCGGTTTTCAGGACGACGATCTAAGTCCCCCCGATCCAAATCCCGCCGGCTAACATCTGCGGGATCATCAATCGCCGGCCGCGGCATAAGGGCGATGCTCTCACAGCCAACAGACGACAGCGAAAGAATAAGCGGCACGATTGCTCGTTTGCATCTGGACGTCTGCTTCATAACGAATGTCCCGACACAATATTCAGCAATTCAGGTGCCATTAAAAAGTCATTGATCATCGAGCGGCGCGTGTATTTTGACTGGAACAGCGTACGAGGCGGGAACAAACCGTTTGACCCAAAACCGATACACTGAGCTCATCGACCAGCACTTTGATTATTAGCGAGGTGAATGGAAGCTCACCTGCACATGAAGACAAATCCAGTCACCTAAACACTTCGATGAGCGAGTGTCTGCGACGCGCCCGCAGTTCGAGACAAGTGAAAACTAGAAGTCGAGAAACGCCTAGTCGACTTTTTGCAGTTCTTTTTCTTCGAGGATCTGGATAGTATCGTCGGCAAGTGAAATCTCGTACAGCGTTACTCCCCGCGGGTGGATATCTCCGGCAACATGCTTCGGGAAGTCACCCACATAAACGCCGTCGGTGACTTTGCCGCGCAATGAGTTTTGACTCTTCAGCAAGACGGCATCGCCTTTTCTCAATGAAAACATGAAAGCAAAACTCTCGTCGAGGCGGGGATCATCGATCTTTATCGTTTCCATGAAAGTTATCATCGCTGGTTTTCACCTTTTTTCAAGATGTCCAACCTAGAGTCATAGGCGATACGTGTTCAGAACCATGGGTTTCTGGCATATACTTTGCGTTTTTTCCGCCTGAAAACGACATGTTTAACGGTGGTTCTGAGGCGCACCAAGCTGGTGATTGCAAGCCACGATGCACATCGTTTCACCTCGGATCGGAACTTTTTCGGGATCATCACGGAGGGATCATGAGAAGCAGTTCGCATAGTAAGCTTTCGCTCCCGGTGAAAATTGCCGCCGCCGGAGTCGCCGCAGCCGCTTTCTCTTACACCTTAGACCGTTACCGGAGAATCGATTTCTCCGGGAAAACCGTGCTGATCTCCGGCGCATCCCGCGGGTTGGGTTTGGAATTGGCCCGCCGCTTTGCAGCGCAACGCGCCAACGTCGTCTTGCTGGCCCGTGACCAGGAACGGTTAATAGAAGCCGCTCGTGAACTCAAACAATACGGCGTTGAGATATCGACGCGCCAGTGTGATGTAACCCAAGCTCAGGAAGCGCGGCGCGCCGTCACATCGGTCATTGATGAGTTCAAGTCAATCGATGTACTGGTCAATAACGCCGGCATCATCCAAGTCGGGCCTGCCGAGAACATGAACCGGGACGATTATGCCGATGCGTTGGCAGTCCATTTCTGGGCGCCTCTCAATCTGACGGCGGAAGTGCTCCCCTACATGAAGGGGCAAGGCAGCGGCCGCATCGTCAACATTACGTCCATCGGCGGCAAGGTCGCCGTTCCTCATCTGGCGCCCTATGTCGCCAGTAAATTTGCTCTGGTTGGCTTTTCCGAGGCAATGCGCGCGGAGTTGATAAAGGATGGGATTTACATAACCACGGTGGTTCCCGGTTTGATGCGCACTGGCTCCCACATCAATGCCTTTTTTAAGGGGCAGCATCAGAAAGAGTTCGCGCTTTTCAGTATTGCCAACGCGTCACCCTTATTCTCGACAGCGTCGCAACGAGCAGCACGGCAAATCGTCGAGGCGTGCCGCTACGGCAAAGCCGAACTGATTATCACTCCTCAAGCGCGTCTTCTTCATCTAGCCAATTCCTTATTTCCAAACATTACCGCGGAAGTTCTGGGACTTATTTCACGAGCATTACCAAGCACGCGCTCCGGCGAAGGCAATGCTCTGAAACGAGGATGGCAAAGTCACTCGTTTATGGCACCGTCGGTACTTACCCGCACCGCCGACAGGGTCATCCGCCGTAACCAAGAAGAGCCACGCTCTGCGCCGCATTCTAATGCGTCAAATGGATATCTCAAATGATTCGGCCAGAGCGCGCGACATGTAACCTTAGGCCCAGGATGTCTCTGGATCCAGTTAGACGATGACTATTGAGGACAAAAATAACGAGACTAATGCAGAGACCACGGCTCAATGTACCTGCACTCACGGCACCCATTTTCTCGGCCGCTGCCATAAGCGGGTAAATGCGCCGGCAAAACGATGCACCGAATGCCTCCGGGATCACACGCCGTTCACCCAGGTTCCTCCTTGATAAAGAACTAAAAACAATCCCTTAATGCTTGCCGAGCGGCAAAATATCCGCACATTCCATGGACACCCCCACCCGGCGGAGTGGATGCCGAGCAGAGGTAGAGTCCGGGCGCTGAAGTCGAATACAGCTTCAGTGTCGGACGTAAAAACAATTGGCTCAAAGTCGGCGCGCCGCCGTTGATGTCGCCACCGATCAAGTTAGAGTTGCGTCGCTCCAGTTCAGCCGGCCCAGCCACGCTGCGGGCAAGAACGGTGTCACCAAAGCCCGGCGCGAAACGCTCGATCTGAGCTTCAATCCGTGCAGCCATATCAAAATGCGACCCGTTGGGCACATGACAGTACGTCCATAGCGTGTGCTTTGTTTCAGGCGCCCGCGATGAGTCGAATAGGGACGGCTGTACCGCCAGGACAAAGGGTTCTGTCGTGTGCTCGCCGCGCCAGGCCGCGCGCTCCGAAGCTGCTATCTCCTGCAATCTGCCGCCCAAATGAACCGTTGCCGCGCGCGCACATGCGTGCGCCTTCCATGGAACCGGTGCTGAAAGCGCCCAATCGATTTTGAAAGCACCCATGCCATAACGATAACGCTGAAGCCGGCGGCGATAACTCGGTGATAGCCGATCGCCGGCAAGTGCCAGTAGTTGCTTGGGGGTCACGTCACATAGAATGACCCTACAGGAAGGAAGTTCATCCAGCGTTCGCACGGGTGCGTTGGTGTAAATCTCGCCGCCTTTGGAGCGGAGATACAAACCCAGCGCCTCCGCCAGCGACTGTGACCCGCGGCGCGCAAGCGGCCAGCCCAACGCATGTCCGGTGATCGCCAACACCAAGCCGAAAGCAGCCGAACCCCATGCTTCTAAGGGCAACATCGAATGCGCAGATAACCCGGCGAAGAGCGCTCTAGCCGGCTGTTCTTCAAACCAACTCTCGCTAAAGCTCCGCGCCGGGCGGATTGCTGAAAGGCCGAATCGCGCCATTGCTACGGGCTTACGCGGCCATCTGAGTGGCCCGAGCAGATCGCTGTCGAGGTCCTGCCATGAATTCACCAAAGGACGCATCAACCGCCGATACGCATTGCCGTCGCGACCGAGGCCGGCGGCCGTGTGGTCCAACGATCTTTCAAGTAAGACCGCCGAGCCATCATCGAGAGGATGGGCCAGCGCGGCCGGCGGCTGTACCCATTTCAGTCCATACTCATCCAAAGGCAGCGAACGAAACAGTGGTGAGCCAATCGCCAGTGGATAAACTGCCGAGCACACGTCATGCACGAACCCAGGCAAGGTTAACTCTGCCGAGCGCATTCCGCCACCAACCTTTTCTGCCGCTTCGTACACAGCCACGGATCTACCGCTTCGAACCATGGTGATAGCGGCGGCCAGTCCATTTGGCCCGGAACCAACAACCACGGCGTCGTATCGCTGCGCTTGCGCCATTTAGCTCCGCCGCAGTTCGGCAATATTGATAACCGGAGCTTGAAATTTCGACCAAGAAGAATCTTGAGGTGCTACATGTGGCGAGAATGCCGTCGGGCTTCTATGGCACGTTTGCAGAATCGATATGGTCTTTGCACGCCGGACACTTTTCTTCTCCGGCGTGCATAAAGTTGCCACAACCCATGGGGCCATGAGTCGGGTGTGACAGGAGCAAGGAATTCTCAGTGATCGGCGACCTGGTTTCCTGTCGGATCGTATTCCATTGCTAATGCTGGGTAGCTTTTCTGATTTCGCCTTTTTCAAGTCCTGACGACGCGCGTTCGGCGATATACCGCACATCTTCCTTGGTATGCTGTAGCGTCTCTTCCGGTACCGGCTTTACCTCCGTAACCTTGCGCTTGCCAATAATCAATGCAATAGCGCCTGCGACACAATAGACCAACCCAACTATGCCAAGGCTGCCCCAAAGCGGTATCGGCGTGTAGGTTGAAATTAAGAACACGATCATAAGAGTGAGCAAGATGAATCCGACAACCAGTAAAAAGCCGCCGATTCCGAGCGAAACGCCAGCCTTGATTCCCTTGCTCATCTCTTGCTTGAGCTCTAGTTTGGCTGCTGCGATTTCTTTGCCTATTAATGTCTGGGCGTCTTGGAAGATCCCTGAGATCAATGATCCCAGTGATTTGTCGTGGTTACGGTTGCCAGTAATTTCTACTCGGTTCATACAAGTCTCCTTCCATTCATCGAGCGCCGGCGTAAAAAGCGCAACTTTTATGCCATCATTATCGGCATATGATGCCGATACTCTGCTGGGATGATCTTTCATCTTCACCATTTCTGTGAGCGCCGCCTGGTCAAAACAATAGCGTTACCCGCGGGACACGGAGTACCGGTTGTTTCAGAAATGGAGCATGTCTTGGCTTTGCCGATTGAACTTTGTTACATCTATCGAGTGACACACTGCTACAATCCGCAGGCAAGGCACACGATGATGAATTCATCTCTACTGCCAAGATAGTTAGCATATCGCGGGCGGGGAGATAATACACAAGGATCAATTTTCATTCGAGCAGCGCGCAATGTTGATTTGCCGAAGATTCAGCCGAGCCTTCGAACTGTCCGACGATTTTGTTCATCTTCAAGCCTGCATGGATGTGAGAATTTAAGCAACCGTCCCTTGAACCGAGAAACCGGAGGTTAACATGTGGTATATCGTTATTTCCCGATCGTTGCCCGATAAAGAAGCAGAAAAGCAGAGCCATTACGAAGAGCACCGGCAATGGTTGGACAATCAACACACGGCGGGACGCTTGCTTTTTTCCGGCCCTACCACGGACGGCCGTTTCGGCATTTACATCATGCTGGCCTCCAGCCTTAAGGACGCGGAGGGCCTTGCAGCAAAGGATCCGCACCACGTTCGCGGTATTCGCGAGATGCAAGTGTTGGAATGGCGGGTACATCGCGCCTTTCAGCTGAATGGACCGACGATCGAGGCTGTCGAGGGATTCGCCAAGAAGGCCTAGCAGAGCCGGACCGTCAATTCGCCACTGAATCCAGCAGATACTTTTTGAAGGCCAACACCTACGGCAGCAAAGCGATGTGAATTTACGGCGCAACCGCCAACGGTCACTAAACTGCGCGCAGGGCTATATTTTCGGCCGCTAAGTTATCGCTGACAGCGATCGCAAGCTCGCTACGCACTTGCATCCAGTCATGTATGCGATCGGTCCACGCGCGCAGCTCCAGTCCAAGCGAATCCGGACCGAGTTTTACAACCCACGCCTTGGGAGCAGGATCGCGGCTGATGTGTGGATGTTCGTTGGCGGCGCGCTCGAGTAAGGCAATGACTCGGCGCGGATCTGCGACCGGGGCAACAGCCAACTGCAGCTCAATACTGCGCCCGCGGTTGGAAAACGTCCAGTTGATCACCCGTTCCGATATCAGTTTGCCGTTGGGAACGATTACCTGGGCGCCGGACGGCGTGCCGATGATGCTCGCACGAATACCAATACGGTGAACGACGCCCGAAGCGTCATCGATCTGCACGATGTCGCCGACCTTAATCGGCCGCTCAAACAACAATATCAGACCCGAGACGAAGTTGTTGAAAATGTTCTGCAAGCCGATCCCGACACCGACGCTGAAGGCTCCGGCAAGGATTGTCACTCTCGTCATATCGACGCCTAATGCGGCCACGGCTGCAAAAAATCCAACGAGCACAATTGCGTAGTTAACCATGCTGGAAATGGCGTAAGGCAAACCGCGGGTCAGATGAACGCGCGGAAAAATCTCCTCATCGAGAACAAAACGGACGAATCGTGAAACCAGAACGGCTGCCCAAACCGTGACACCAAAGACAACTATGTCGCTAAGCGAAATCCGCAGCGAGCCGACAACCAGTTCTTCGTTCACAAAGTCGCTGACGGCCCTAAACAGCCGTTGACGCAACAACAGGCCATTGAGCATATGAACAATCCACAGGAGCACCGCCGCCCATTGTAAAATCCGATAAATCCGACGCCGAAGCAGTGCGCCATGCCTGGCAATGATGCCGAGCGTTCTGAACGGTCGCAGGCTGACCGCGATGACCACGAAGCTATCTATCAACTCGACGAGGGCATAAAGAATCAGCGCAAAGTAACCGCTGCTCAGAAGCGTGTTGCCGAGAAGGCTAGCCAGCGTCGAATATCCAAAGGCGTTAGCGATGAGACCGGCGCCGGCCATTATCAAAGCCAGAACCGCCGCTAGGTTGACGATTTTGCTCAATCGATCGAAGGTGGTGTTCTGACTGCGCAGCCGATCAATAGAACGGAGCAGCCAGACCAGAAACGCCATCAAACCCAACGTTTCGCCGAACAAGAGCAGGCGCGCCACCACTTGTTCAGCGATCAAAATCGCGCGCACCTGATCGACAACATAAAACGTGGCAAGACCGTACAGAGCTGGATAAAGGTCACGCGCGATAAGCTTGCGCAAGATGACTGCGGTGGGGATCAGAGCTATAACTCCGAGAAACGCCCAGAACAAGCGCGGCGGCGCCTGCGGATAGATCCAACGGCTGAAAAATATTGACACGAGGAAGCCGGCTGCGACTGGCGTTTCAAAGACAATGGTTGTGCGCGCAATCCCGGTATCCTCCAGCCGCGGCTGGACTCGTCGGCCCAGCCATAAAAGTCCCGCGGCCATGCCGATGAAAATTCCCGCGTGAAGCAGGAATGACGGTGTCTGGCGCGCCGCATAGGCGCTCAGGGCTTGCCACTGCGTCGCAACCGAATTGCTGCTCTGGGCTCGAAGCACCTCCGCGGTGTACGAACGTAGGTCGATGCTCCAGATAGGTGCGCTGTCCGGGGTAAAAAGACGGTCCAGCGCTTCCTCGCGTGTTTCTGCAATCAACGACAGGGCATCGGCAATGCGCCCGTCTTGCGCAGCTACTCGATTTTGTAAGGTCAAGGCGCGCCCGCGATAACCCTCGATCTCTTTCCGCGCCTTTTCGGTCTCATCGAGGACCGCCTGAATTCTAATAAGCACTTCCCGCGGTACGTTTGCGGCATTCGCCGATTCGAGAGTTTCTCGCCAAACCTTACTAAGCTCGTCGAACTCGGCTATCTCACCTTCGAGCCGGCTCAGGTAGCCGGTCAGCTGCTGATTCCATGCGGCTAGATTTCTTCGCAGCGGACGCCATTCCGATTCCAAATAGCTGAGCGTCTGGATCGACGGTCGCTGCGCCAATATCCTGCGGGTCTGACGAAGACGCGCATCGATCTCCCGGGTCAATAGCGGGACCTGCTGTACCACGGCCGGCATCGTTCGATTGTCAGGCACCTCGGCGATACGGTCGCGCACTCGCGCCAAGGCTGCTTCGGCCTCAGTAGCGATCTCGGGTAATGGAATCGCTGCCGGGCTCGGTGTGTTGATGGGAGTTGACTCCGTCCACGCCGCACTTGGGGCATGAGGAGTTGCTTGGTTCGCTTCAGCAGGAATCCCCGGCAGTGTAGCGATCAGCACGCCGAGTGCCAGCAACTTTCGAAGTTTTCGTCTAAATTGAATTCGCATGAGATCTCGGTCACGTATTTGCCACGCACATGCGCGCCGCTTCCTCAGCACGCTATGCTTTTGGAATTGCGATTACAGAGAGATTAAAAATCGCTTCTCACATGCAAAACAATTTTTCCTCTCCCATGATGTGCATCGAGACGGTCATGCGCCTTGCCCACTTCCTCTAGAGCAAGCACCCGGTCGATCACAGGGTGGGCTTGTTTTCTTTCAAACAGCGGGCGCATCTCGTCCAATCGGCGGCGCTCTCGGGTCAGAAACGTGCCGTGCAGCGTGATGTTTTTTTGATACAGTGCAGATAAGTCGCCTTGCGGCGGCAAGATACAGGCAATCCGACCGAACGGTCGAACGGCCGGCAAACAGCGCGAAACAATATCGGCTCCCTCGATATCAAATGCGGCATCCGCGCCATAACCGTAGGTTTCTCTCAGGGTGATTTCGGCTGCATCATCTTTGCGATAATCGATGGTCACGTCGGCACCCAGCTGCCGTAATAAATCCTGGTTGTCAGCGCTGGCGCTGGCAATCACTCTCGCGCCTGCGGCTTTGGCAAATTGAATGGCAAAGGAGCCCACTCCCCCCGCGCCCCCATGAATCAGAATGGTTTCGCCGGGCCGAATCGCCAATCTGCGGATGACCGCTTCCCATGCCGTGCCTCCAGCAAGCGGAATTGCACTGGCTTCCACAAATGACAGACCGGCGGGTTTGCGAGCGACGATCGCAGCGGATGCTACATTATATTCAGCATAACTCCCGTGAGGGTTGCCAAAAATTTCTGGAGTGTAGTAGACCTCATCACCCACTCTGAAATCGCTTAACCTCGGTCCAACCTGTTCCACGACACCGGCAACGTCATACCCTAATATCACCGGAGGATCCAATTTTGCCCAGGCGCCATTAGCGCGGAGTTTTGCATCCACCGGATTGACTGCCGAAGCGATGACACGAACCAGAACTTCACCGTAGCCGGCTTCAGGACATTCTAGTTCATGCATCTCGAATAAATCCGATCCACCAAACCGTGGCAGAACCATTGCGCGCATGATTTCGATCCTTTCGCCTCTCTATCAATACTCTTTTAAGAAGACACTCAATTGGTTTGAGCCTCGCGTCATGCAGGAGCAGCAATAACGCAATCGATATACCATTCGGCGTAATTCTCGGCATCCGCGGAAACGTTGGATCACGATTATTTCACGATCATCTCAACTTTGAGACATCCGAGGCAGTGCTGATCGATAACTGCAATTGATGTATTCCACGATCGGAGTAATCATGCTACGTGGTGAGATCATCTAATCAGCGGCACACAACGTTGCGCCTTACAACGGACGCGAGGAGGGATCTGTGACGAAAGCTATTTTAACTGTAGTGTTTGGTTTGATCACCTGGTGGTGCGCCGGGGCCGCCGATCGCGATAACTACGCCAGCGGAGCGCGGCAGGAAGTCTCGCGCGGGAAATACCTGGTCGAGAATGTTGCAATGTGCGTTCAGTGCCATACGCCGCGGAGTCAAACAGGCGAGTTGCTGGAAACGCGATATCTACAGGGCGGACCCGTGCCGGTTTCAGCGCCGCCCAATTTTAGAATTGACTGGGCGTACAAGGCTCCAGCCATCGCCGGCCTGCCCGGCTATACGATGCAAGACGGTGTCAAATTATTAATGGAAGGAATCACACCTGACGGAAGAACCCCAAAACCACCGATGCCCAGGTTTCGCTTGACACGAAGCGACGCTGAGGCTGTCGTAAACTATCTAAAATCCCTGTCGTAAATGCATGCTAGCCGTATCATGCGATATCAAGCGGCTGTTCGATCCGACAGCCCCTAGCTATTCAAATCGACTGGTTCCGATTTGTACGGAGTAATCCTCAAATATGCAGCGCGCTCCACGTCCACAACGGTGTGGGGTAATGTTACATATTAAGCAACAAGGCAGCTCAAATACCTATTCTCGGCATCTGCTCCACGCTTGTTCACGTTGAACGTCATCTATCCTGTCGGAACGCCGAGGCAAACGATTTTAAATCCTGAAACGGGAGCGCGCTGGTATCGCAAAGCAGAGATCGGCAGATAATTGAATAAAGCCGGCAGATGGTGGGTGTGAGTTTGGTCCCTAATCTGGGTACGCTATTGCCTAGCTGCGTCCCGGGACTTGCTGAATGACCGACCCAAGCTCAGCGGTCTCGAGTCCAATCCTTCTCGCCTCCAGATAGCAACCGTGGCAGACCACCATATCCAGTAGTATGACGCCATCTTCTTCGCTTATTACGTGATAAGCAATGCCTGTCAGAGGCCCTTCACAGTGGTCACAGAGTATTTCGTTCATGGTAAATCGCTGCCAGCAACATGTCAGGATTGCCGAAGTTGAAACAGTTTCTATTCTCCGCTCCGAGATCGAGTTCGCTTCAGAGTAGCATGGCAATGCCATTTGGATACTAAGCACCCACAGGAGTCCTCCGAAGGAGATCTCACGCTACGTGAATATTCGCTCGCATTGTGCTAGCCAAAGGCAATTGCGAACCAATTAGGTCTCCACTGTATCTGCGGTTTGAGCCTTATTGGCAATCTCGCGGAGCCTATTGTCAACCCACTTTTTCGCTTCTTGGATGATATGCGTTTCCGCCCGCTTCTGACTCCTAAACGTCTCCTTAGGGCCGGTTATTAGAACGTCACGAAAGGTGACGTGCTGGTTGAATTGAATATGCGCTCTGACATTCCAGAAGCGCGAATATGAGTCAAAATCAGCTTTGACGAGAATCAAATGGTTGCGGTACCGTTCGGCCATGCTTATCCTCTCATGATCGCATATGGGCTTAGATTAGCTTCTTCTATCTACACTATTAGTTAGTTCCGGGCTACAGAAAACCGATCCTAAAAACACCCGATCACGCTAAAAGTCAACCGGCGCTACATTGTCAACACGGTCGGAGACGTGCGCGAGCACCTCGATAAACTCTGCGAACAATCTAGCTATCCGGTTCTTGATCCGCTGTCTGGCTCCTCGACGTATAAACCCGATCAACCCGATTCGTCCATGCGGGCAGGCGAGTTTGCCGCTTCTCGGCCCAAAATCGCCGCGCCTGATGCTCTAAGCAGCGAGTAATCAGGCCCCATTTCGGAGCAGGCACAAAGGTTGCTGAGTCTCGATCGCCGCGATAAAAGGGGCTGCAGGTCAGGTTAGTACACGCAAGTGGCCAACCGATAGCTGCATTGTACTCTAGGTGAGCGGTCCTACCGTGGCAGCAGCTACGCTAGGGTGGACCTGGTTACGCAGGAATTAAGAGCCTTGAACAGAAGCATCGGTAAACAACTAACAACTCTATAGCTTACTGCATGTACGAACAACACTTTGGATTTAAAGAATCCCCCTTCAGCATAACGCCGGATCCACGTTTTTTTTACGCCAATTCCGTTTACCTGGAAGCATATGCAAACCTTCGCTATGGTATCGAGGCAAAAAAGGGCTTTATAGCTATTACCGGCGAGGTCGGAACCGGAAAAACGACACTGTTGCGCAAGCTGATGCTCAGCTTGGATAAGACCATTCAAACGGTGCTCGTTTTCAACACTGACGTTACGTTCAACGAGCTGCTGCGGGTTATCCTGCGCGAACTCGGTTTACCAAGAGCAGGAAAAGATCGCCTTGGCATGGTAGAGGAACTGAACGATTATCTAATCGAGCAACTTGAGCGCGGCCAAACGGTTTGCTTGCTCATGGATGAAGTTCAGCATCTGAGCGATGAATCGTTGGAAGGATTGCGGCTTCTCTCTAATCTCGAAACAGATCGCCAAAAGCTTTTGCAGATCGTACTGATGGGCCAGCCTGAACTCCAGGACAAACTCGACCAGCCGCACCTAAGGCAGCTCAAGCAGCGAATCGCTATTCGGTGTGAAATCGCTCCATTGAGAGATGACGAGGTAGGGTCTTACATCAATTTTCGGATGCGGGTCGCCGGCTGTGACGATCCTGACCTATTTCACGCTGATGCCATTGACGAAATTGCCTTTTATTCGAAGGGTATCCCGCGGCTAATCAATGTAATTTGTGACAATGCCTTAGTGATCGCATTTGCCGGCTCCCAGAAAAGTATCTCTCGAGATGTCATCGGGGAAGTGATTCGCGATCTGCGGCTGACGCCGGCCAACCAGCCCACCCAAAACCCAATCAACGAGACGGCGGCTGGCGCTGCAATACGCTCGATTGAAACGACACCTCAGATCTCCAAGCGCAAGCCGATGAATTGGTTTACAGCTGCCGCACCCGCCTCTTTAGCGATCGTCATCCTGGCCGGCTTTGCTTCGCTCACCGATCCCGGCACATTTTTATTGGACACCGGCAGGTTTTTATTTGGGTCCCAGAGTCAACTAACGAAAGGAACTCTAGCGAATACCGGTCAAAACACCGGCCCAACTAAAGCATCTGCGAAAATAGCCGCTGCGCCGATGCAAACAGCCCAAATCAATACC
>DASUVS010000424.1:0-8075 GCA_036378835.1 Binatia bacterium | reverse complement strand
CCTTGATTAGCCGGGACGCAGGAGCCGACTCGGGTTAACGGCACTCTAACCTGATGCTGCAATCGGTCAATTAGCTGTCGATCACTCGGGCGAGCGCAAAACAATAACTCGTAATCCTCACCACCGCTTAACGCATAATGTGTGCCCTCATTGCCAGCTAGCTCTCGGTACGCTCCTGATAACGGCAAAGCCTCTTCCCAGATGCGCGCGCCTAGGTGGCTGGCTCTACAAATGTGCCCGAGGTCTTGCAGCAGCCCATCACTCACATCGATCATCGCAGTAGCCAATTTTTTTCGCGCCAGCAGAGCACCTACAGCAAGTCTCGGTGTGGGTTTGTGATGCCGGCTAAGGAGATATCCAGCGCCTTTTTGTGTGAGCATCCCGCGCTTAAGTAATTGCAGACCCAACGCTGAATCCCCCAAGGTTCCCGTGACATATATATCGTTCTTGAGTTTGGCGCCGCTGCGACGGATCGGCCGATAGGGGGCATGACCGATAAGGCAAGCGGAAATCAGCAACTTGTCGGCCACACTGGTGTCTCCTCCGACGACGGTCACATTGTGCTTCACTGCCAACGATTTGATCCCATGGTAAAAACGGTCCATTTCCTCGCTGGTAAAATGGCTTGGAATACCCAGAGAAAGGGTTAGATAGGCCGGGACCCCGCCCATGGCAGCGATGTCGCTCAAATTGACCGCGAGGGTTTTGTAACCTAAATCGGATAGTGAAGTCCAGTTAAGATTGAAATGAACGTCCTCGAGCAAGAGATCTGCCGTGACAAGAAAGGAATCGGTTTTGGCTCTGACCCAGGCCGCATCATCGCCGATGCCGAGCGCTACATCGCGACTCGTTGGCATTGTGCGTCGAACCCGTTCAATCAGGCCGAATTCACCCAAACGGCTTAACTTCATAGCAAGAGTCGCTATCATGCGCGATCAAGTAAGAGAACCGGCACGGGGTGCAGCGTTTGAGAGCGTTTGCTCGGTTGAGTTCAGTAGAATTGGTTATGGCCGCAAGGGAATGGATCGATCTCGACGAGTTTTCTGCAGCGGTTTTGCACCGCGTTTCGATGGCCTAGCACGGCGAGCCCGCACCCTGTCGCCCGCGCCTTTTGCCAACTTCTTCGGGCTAGGTTTATCCAGTAACGCGTTCTTTAGAACGTCGGACATGCTTTCTGCAAGCACCCACTGAAGTTTGCGGCGTAGGACCTTGGGAATTTCATCCAAGTCCTTTTCATTTCGTTCGGGAATGATAATCGTTTTTATCCCGGCTCGAAAAGCCGCTAGCGCTTTTTCCTTAAGCCCGCCGATGGGTAGCACTCTACCTCGTAGGGTGATTTCTCCCGTCATAGCCACATCTCTACTAACAGCGCGTTTCGTGAGTGCAGAAATGAGCGCAGTTGCCATCGTAATGCCCGCTGACGGTCCATCCTTGGGGATCGCCCCTGCTGGAACATGGATATGAATGTCGAGCTTTTGATAAAAATCCTCTTCGATATCCAGCTTTTTAGCATGCGCTCGAGCATAGCTCACCGCCGCTTGAGCTGACTCCTTCATAACTTCGCCCAATTGCCCGGTCAGAGTTAAGTTGCCCCGTCCCTTGGAGAGCGAAGCTTCGACATAGAGAATTTCGCCGCCTGCGCTGGTCCAAGCCAGACCGGTAGTAACCCCGATCTCATGGTGCTCCTGCTCGGCTTCAGGTAGAAACTTCGGAGCTCCTAAGAAGGAATGGACGTTCGCACGTGTAATCCGGGTCAACTCGGTTTTTCCTTCGGCCACCTTACGGGCAACCTTTCGGCAGATTGATGCGATCTCCCTTTCGAGATTTCTCAGACCCGCTTCCTTGGTGTATTCGCCGATGATGCGCAACATGGCATCATCGGAAATTTCGATTGTCTTCGCTGAAAGTCCATTATCTTCGAATTGTCTAGGAATAAGATATTTCCGGGCAATCTCGAGTTTCTCCTCGTTGGTATAACCCGAGAGCTGGATCACTTCCATCCGATCCGCTAAAGCCGCTGGAACAGGATCCAGCAGATTGGCAGTACAAATAAACAGCGTGTTTGAAAGATCGAACGGCAGGTTCAGATAATGATCACTGAAGGCGTGGTTCTGCTCCGGATCGAGCACCTCAAGTAGAGCGGCCGAGGGATCGCCACGGAAATCGGCCCCTACCTTATCGATTTCGTCCAACATAAAAACCGGGTTATTGGAGCCGGCCTGCTTGATACCTTGAATGATGCGGCCCGGTAATGCTCCCACATAGGTGCGTCTATGACCACGGATCTCCGCCTCGTCGCGTACGCCTCCCAAAGAAACCCGCACGAAGTTGCGGCCAAGAGCCCGTGCGATAGAACGGCCCAGGGACGTCTTGCCGACACCCGGGGGTCCGACAAAGCAGAGGATCGGTCCTTTCAACTTCTTGCGAAGTTTGTTGACCGCGAGGTACTCGAGGATGCGCTCCTTGATCTTTTCCAAGTTATAGTGATCCTCGTCGAGGACCTGCTTGGCTTTTTTAATGTTTAGATTGTCTTTGGTTTTTTTGCTCCACGGAAGGTCAACCAGCCAATCCAAATAGGTTCGAACCAGAGAGGCCTCGGATGATTCCGGATGCATCTGCTCTAACCTGCGAAGCTGCTTGTCCGCCTCCTTCTTAACTTCAGGGGGCATTTTAGCTTTATCGATTTGTTTTCGGACCTCATTCATCTCTTCGGCGCGTTCGTCGCCTTCACCAAGTTCCTGTTGTATCTGTTTCAGTTGCTCGCGCAAAAAATAATCGCGCTGAGTCTTACTCATCTCTTCTTTGGCTTGATTCTGGATACGCGCCTGCATCGTCGACAGTTCTAGTTCGCGACTTAAAAGATCGTTGACTTTCTTCAGTCGCTCGATGGGATCGAAAATCTCGAGGATCGCTTGGCTCTCATCGATCTTCAGACGAAGGTTAGAGGCAACCAGATCCGCCAGTACGCCGGGATCACTGATGTTGTCGGTCACCATCACTATCTCAGGAGGGAGGTTTTTTAAGTTCAGAATTTGCTCGATTTTTTCTTTGGCTGTGCGCATCAAAGCTTCAACTTCGATGGGAACTTCTTGTAGCGTAGGTTCGATGACTTTCCGAATCTTTACCTCAAAAAACGGACGCTCACGGGTGAAAATATCCACTTCTCCCTTGGATAGACCCTGGACCAAAATCTTGACCCGTCCATCGGCGAGCTTCAGCATTCTCATGATGGAAGCGATTGTGCCAACCTTGTGTATTTCTGACGGATTTGGGCTTTCTTCGGAAGAATTCTTCTGCGCTACCAGAAAAATTAATCGGTCGCGAGAAAGAGACTCCTCAACGGCTCGGATCGAAACATCTCGGCCAACGAAGAGCGGCAGCATCATATAGGGATAGATGACGATATCGCGGATCGGCAGTAGCGGGAGAACTTCAGGTATTTCTACTTGGGATCCCTTACCCTCCGAGTCTTCAACTTTCCATTCAGTGTCACTCATCAAGTGTTATATTCCTTGCTCAACTTAGTCAGACTGAAAACCCACGTCAACAACAATTTTACTTTGCCCAGGATGCGCTGCAAGGGCTAACCAAAGAAGTTTGTCTGGGAAGCGAGCTAGTCGAACAACTGTTTCACTTTGTCGAAAAAACCTTTCGCAAGCGGGTTAACGTCTTCTCCACCTAAGGAGGCAAACTCCTTAAGAAGTTCCTTCTGCCTTGCTGTAAGGTGGGTCGGGGTCTCAACCACTACACGGACGTGTTGATCCCCTTGCTGATACCCGCGCGGGTCCTTTACACCCTTCCCTTTTATCCGAAAGAGCTTTCCTGATTGGGTCCCCTGGGGTACCTTCATTTTGACCTTGCCCTCCAACGTGGGGACATCAATCTCCGCCCCTAGCGCTGCCTGCACAAAAGTTATTGGCACATCGCAAAGTATATCAAGGTTCTCACGTCTGAAGATCGGGTGAGTCTCTACCTGAATCACAACGTATAGATCTCCGGGCGCCCCGCCGCTTGGGGCGCTTTCCCCTTCGCCGCGAAGCTTAAGCCGAGAACCGTTATCAACACCGGCCGGAATCTTTACACTCAACGTATGCATTTTGCGAGTGCGCCCACCTCCGCCGCAAGATGCGCATGGATCAGCTATTATAGTCCCTTGCCCATGACATTGATTGCAACTGCGCGAGACGCTGAAAAAACCTTGTTGAAAGCTAACTTGTCCGCGGCCATGACAGGTGGGACACGTCTGCGGCGATGTCCCAGGTTTGGCGCCAGTACCACGACAGGTCTCGCACGGTCCGTGGCGTGGAATCTTGATTTTTTTTTCTACCCCAGCGACTGCTTCTTCGAAGCTTAAGCTTAGATTGTAACGTAGGTCTTCTCCGCGCGTTTGGGCGCGGCGGCGTCCACCCGCTCCGCCGAAAAATTCGCCAAAGATATCGCCAAAGATATCTTCGAAACCAGAATTGAAGTCGAATCCGCCAGCAAACGGACCGCTATCACCGAAAGCCGCATGACCGTACTGATCGTACTGTGCTCGCTTGTGCGAGTCCGAAAGTACCTGGTACGCCTCGGAAACCGATTTAAAGGTTTCTTCCGCCTGTTTGTCTCCGGGGTTTCGATCAGGATGATGCTGCAGCGCAAGTTTTCGGTACGCCTTCTTGATCTCATCCTCGCTGGCATTGCGACCGACTCCCAGCAGCTCATAGTAATCTTTTTTGCCGTTCAAGCGCCGCCTCGTTTTTGATTACATTTGTAGATGAAGGAAAGCCCCTCTCCATCGCTAGTGATCGGAGCAGGGGCTTTTCCCGACGACTTGTTAGTGACCACTTAGACCAGATTGGAGATTATTCTTTAACCTCGGTGAAGTCCGCGTCGACCACATCCTCTTTCTTTTTACTTCCGTCCTCGCTGCTTTGTCCTTCTGTTTCACCGGTATCCTGAGTCTTTTGCTGCTGCGACGCTTTAGCGTACATCGATTCCGCCAGTTTGTGAGATGATTGGCTCAGCTGATCCGCCGCAGTCTTCATTGCTTGGGCATCCTGGCCTTCCAAGGCTGCCTTGGCTTGAGTTAGCGCCGACTCAATATTTTCCTTCACTCCCGGCTCGAGGTCGCCGCCATGCTCTTTTAGCGATTTTTCTGTAGAGTAGATGAGCGTATCGAGTTGATTACGAGCCTCCACAGTCTCTTTACGCTTCTTATCCTCGGACGCGTGCGATTCCGCATCGGAAACCATGCGCTTAATTTCTTCTTCGTTCAGTCCGCTTGAAGCCGTGATTTTAATCGATTGTTCTTTCCCTGTTCCTAAATCCTTGGCTGCGACATGAACGATACCGTTCGCGTCTATGTCGAAAGTTACTTCAACCTGAGGAACCCCGCGGGGAGCCATCGGGATACCCACAAGATCGAACTGTCCCAGGAGCTTGTTGTCCGCTGCCATTTCCCGCTCGCCTTGAAAAACCCTGATGGAAACTGCGGTTTGATTATCCTGCGCGGTGGAAAATACCTGGCTTTTTTTAGTCGGGATCGTGGTGTTTCGCTCAATGAGTTTTGTGAATACTCCGCCAAGGGTCTCGATTCCAAGTGAAAGCGGTGTGACATCCAGCAGCAAGACGTCCTTAACATCGCCGGTCAAAACCGCTCCTTGAATAGCCGCACCTACAGCAACGACCTCATCGGGATTGACGCCCTTATTCGGCTCTTTTCCAAAAATCTTTTTGACTCGCTCCTGCACTGCAGGCATCCGGGTCATACCGCCAACCAGTACCACTTCATGAATGTCACCGGCGCTCAGACCAGCATCTTTCAATGCCTGGCGACAGGGAGCTTCGAGTCGATCGAGCAAATCGCCGCAAAGCGCTTCAAGCTTCGATCGCGTCAACTTCATGTTGAGATGTTTCGGACCTTGCTGATCTGCTGTGATAAACGGTAGATTGATGTCGGTTTCCATCGAGGAAGATAGCTCGCATTTGGCCTTTTCACCCGCTTCTTTAAGGCGCTGCAAGGCCATCCGATCCTTTCTTAAATCAATTCCTTGATCCTTCTTGAACTCATCAGCCAAATAATCGATGATTCTTTGATCGAAATCCTCACCGCCGAGAAAGGTATCACCATTCGTAGCTTTGACTTCAAAGACGCCCTCACCTAGTTCCAGGACCGACACATCGAAAGTCCCACCGCCAAGATCGAAAACGGCGATTTTCTCGTCTTTCTTCTTGTCCAGTCCGTAAGCAAGAGACGCAGCAGTGGGTTCATTTATGATCCGCAGAACGTTTAATCCGGCGATACGCCCGGCATCCTTGGTTGCTTGTCTCTGGCTGTCATTGAAGTACGCCGGTACTGTAATAACCGCCTCAGTTACCTTTTCGCCGAGGTAATCTTCCGCTGTTTGTTTCATCTTTTGCAAGATGAAAGCGGAAATCTCAGCGGGGCTATACTGTTTGCCGCGAATCTCGACCCAGGCATCTCCGTTGTCATTGCGGACTACCTTATAGGGGAGAACTTTCGCTGCCCTTTGCACCATAAGATCATCGAAACGCCTGCCTATTAGCCGTTTGACCGCGAAGATGGTGTTTTCAGGGTTCGTAATGGCTTGTCTTCTTGCAATTTGTCCTGTCAGCCGTTCTCCGCTATCGGTAAATGCCACGACCGACGGCGTAGTCCGGCTTCCCTCTGAATTTGCCAAGACATTAGGGTCTCCACCCTCCAAAATTGCGACACAGGAGTTGGTTGTGCCTAAGTCGATTCCAATAACTTTTGCCATTTCAGTTGCTCCTAAATGAAGTCTTAAACGTTGCGGGCCAGTTTTGATTTAATCATCGGCCGGACCCTTTTCAACCTCGATTTGACCGTTTTTTCCGTCTTTATCTTGTGGAGCTTTAGCAATCGTGACCAGTGCAGGACGCAGTAATCGGTCGCGAAAGATATAACCTTTATGGTGTTCATTGATAATGGTATTAGGCTCATGCTCACTGCTTTCAACCTGGGCCATCGCTTCGTGTTTACCTGGATCGAAAACCACTCCTACGGCCGGGACCTGCACCACACCATATTTACTAAAAACGTCCAACAGTCCTCTTAATACCATCTCAACCCCTTCAACCAATGGCTTACCATTGCCGCCACCTTGAGCATGCGCGATCGCCCGTTCGAGGTTATCGATCACCGGAAGAATATCTTTGATCAAGTTTTCATTAGCGTGGCGAATGGCTTCTTCCTTTTCTCGATTGACTCTCTTTTTGAAGTTCTCCATTTCGGCCACTTGTCTGAGATAGCGCTCGTAATTCTCTTGTGATTCTTTCTCCTTGGCTTGGAATTTGTCACGCAACTCCGCTTGCTCATCCTGCCTTTCTGACGCGGAGTCGACCATGCTTTCGGCGGAGTCACTCCAGTGCTCTGGTTTTTTGCTTTCTTCGGACATTCTAAAGTCTCCCACAGAATAATAGCGCAAATCTAATCACGGCTCTCAACCTTGTCAAGTTGGCCCGATTTAGAAAGCGTAGATTTATTGAATAGTTGTCGAACATTAGAATCGATGGTAAGGTAGTTCCGGCGCGAAGCATCCATGCAAACCAGCCATTTTACCTCGGCTATCGTATTACGTAGTTGGCCTTTCGGAGAATCAGACAAGATTGTCTCATTTTTAACTGAGCGCCACGGCAAACTCACCGGGATTGCCAAAGGAGCTAAGCGTTCAAAGAAGCGGTTTGTAAACTCCCTCGAACCATTCTCCTTCGTTAATTTAAACTTTCAGGACCGATCTAGAAGCAGTCTAGCATTTATTCTCGGTTGCGAATTGCAGAAAAGCTATAAAAATTTGATCGCGAGCTTAGAAAAAATTGCCTTTGCCTCTTATTATGTTGAGATCACGGAGGGGCTCCTCGGCGAGCGCGAACAGAATAGATTGGTTTTTGATCATTTGAAGAAGGGCCTAAACCGTCTAGAAATTGAAGAAGCATCTGTAACTTTTCTTATCGATTTTGAATTAAAGCTTCTCAGTTTGACGGGGTACCAGCCGTTTCTAGATAGTTGCCGCCGCTGTGGTATGCAACCATCACTGTCATACGAACCGGTGCGA
>DASUVS010000423.1:0-3554 GCA_036378835.1 Binatia bacterium | reverse complement strand
CACGATCAAGGCGTGTTTAAAAGATACGGCTTCGACGTCGAATACCTAGCTTTAAACAGCGGGACGTTGGGGGCACAAACTCTACTCTCCAATGAAGTCCAGTTTCTTTTCTCTACCGGTGCTTTGGCCGTTACCGCCAATTTGCACGGCGGTGATATGACCATGGTTTCCGGCGGCTTTAATTTTTTTGCTTTCAAGCTGGTCGCTCGCCCGGAGATCAAGAACGGGGAGGATCTGAAAGGAAAACGGTTTGCCATAAGCCAGTTCGGCTCGGCCACCGATTTTGCTGTTCAAGCGAGTTTGGAGAAACTTGGAATCAATCCGAAGGATGCAACGCTCATTCAACTGGGCGGCAATCCCAGTCGCATAGCAGCACTGACCGGCGGGTCTGCCGATGCCTCGGTGTTCAGCGAGCCGGTCGCCACGCTGGCGATTAAGAAACATCGCATGAATCTCACCCTCGACATGGCAGCGGCGGGTCTGGCGTTTCCACAAAGCGCCCTGATGGTCAAGAGAAGTTACCTGGAAGCGAACCGTGACAAGGTCACCTCGTTCTTGAAGGCAATGATCGAAGGTCTCTATATCGTCAAGAAGGATAAAGCATTGGCCATTCGACTCACGAAAAAATACATCCGGGCCGAAGATGAAATGTATGCTGTCGGCTATGATTATTTCTTAGGGCAATACGGCGAGGATCTTTTAAACATGCCCGATCGCAAGGGCCTCGAACTGGTAATTGCGCAAACGGCTAAGACCAACCCAAAAGCAAAGGGACAAACCCCCGAATCGCTCCGATTGATGGACGCGAGCGTCCTCGAAGAAATCAAAAAAAGCGGGTTCGTCGAGAAGCTGAAGAGGTGATCATTGAACGCATGTCCCTAGCACGAATCCAGATCCAGTCATTACGTTTTAGAATTGCCGCTCGTATTTATCGATACAATTTATGGATAAATCCGGACTGCTGAATCTCTTCCAACAAGGACAGATCCGAAAAATCCGTGGTCTTGATCTCCTTCGCTTTTGGATTCAAGCGTCCAATGAAGTCGAGGGTAAAGCGCACCGACTCCGGATCCGGACTCAGGCTCTTCTCCACCCGCCCAGCAATTTCTCCATAAAAATATTCGATCACCTTGGGATCACGGGCACCCAGATAATCGGAAAAAATCTTGACGGTTTCCTTTTTATTGTTAATCAGGAAATGAATTCCTTCGATATAGCCTTTCAAAAAACGAACGAGTTTGTCCCTATTGCCTTGCAGATAATCGCTTCTGACGTTGATCCCGCCGGCGATAACGGGAGCATCAATTTTCGCTAGCGACTTCATGCCGCTCTCTACCGCAACCCTATCATAGGGCGGAGTGATCATCGCAGCGATCACCAGCCCGTTCTCCAGAGCCGCGACTCGAGCGCTTGGGTTGCCTCCGATAGGCAAAAACTTGACTTCTTTTTCCGGATCGATGCCATTGTCCAGCAGCAGCTTCGACAGGCGCAGTTCCAGCGAGCTGAACCCCTGGCTCCCAATGCCGATTATCTTGCCTTTTAATTGCTTGATCGAGTCGACACTTCGCTGCGTCACCAGGGTGGAACCCAGTGAGTTGGTAGTCACGCCCAGGCGCAGATTATTCCCTCCTTTTAAGTTCGAAATTATTGCCGAAGTATCTGAACCGATGACAACATCCAAACTTCCGCTCAGTAACGTCGGAATAATCACCGCGCCCGATAGCAAGATGAGCTCGACATCGAGATCGTGTTTCTTCCAAAAGCCTTTCTTTGCTGCCACCCATGTAGGACTCAACGCAGTCGCCAGAGAGGGAAAGCCAACCCGAAGTTTGTCGGCGGCAGAAACGCTGACGGATGAGCCGGCAAGATAAGCGATCACTAGCAGCGAAAGAAAAAGACGCAACATAGTTAATTCCTCGCTCTCAAGGAATATTCGATATTGCGTTTGACCATCCAGGTTTTACCCATGGAGGCGTATGCGCCGCTCTTCATATACGATTCGACTTCACCGGGGCTTTTTTTACCTGTCTTCATTTCTTTAAGCCGGCCGTCGAAATCCTCCAGATAGCTGCGAAACTTCTCGAAGGCCGATTTGTAAACGTCGTTGCCGCCGCTCGATACCGGCCCATGTCCAGGCACCACGGAAACAAAATCGTGGCCAAGCAGGTGATTGATGCTTTGGAGCCAATTGGGAATATTGCCGTATACGGTGACCGGGTGAAAATCCGTATAAAGGAGATCGCCGGCGAATAAAATTTTGTCCTGCTGGAGCATCGCTATCGCGTCTCCGCGGCTATGGCTCTGGCCGTTATGGGCTGCAAAAAGTAGCCGTACGGCCACGCCCGGAAGATGAAGCATGATCTCTTGCGGAAACGTGATTTGCAGGTTGGCCATCTTCAATCCGGGAAACCTCTTCCACAGCTCCGGCGATCGCCCTGCCATCTCGGCAAATTTTTGGTCCCCATCTTCCTCCAGCGCCCGATAGCAGCCATTCGTGCCAACCACGACGGTCCCGTTTTTCTCGAAATAGTCATTGGCGGAGCTGTGATCAAAATTCTCGTGGGTGTTCACCAGATAACGAACTTTTTTGCACTCTGTCCTTTCAAGAGCGTCATCGATCTCGTCCATGCGCCGGATATCGGCATCGATCAATACCGCCGAATGATCGCGACCTTTGATAATGCCAAAGTTCGTCGCGCCGTCGATGCCGATCACGGCAAATACCGAGTCTGTAAGCTGGTGTATGTTCGCAGTAATTTTTCCCATGATTGCCTGCCTCCCTGAGCAGTGGATAGCACGGTAAGTTCTTAACGTTAAGACGAAATGACGCGGCGTGGTCCGCCCGGCATTTACGCGGACTCCCTGTACTTACTTATCTGTTAAACCATCTCAGAGTGTTTCACTGGCCGAACCGCTGCGCTCCGCTGGAGCAGGTCTATTGTGTTTTAGGGGCGAATGGAACATCTGAACTGCTGAAATGCAATCGTCATCCGGCTATGATCCGACACAAGTGTCTGAAGTTTGATGGCAATTCTCAGAACGATTTGAGCGGAGCACAGCGATTGAATGGCTGGAACGATTTCAACACGTTCACTGTCCTTAAACGAGTTCATCGTATTTAAGGCGGGGAGACAATGGAACGAATGGAAGGTTTGGAACTGCTCGAACGCAATCCTTGCCGCCGGGCGCTAAAGAATGATGCTCACCGCTCCGTGATCGCTCAGCGCTTCCAAGTCCAGAACGGCTTTCCTATGATGAATCTTCAACCCTTCGTTTACTCGTCTTAGTCTGTGCTCGTACCAACCGACATACGGGCTCGATTCGCCCATGCGGAAACGATAGACGATAAACGAGGAAGTCGCGACGATGCCGCCCTCTTCTTCTTTGATCCGGATATTGGAAATAAAGCGCCGGGTACGCGAGGAAGGATACTCTCTATGACCATGGCGGCTCTTCAGTCTTTCCACTCGAGCGCGCAGCCGTACCATGTCATCATCGATAAACACCAGATCCTTGCGGGGATCTCCGTCGGGAAGATCGGTGGTCGGCATGAA
>DASUVS010000422.1:0-4578 GCA_036378835.1 Binatia bacterium | reverse complement strand
TGGGCACTTTGATACCGTGCTTCGAACTGAACTCGGCATTCAGGCTGTGATTGCCGGCGACTGCGTTGCCGGCCTGGATTGCCGCTTCCTCCGGCCATAAGCCCAATGAATATCCGGACCAGGGCGGGCGCGGAGTCAATTTCGGCAAGCCTAACTCGTCCCAAAGCTCGCGCGCGTGTTCCATGAAGGATTGCTGCGGCAGCGCCACCGGAGGAAACGCCGCCTTCAAAGTCGCGTCTATCAGCAATGTCGAATCCGTCACATCATAATGCTCCCCATCAGCGACATAGCGAATCGGGTTCCACGGCAGGGGGCGGTTCGGCACGATCCGCATGTCGCGGTGTGGCTGGCAGCGATTTGCTATCGCCCAAAGAAGAGACTGGGCATCGTGCGGATCAATGTCTTCATCGACGCAGACGATCAGCTTGTGAATCACCCGCGATGGCAGCAGTCCTTCGAGGGCGCGCCACGTGTCATCGGGCTTTTCTTTTTTGATCTGTATCACCGCGACCTGGCGGTTGAGCAGATCTTCGTAGAGCGCGACCCGGGTGGCATTCACTCCGACGTTTTTGTTGAGATGCTTCAATGCCAGAGTCTCGTAGGCGGACTGCTTGATCTTGCTCGATTCGCTCGGCGTCAGCTGGCTGATCATAGAAACGTAAATGGGATTTTTGCGATGGGTGATGCAGGTGACTTCGAATACGCCATTTAGATCTCCCGGATCCAAATAACCGTGCGCCTCGCCAAACGGCCCGTCGGGCTCGAGATAATCCGAAGGAATTTTCCCTTCGATTACGATATCGGCATGCGCCGGAACCTCGAGATCGACTGTTTTGCAGCCAACCATCTCCAGTGGGCAGCGCGCCAACCCGCCTGCCAGCGCCACTTCATCGACGCCGTAGGGAACCGGCTGCACCGCTGCATAAGTAATGCAGGGCGGGCCGCCAAGAACGATGGCGGCGTCGAGCGGAATTCCCCTCTCGTTGCATTTCTCCCAATGAATCGCGGTATGCTTGAGGCTGCCCCACAT
The DNA here is from genome assembly GCA_036378835.1 of Binatia bacterium. GTDB lineage: Bacteria > Desulfobacterota > Binatia > UBA9968 > UBA9968 > WHTF01. Next base: position 3,548 of record DASUVS010000422.1, on the reverse strand, counting down.
GATGCCGGTCTTGAGCGGGCCTTTGATTTGCCCGCGGTACACACCCATGTTTCTGACCCCGGTTTCCGGATCCTTGGTGATCCAGCATCCGGCGGTTAGATAAGGCGCATTGTCAAAGCCCGGCGTGGATATCGGGATCGGCAGTTGATAAAGGCCTCCCCTGCGAATCAGCTCTTCGCCTTGCCAGACGACCTCCTGTACCGGGCCTTCTTTTACGAAAACTGGGTCGATGGGCTTCTCCAACGCTTGTGACCAGAGCTCCTCGACTTCCGATTCTTTGCACATCAAGCCCAGCGCATAAATCCTCTGCGAAGCCGCAAGCCCGCCGATGAGAACGGGAATGTCATACTGCTTGCCTTTGGCGTCATAGATATTTTCAAACAGGAAAGCCTTTCTTTGCTCCTCGCCGAGCCCGCGGAACTGCCACCGAACCAGCGGGTGCATCTCGGTATCTTTGTTGATGGCTTTCTTGATCCGGATCAGCAGTCCCTCTCTCTCGAGAATTTGCACATACTCTGAAAGACTTTTGTAGTAAGACATGGCGAATCCTTTGGCCGGATACTCTAAGCTTGAAAGTAATAGAATCGATAGCAGCCGATGACGATTAAGACGACGACTTAAATAGTTAGAAAGTTTTCCCAACCGTACCGGGCTTTGAAGCCGAGCAGTTTCTCGGCTTTTGCCGAGCTAACGCCGCTCCAGTTGCCGGCACGAGCGTTTTTCACCTGGATGCCTTGGCCGAGATACTTCTCGATCAATTCGACAGTCGGCTCGCGCATGCTGCTCGTCTTCGCCGCAACGATCATGACCTCATGGCCAGCAAACTCCGCCTCGATCGCCAAACGGCAAGCAGTTGCGGCATCCCGGCCGTCGATGTAGGCCCACGAGGTGTTGGCGCGAGCGCCGGGATCTTTCCAGCGTTGACGAACCGAGTCGTATGAGAAATCGAAGATCACACCGGGAAAGCGCAAACTGCTGATGGCCATGTCCGGGTGGAGCAGCGCTACGGAATCTGCGATCTGCTCGCCGACGACTTTAGACAGCCCATACGGATCCTGCGGCCGCGACGGATGTTTCTCGTCCAACGGCAAGTATTCCGGAACCATGCGCCGCAAAGCGTAAATGAACCCGAAAGCCGCCGTGCTCGACGCCATCACCACTTTTTTGATGCCAAGATCGCTGGCGGCTTTAAGCACGTTGTAGCTTGCCGTCACATTATTGCCGAATATTTCCGCATCGGGCGCCAGACCCGGCGCTTGATACGCGCCTAAGTGCACTACCGCCTGCGCGCCAGTGAGAGCCTGATAGAGATCGCCGGGACTGCGCAAATCGGCGATCCAGCTCGGGCACGTGTTCACCGCGGGCCGCACTCGGTCCAAAGAAAGAACCTGATAGTCGTGCATTAACAGTTCCTGGATGACGAGTTGTCCCAGGCGCCCGATGCCACCGGTTACCACGATTTTTTTCACGACGCTCCTAGTTACCTTCGCTGAATGAGCTGAGTCAATGATTTTTGCTCAAGAAATATTAAACTGTGCATCAAATACTTTTAAATTGACACTTTATTAAATGCCAACCTATGATCACCAGCCAATGCCGATGAAGCGCAGGAGGTAAACATGCGGAGTCAATCAGGTTATACCCAAGTAGCCTACGGAGAAACTGCTTTCGATCAGTTCCTTGATTATGAAGAAATTCCGGTTGTCAGAAACTTCGTCGTTGGTGATATCAGAAAGCTCGAAGTTACTCCATGGCGCCGGCGCGGCGGGCTGGGCTGTTACATTATCTTAGGCCATCCCAAGGAGGCCCCGAACTCGGCGGCTTATGTGTGCGAGATTCCGCCGGGAGAAAGCCTGCAACCGCAAAAGCAAATGTTTGAAGAAATGATCTTCGTTTTGAAAGGGCGCGGCGCAACTAGCGTTTGGCTCGATAACGGCAAAAAACAGACGTTCGAGTGGCAGGAGCGCTCGTTGTTTTCCATTCCTCTCAACGCTTGGCACCAGCATTTTAACGGGCAGGGAGATGAATCGATCCGATTTATCGGCTATACCAACGCGCCGTCGGTATTCAACTTATATCACAACTGGGACTTCGTTTTTAATAACAGTTACCAGTTTACCGATCGGTTTCGCGGCGAAGATAATTACTTCAGCGGTAAGGGAGTCGCAATTCCCGATAAGCGGGTATGGGATACCAGTTTCATCGCCGACATCGAAAAGCTCCAATTTCATGACTGGACGAAAAAGGGTCCAGGAGCGACGAATGTCGAGCTGGAATTCTGCGACAACATCATCTCGGCGCACATCACCCGCTCTCCGGTGGGAGCCTACAAGAAAGCGCACCGGCATGGACTCGGCGCCGACATTCTCGTTCTCGAAGGCAAAGGGTACTCGCTGATGTGGCTTGAGGGTACGGAAATGGAACGATACGACTGGGGACCATTTAGCATGTTTTCGCCCCCGCACATGTGGTTTCACCAGCACTTCAACACGGCAAAAGAACCGCTGAAGATGCTTGCCTTCAAGCCGTTCGGACAGAAATTCAAGATCTTCGATTATGACAAATTATTCGTGAGCACCAGCGGCGGAGGCCACTTGATCGAACTGGAAGATGAAGACCCCAAGATTCGGCAAATGTTTAAAGAGGAGATCGAAAGCGAAGGAATCCCGTTTAACATGCCGCCCGTGACTTACCGGCGCTAAGGAGGTTTATGGGCATTCGCAACATACTGGTCGGGCTTGTAGCGCTATCATTTTTACCTGCGGTCACAGTCCACTCCATGGAAAAAGTCGTCCTCGGATATAGCGGCGTTGGCTCGGGCGAGGAAGTGAATCATTTTGCCAAGGAAAGCGGTGTATTTAAAAAACATGGCCTCGATGTCGAGATCGTCTATATTCCCGGCGGTTCCACGGTGGTTCAAGCGATGATTTCGGGGGGTGTCCAATTTGGACGCGGCTCTGCTACAGAAGTCGTAAGCTCGCATCTAGCCGGTTATCCACTGAAAATCCTGGCAGCTCTTATCAACAAGTTCGTTTATAGCTTCGTCACGTCCCTGGAAATTTCTAAGCCTCAGGACCTCAAGGGCAAGGCGGTGGCAGTTAGCCGGTTTGGTTCCGGCTCTGATTTTATCACCCGCATGGCTTTGAAATCCTGGGGGTTGGAGCCGGTTAGGGACGTCACAATTTTACAAATAGGCAACTCTCCGGAACGGTTGGCGGCGATCTCGTCCGGAAAAGTTCATGGCTCCATTCTCTCCCTCTCACAAACTCCTCGTGCCAAGAAACTTGGGCTGCGCGTTTTGGCGGACTTATCGCAGATCGACGCGGAATACCCTCAAGGCGTTCTTTATGCGCCGTTATCTTTGATCGAAAAGAGACCCGACCTCGTCACAACGTTTGTAAAGGCTTACGTTGAGGCAATTCACCAGTTTAAAACCAACAGGCAGTTAGCTTATCGAATTATCAGCAGGAGCAGCGGTCTGACGGATCAAGCCGACATCGAAGAATATTTCAATTTATTGACCGGCCGATTCCTCCTGGATTACCCAT
>DASUVS010000421.1:0-9938 GCA_036378835.1 Binatia bacterium | reverse complement strand
GTGGCTAAAGAACAATCGGACACCGTTAAACAGGCTCCTATCGATCTCCTTATCGAGAAAGAAAAAGTTTAGGAGACCGATTGGGCTAAGTGACCAGGCCGTGGCTTCTTGATAAGGAATGTTATTCGGTCTCCGGGACTGAAGAAATAATTCAATCGTCGGCAATAGCTGAATCATCGACACCGCCAAGAGCAGAACATTAGCAGCGGCGACCAGTAGAAACGCCTTCACGTACGTGACAGCGGAGCACTCTTTAACCGTTGCTACAATGTGAATGCATAGTAACCCGAGGCTAAGGGCATAAAGTTCTGGTGAACCCGCCAAAAATTGCACTAGCCCGAAGCCAGCAAAAATCAAAAAATCTTTGCCTGCATAAGATCGGATCGCCCGTTCTCCGGTGAGAACCAGCCACGGCAGCCATACGGCTGCTTGAAAGTGATTCAGCACATTCGTCAGAGAGATAAGGATGCCCCCGAACGTGAAGAGGAAAGCGGCTATAACGGAAATGTAGGCGGCATATCCCCATTGCCGACCTAAGGCATACGCTCCAAGAGCAGAGACTAGGTAGTGGAAGACAAACAGAATCCTGATGGCGTCGAAAAAGGAAACCAAAAGAAAAACTAAGTGTGGCGGGTAAAACGGCGCCGATTGAAAGTTGGCAAGAAGCGGAAAGCCCATCCCCATGTGCCGATCCCAGAGTGGAAGCTCTCCGGCGCTGAGACTCTGAGCCAAGCTGAACCGGATCGGATAGAAATATGGACCCAAATCCCGAAAAAAAGGTACCTCGGCCTCCCAGATGATATCGTGACTGAACCAACAGATCCCAATGAGTATGCAGCTCAATGCGATCGAATTCGCCAATAAATATTCGCAACGTTCAGTAGCAGCGATACGCAGTCTCCACGCTCTGAATATGAAAAGGGGAGAGGATGTGTATCCCCTCCCCTGGGAGTGATCTATCAATGTACGATTGAAGTCGGGATAGTTACGGACAGGGTCCGCCACTGATTTGGCCGTTTCCACTGGAAAAGGTCCAAACTGTGGTTGAACAGTTTTGATGAGTAGCCGTCAATTCATACGTGTTTGATCCACCGCCTGATGCCACAGCTACGGTTGGACTTGCATTAAATCCTGTCAAGTTGCCACTAGTAAGAACTCCTGCCCTATAAGTGAACGCTGTCGTGAAATAGGCCTCTTGGCCTGTAGCTGCATTTCTCAGGTCGGCTTTCACTGCGGCTTCATATCCTCGTTTTCGATAAGCCGAAAACTGCGGAATAGCGATGGCGGCCAATATACCAATGATCGCTACCACGACTAAAAGCTCGATCAGTGTAAAACCGGATTCATTTTGTAAGCGTAACTGCTTCATTGAGTGTTTTGTTCCTTTCGTACTTCAAATGGACTTACAACAATTTTCTTCGAGATATGTAACCAAGTTGACCACTGCCTTCTCTCGCATACCTCCTTCGTGCTGTTTTGACGTTCGAACGTTGAACTCGCCGATGAGCAAAAGCAGAGCCATCTAGGCCGGGCCGGCCTGCATCAGGGATCAAGGCAAGCCCTGCCACTGAAGTGCGCAATTTTCCGGATAATCACTCAATACTGAAGGAGCGGCGTTCGAGGAGGCAATTAGGAGTAGGCGGATTTCGGGATTTATAAGTTGACCCGGGGGACAAAGTGACAAAATTTGTTACTGCTGTTCCGTAAACTCGTCCGATAGCGGACTTCCTCTGCTGCCTGACATACCATACTTTTCGAGTCTGTGACGGAGTGACCGATAGTTGATCCCCAGGATTTCAGCTGCTCGCTTCTGAACGCCATTGGCTCTTTTAAGCGCGCCCAGGAGAATGCACCTCTCATGTGTTTCCAACTCGGCGTCTAAGGACAAGCCCTTCTCGAAAAACACATTGATTTCGTCGGGCGCAGTTGTTTCAACCGACTGACAGTCTTCTGCAGCAGGATTGGCATTGATGTACGGCGGTAAATCATCATCCGTCAGAATGTTCTTGTTGGTCACAGTTACGGCATGTTCGATAATATTCTCCAGCTCTCTGACGTTCCCTGGGTAATGGTGACCCAACAGGTGCATCAGAGCGCTACTGGAAATTTCTTCTATCTTCTTGTCATGCAAGCTCGCAAACTTCCGCATAAAAAAATGCGCAAGCATCGCAATGTCTTCTCTTCTATCGCGCAGGGCGGGTATAGCTATTTGCACCACATTCAGCCGGTAATAAAGGTCCTCACGAAAACGACTCTCTTCCATTTCCCGCTTCAAATTGCGGTTTGTCGCGGCAATAAAGCGCACATCGACTTTGATTGGCTTGCTGCCACCAACCGGTGTAAAGGTCGTTTCCTGCAACACCCTCAGCAGTTTGACTTGCAAGTGAACCGGCAACTCGCCTACTTCATCAAGAAAGATGGTTCCTTGGTCTGCCTGTTTGAAGAGTCCTGGGTGATCGGCAATGGCCCCTGTAAATGCGCCTCGGACGTGGCCGAACAGTTCGCTTTCAATAAGACCTTCCGGTATCGCGCCGCAGTTCACGGCGACAAAGGGCCTGCCTTTTCTAGGTCCATTAAGGTGAATTGCCCGCGCGACTAATTCTTTGCCGGTTCCGCTTTCGCCCGTAATCAGCACATTAGTTCGGGTGAGGGCAACTTTCCTGATCAGCCGGTGAATAGTTTCAATGCCGCCGCCCGTCCCAATGACGCCGTCGAACTGAAACTCCTCTTGCGAGCTACCAAGTGGCAATTCCTGCAAACTAAACTCGCGCGCTCGCCGGAGTTCCTCTTCGACCCTGACCTTCTCTTCGAATCGTTTTTGTCTCGTAATGTCTTCAAAAATAGAAACGTATCCCATACACTCTTCGTGAGAGTTGTTTAATGAGGCTAAGCTAAAGCGAATATTTTTCTGGTCCCCTTTAGCGCTAGCGAAGACGATTTCTTCTAACACGATACTTGGGCCAGGTTCTGGTTTATCGAAATTCCACCGGAGAGTCGGAAAAACTTCGTCGAGTCGCTTGCCGATGACTGCCTGCTCACTCAAACAAGTAAGATTCTGAGCCTGGAGATTGAAGTAGTTGATTCTTCCTTTACCGTCAGTGATTGCCACGCCACTAACCATCCCTTGCATCAACGCTTCTTTGAGTGCATCCAGTTCCTGGTAGTCGTTCTTTTTCTCTTCGAGTAATTTCTCAGTCTCGCCGAGCTTGTTGGCTAAAAACCCGCTCAACCCGGCAATCACAAAGAAACTCCCGATGTTCAGAATCACAGGTACCAACGCAGACGATGACAAAGGAGGTCCGCTAATCTCGTTGAAGTAAATGACCCAAATCAAAAGGGCTGCGTAGCATAAGCTAGAAAACCCAGCCGTGAAGAACGCGCCCCGGTAAAAGAGCAATATGGCTGCATTCATCACCGCAAGGTTATAGAGGAACGAGAACGGGCTCGCGGCATCGCCGGTAATCCAGATGATCCCGGTGATCAGAACTACATCAAAGCCGTTCTGAGCATGACCAAACAATCGAAGACTGCGAACTCGCGGCAGGATCAGAAGCGAGCCAATAGAAATTCCATAAACAATTAGCAGCGGTTTCAGAATGATAAAGAAAAACCGCGGGCTCCCTTCGGCTTGAAAAAAGTTGAACAGGCCCGTTGCTGCTAGAAAGAACGTTAAGATAGCTAGCCGAAGAAGAAGCAGCCACCTTATTTTCTCTGTTAAGCTTTTATTATCGCCAGCCAAATAGAACTTCAGACGGTTCTCGGGTGTATTGATCCTGTTGGAGGTCCGCTATTCAGCGCCTAAGCCAAAGAGCCCATCTGAAAAATCGGTAGGTACATCGAAATGACCAATGCGCCGAGAATCACGCCCAATACAACCATGATCAATGGCTCCATGAGCGCGGTCAAATTAGCGACGGCGTCATCAACTTCTTCCTCGTAGAGTTCGCCGACCTTTTTCAGCATGCCATCGAGGCCGCCGGTGCTTTCGCCTACAGCCACCATCTGACAGACCATGGGAGGAAAGATTTTGCTATCTCGCAAGGGTTCCGAGACAGTTTTACCTTGGCTAATACTGATACGGCTGTCCATGATCGCTTTCTCAACCACTTTGTTGCCTGCTGTCCGAGCTGTAATCGCTAGGCCATCGAGAATGGGTACGCCGGAACTCAGGAGAATAGACATATTCTGCGAGAATCGCGCCACCGCGACTTTTCGCAAAAGATCCCCGAAAATCGGCATCCGAAGCAGTATCCCATCGATGTGCATTCTGCCCTGCGGTGTCTGATAATAGAATCGGAGCGTTCCGATAAACGCCGCCGTTCCGAAGATCATGTAGAGCCAGTAAGCGATAAACCAATTGCTAAGATTGATGGCGATCTGTGTCGGGACCGGCAGGGCCTTTCCCATACTAGTGAACAGTTCAGCAAAAACGGGGATGACAAATATCAGTAGTACCGCAACTACTATAACCGCGACGGCCAGAATTGAACACGGATAGATCATCGCGCCTTTAACTTTTTTCTTGAGTTTGGTCGCCTTTTCGATGAAAAGAGCGATTCTGTTCAGAATGGTGTTAAGAACACCGCCGGCTTCCCCGGCTTCCACCATATTAACGTATAGGTCGTCAAAAACCTTGGGATACTTCTTAAGAGAAGCTGCCAAAGTCAAACCTCCCTCGACGTCCTGCCTGATTCCACGAATTGTGTTGCGGAGCACTTTACTTGCTGATTGCTCGCTAAGAATGTCCAAGCATTGAACAATCGGCAAACCCGCATCGATCATCGTGGCAAATTGACGGGTGAATAAAGACACCTCCTTAGGTTTTACTTTCTCGCCAAAGCCCGGGATGCTTATTTCTTTGTCGAGACCCTGCCCCTTTTGCCGTATTCGGTTCGGAATCGGCCGAATCCGCCGCTCGCGTAAAGCTGAAAATACGGCCTCAAGGTTGGGAGCTTCGAGATCCCCTTTCATGAGTCTTCCTTGAGCAGTTTTACCTTCCCATAGAAACGTTGGCATGGATTGTAAATCCTTCTGGTGTATGTCTACGTGCGCTCAGAATCCTAATGAAAAAACTGAGCCGAAGCCCTTATCCGTATCAGTAACGCGGATGGTTTCCTCGATCGTTGTGAAACCGTCCCGAACCTTCTGCAGGGCGCTCATACGCAGCGTGCTCATGCCCAACTTAACCGCCTCTCTTTTCAGATCAGCAGCCGAAGCAGATTTCAAAATCAATTCTCTGAGACCTTCATGCATCACCAGTATTTCGTAAATCGCGAGTCGACCTCTATATCCGGTATCATTACAGCTATTACAGCCTCGCCCGCGAAAAGTCGGAAAACCTCCTGCAGCCTCGGAAGCATCGACACCCAAATTGATCAATGCCTCAGGCGTGACGTCGATGGGTTCTTTGCACTTATCGCAGATCCGTCGCACCAGGCGTTGCGCTGCAATTAAGTTGATTGACGAAGTCAGTAGAAACGGTTCCACGCCCATATTGATCAGCCGATCAATGGTGGATGGAGCATCGTTCGTATGAAGCGTGCTTAGCACCAGATGACCCGTCAAAGCTGCTTTAACAGCAATTTGCGCAGTCTCAAGATCACGAATTTCACCGACCATGATAATGTCCGGATCTTGCCGTAGAAAAGATCGAAGACATGACGCGAAGTTCAGTCCTATCTGTTCTCTGACCTGAACTTGGTTGATGCCTACAAGATTATATTCGACCGGGTCTTCAGCGGTTGATATATTAACGTCCGCTTTGTTCAATTCCGAAAGTGCGGAGTAGAGAGTAGTCGATTTGCCGCTGCCGGTGGGGCCCGTTATAAGGATCATCCCGAACGGTTTATGGATGGCTTCCTGGAAATCTTTCAGCGTCTGAGGATCGAAGCCAAGTTTCGCCATATCAAGTTGGAGATTAGACTTGTCTAGCAAGCGCATCACGACTTTTTCGCCGAAGAGGGTCGGCAAAATAGACACACGGATGTCTAACTCGCCGCCAATACCCATTTTTAGTTTAATGCGACCATCCTGCGTAAGTCGCCGTTCAGCGATGTCGAGTCCCGCCATCACCTTCAGGCGAGAGACCAAAGGATTTTTGAGCCGCAGCGGAGGGCTCATTATTTCTTGAAGCACCCCATCGATACGGAATCTTACACGGAAAAGCTTTTCATAGGGTTCTATGTGAATGTCACTCGCTCTCCGCTTCGCCGCATCTGCTAAGATGGCATTCACCAGAGTGACAACGGGTGCTTCCATCGTCGCCTGTTGAAGCTCTTGGAGATTGACATCATCCTGCTCGAGGATGAGCTCCATATCGCTATCGCCAAATTTTTTCAGAACATCGTCGTAACTGATTCCGCCAAAGCGGTGGTCTAAGGTTTTCTTGATGGCGGAGGGCGATGCTATCACGACTCTTACCCCGTAGCCGGTGATGAATTTAATCTCGTTGATGGCTATCAGATCCGTGGGGTCAGCCATCGCAACTGTAAGAACTGAGCCGGAGAGCTTGGTTGGGACTAGCTGGTGTTTCTGGGTAAGCTGGGGAGGCACGAGAGTGAAAACCGATTCTTCGATCTCTTCCGGACTCAGCTCGATCTTCTCGATGCCGAACTGCTTGGCAAGGAATTCGGTAAGAGCTTGTTCTGTGGTAAATCCGAGTTGGACAAGCTCCTTCATCACGGACGAACCGCTGTCACGTCCTTTTTGCTGGGCTTTGTTCAACTGATCGCGTGAAACAACGCCCCCTCGGACCAATAGTTCTGCTACCCTCGGTTCCATAGAGATGATTTGAAGGAAATTCGGCTCGTGAAATTATGGTGAATAAAGAGAGACCTGTCAATAAAACTTCTCCCGACGAGAACGGCTTATAGAGGCGCGACCCAGCTGCTAAATGTCAGAAATCAGGTGGTTTATAGCAGCGCCGCCTGAGCGGCCGCTAGTTTTGCGATGGCAATACGATAGGGCGAGCAGCTGACATAATCCAAACCGATCTGGTGGCAAAAACGAATCGACTTCGGATCACCGCCATGTTCGCCACATATTCCTATTTCAAGGTTCTTGCGTGATTTTCGCCCTTTTGCGACCGCGATCTCCATGAGCTTTCCGACACCATCCTGATCTACACTGACGAACGGATCTTCCGGCAGAAGTCCATCAAGCACGTAGGTGGGTAAAAATTTTCCGGCATCATCACGTGACAGGCCAAGGCAGGTCTGGGTAAGATCATTGGTACCAAAGGAAAAGAATTCCGCTTCCTGTGCGATCTCATCCGCTACCAAGCATGCCCGCGGTAACTCAACCATGGTTCCGATAAGAAAACGGAGTTTCACGCCGTAGGACTTCATTGTTTGCTCGGCAACTCTTTGGACAATATTCTTTTGTGCCGCGAATTCTTCACGCGACCCGACAAGCGGGATCATCACCTCAGGAAATGATCTCTTTCCCTCCCGGCGCAATTCGCACGCGGCCTCAAATATCGCGCGGGCTTGCATCTCGGTAATCTCAGGATACGAAATTCCCAAGCGGCAGCCCCGATGCCCAAGCATGGGATTGAATTCTTGAAGGATCTTGACCTTGTCTCGTAGCGATTCCAGCGGCACGCTCATGACATGCGCCAGCTCCGAAATTTCTTCCTCTCGGCTGGGCAGGAACTCATGCAATGGTGGGTCGAGTGTCCGAATAGCTACTGGCAGGTCTCCCATGATTTCCAAAATTGCTTTAAAGTCGTCCTTTTGCATCGGCAAAAGCTTAGCCAAGGCTTTCCGGCGTCCAGCTTCATCATCCGCCAGGATCATTTCGCGCACCGCTTGGATCCGATCGCCCTGAAAAAACATGTGTTCGGTTCGGCACAAACCGATCCCTTCAGCTCCGAAAGCACGCGCAACTCTGGCTTGATCGGGCTGATCGGTGTTAGTTCGCACGCCCAAGCTGCGGAATTCGTCTGCCCACTTCATGAGTTTAGTGTACTGACGGTATAATGGGGATTTCCTCGCCGGTGAGGTGTTTTCTAAGACCGCTTGAAGAACCTCCGAGGGACGAGTCTGAAGCTCACCTTTGATGACTTCACCGGTGCTGCCATCTACCGAAATCCAATCTCCTTCCCTAAGAATCGCTCCATTTACACGCATCACTCGTGCGCCATAATCGATATGCAACGCTTCGCAACCGGCGACACATACTTTGCCCATTTGCCGGGCCACTAATGCGGCGTGCGAAGTCATGCCACCGCGGGCAGTTAAAATTCCCTCCGCCACCTCCATGCCGCGAATGTCATCTGGGCTCGTTTCCACCCGACAAAGTATTACTCGGTCGCCATTTCTCGTCGATTCGACCGCGTCCTCTGCATGAAAGACGATTCGGCCAGTAGCTGCGCCGGGCCCCGCTGGCAAGCCCTTAACCAGAACGCGCTGTTCTAGCGCTGCCTTGTGCTTGTCATGGCTATCGAAAACTGGGCGAAGAAGCTGATTCAAATGATCCGCCTCAATTCGCAGCAAAGCTTCCTTTTTCGTAATGATCTTCTCGTCGACCATCTCGACTGCAACTCTGACAGCGGCGAATCCGGTGCGTTTGGCCGAGCGCGTTTGAAGCATCCACAGGTTGTTGTCCTCAATGGTAAATTCGATGTCCTGCACGTCTCGGTAATGCTTCTCAAGCGTTATGCAGACTCTCTGCAATTGTGAGTAAGGTTTCGGCATTAGACTTTTTAGTTCGGCAATAGCCCTCGGTGTTCGAACACCGGCAACGACATCTTCACCTTGCGCATTTACCAAGAATTCGCCATAAAACTTCTTCTCTCCGGTCGACGGATTTCGGGTAAACGCCACTCCAGTGGCGCAAGCCTCACCGAGATTGCCAAAAACCATCGCCTGAATATTAACCGCCGTGCCCCATTCATCGGGTATATGGTAGAGCTCACGGTATGCAACGGCTCGGTCGTTGTTCCAAGAGCTAAAGACTGCGCCAATAGCTCCCCAAAGCTGTGCGATAGGATCATCGGGGAAATCCTTGCCGGTTTCTGCTTTGACTGCGGCCTTGTATCTGTCGACGATTTCCTTCAAATCATCGGCGGTCAACTCAGTATCCGAGTGGATTCCTCGATCGTGTTTTGTATCTGCAATGATTTGCTCGAAGGGATCGACTTGCGTCTTATCTCTCGCTCTGACCCCAAGCACGACGTCCGAGTACATCTGGACGAAGCGCCGATAGGTATCATAGCCAAAACGTGGATCTTGTGTCTGATGGATAAGACCTTGTAGCGTCTGGTCATTGAGGCCTAAGTTCAACACAGTGTCCATCATACCAGGCATCGACTCTCTTGCCCCAGACCGAACCGATACCAACAATGGGTCATTAGCATCGCCAAAGCGTTTGCCGAGTTTTTTCTCTAGCCGCTTAAGCGCCCGGCTAACCTCAATTTCCAGACCCTTCGGATAACCACCGCGATGTGCGTAATAATGCGTACAAACGTCAGTGGTGATGGTGAATCCGGGAGGCACTGGAACTCCGATGCGCGTCATTTCGTGCAACCCAGCCCCCTTGCCGCCGAGTATGTTGCGCATCGATGCCTTACCTTCAGCCTTTCCGCCGCCGAAGAAGTAAACAAATTTTGTGTTTTTTGCCATGTCAGTAACCTCGTTGGAAATGAAAGTTCGTCGGTAAAGAGGTCATGATCAGGAGCAGAACTGATTAAGGAAGGAAGCCGACCTGATTTCCCTATTCAGCTGAAACTGTATAAACCGCACCGTAGCAGAGCGAATCTGATTTAGAACTGTTGCCGACGGCTTTGGATTCTCCAGGATAACATTCCCTTCCTGCTGAAGGCTGATCATAAATGCGAGAGTTGCACCCGAGATAGGCACAACTTCTTTTCTGAGCTTGGAACAATCGACACAAAGTATCGCACCATCACGGAGACTGAAATACCAGTGTGTTCGCAC
>DASUVS010000420.1:0-14063 GCA_036378835.1 Binatia bacterium | reverse complement strand
AGAACTCTCTTCAATTCATCCCATAGAGCGTCCCAGTCTTCAGTCTCAAAATCGATTGGATAAATGTCCTGATACTTCTTGGGCGGGTTCTCCGCGTATTGAATGGTGCCGTCAGGCCGTTTACGAAACCACTGCGGATATTCTTTAACATAGGGATGATCGGGCGAGCATTGATAGGCGATGTCGAGGGCAATCTCGATCTCGTGCTCTCGGGCTTTTTCCACCAGCTGTTTGAAATCCGCCAGGGTACCGAGTAACGGGTGCACCGACTTATGACCGCCCTCTTCCGAGCCGATGGCCCAGGGACTGCCGACATCATCCGGTTCGGGCGAGAGCGTGCCGTTTTTGCCCTTGCGATAGGCCCATCCGATCGGATGAATCGGCGGCAGGTAAAGCACGTTAAATCCTAATGCGGCAATGCCCGGCAGGCGCGCCATGCAGTCCCTCAGGGTGCCGTGCTTGCGCGGCTGATCGGCGCAGGAGCGAGGAAAGATCTCGTACCAGCTGCTGAACTCAGCCATCGGCCGATCGACACCGATACGAAGCTCCTTGTCGTAACGCGCCGCCCAGCGCCGCTCCGCGTGCTTGCTCATGAGCGCGGCCAGCTCCTCCTCCAGCGCTTTCTGGACTGCGCCGGGTTCTTTGGCACGGAGCGCTGCCGCATAGGCTGTCAATGTCTCGGCGTCACCGCCCTGAGCCCGTTGAGCGGCCAGCGCAACCAGCTCCGCCCCTTCGATCAATTCCAAGCCGACGTCCTGTTTGGCGGCTGCTTTCTTGCTCAACCCGTCACGCCAGGATTTAAACCGATCGACCCATGCTTCCAACGTGTAAAAATAATCCGTCAGCGCCGTAATGTCGAAGACGCCACGCCAGCGATCATTCACCAGCGGCTCCATCCGCGCCTCATTCCAGTCGGCATCGCCCTGCGCGCGAAAGAGCAGGCGCGCCGACAAGGCGTCGTGTCCGTCGGTGAAAATATCGGCTTCGACGGTGACGCGATCGCCGACCACTCGTTTGACCGGAAACCGGCCGCAGTCGATTTCCGGCTTGACTCCCTCGATAATGGCGCGGATGCGGGGCTCGGTTGAACTGCTTAAAGCGCTCTCTGCCGATCGATTTGGGGTCCGAACGGCAGTGCCGGCGTTTTGTTTTTTTTGCCTGCGAGTTGCGGGGCGGTTCCGGGTCATGCTTTTCCTACAACTTGATCTCAGGAGCGCGATCGCCGCGGCGACGCCAGTTTCGGTGAACAGGAATTTAAATTCCACTCAGCGAAGTTGTTATCGAATCGCCGGACTAATTTTTCGGACAGAACGGAGCTGGCGGTGATTGAGATAGCTGTAAGCTCTGACGGATGCATTCGATGGCCAGGCAAACGGTTCGGGAGAGTGGCGGGAGTCGATTAATCGTCACGAATGTTGAGCTTTTCCATCTTTCGATAAAGCGAGGATCGGCTCAATCCAAGGAGCTCCGCTGCTCGAGTACGGTCGCCGGCGGTGTCTCTGAGAACATTGGCGATGTGACTTTTCTCATAGGACTCGACCGCGACGCGCAAATTATTGGCCGTGACATTTCGGTCGTTTTCGGGAATTTCGGATTCCGGCAAATGCTCCGGCGTAATCCATTCACCATCGCCCAAGATCATGGCGCGCTCAAGCACGTTGTCCAACTCGCGGATATTACCCTTCCACGGGAGAGACATCAGAACTTTCATTGCCGAATTGTCCGCCCCCTTATACGCCTTTTTCATCTCCCGGTTGTGGCGCGAGATAAGATAGTCCACCAGTAGCGGAATGTCCTCGCGTCGTTCTCTCAGCGGCGGCACCCAGACATGCACGACATTCAATCGGTAGAAAAGATCTTCGCGAAACTTACCCTCATTGGCTTCGCGTTCAAGATCCCGATTGGTCGAAGCGATAATTCGCACGTTCAAGCGGACCGGCTGGGTCGAGCCCACAGCCAGAACCTCTTTAGTTTCAATGGCGCGCAAGAGCTTGGGTTGCAGAGTCAACGGCATTTCACCGATTTCGTCGAGAAAAATAGTGCCGCCCTGAGCTTTTTGAAACAGGCCCTCTTGAGCGTTGATGGCGCCGGTGAACGCGCCTTTGGCATGCCCAAAGAGTTGGCTTTCGAGCAGCGTGTCGGGAATCGCGCTGCAATTCACCGGAAGAAAGACTTTGTCCTTGGACAGGCTTTGCAAATGCAACGTTCGGGCGACCACTTCTTTGCCGACCCCGCTCTCCCCCGTAATTAAAACCGTAGAATTCGTTGCCGCGACTTTCGAAACAATTTTAAAAATATCCTGAATCGGCTTGCTGCTGCCCACCAGGCTGGTCGGCTCCGATGAGCGATTAATCTCTCGGCGCAGCATCTCGACTTCCCATACGAGATTTTTATGCTCGAGAAAGCGGCCGACCTTGCGAATCACATCTTCGATGACGATGGGCTTGAGAATGTAGTCTTGTGCGCCAAGACGAAAGGCCTCCACGGCGGTGTCCACTGATGAAAAGGCGGTCATTAGAATGACCAAGGTTTGTGGGGAAATACTGCGCACGTGCTTCAACACGCTGAGACCGTCAACGCCAGGCATTTTTAAATCAGTTAAAACCAAATCGAAATCGATCTGATTAACCGCATCTATAGCAGCCTTGCCATCCTCAGCTTGATGAACGGTATAACCCTCTTCTTCCAGGACGCTGGCAATATTGCGCCGAGGCACAGAATCGTCGTCACAGACCAAGATCGTCGCGCTCATCTCAATGAATACCCATTCTTCCTTTGGTAAAATGCAACCGCGCCGAGCCAAGCCGCTGGGATAAGCTGCACGAGGTTAAGAAATAACTGCAATTGGGTTGGCGCAAAACACGTGCCGTGCATAGCCCTGCTATGTTTCAGTTAGCCAATTCAATTCGTGTCTCAATTGAGACACACTACTCCGGGCGTGTCCTGAAAACAATACAGCAGCTTAAAATTGCCGGGGGCGAAAGGAATGAGAAACTACTTGAGTTATCGCCGTCCGTGACCGCCGGCCGGCGCGCTCTCTGTTCGCGTCATCCACCACCCCACCACTCCACCCCATATGACGAGAACCACTCCCAATGCGGCGAGCGTCAATCCGATGAGCGGGATTATCAACGCGAATCCAGCACCTATCACAAGCAGGGCCAAGCCCGCGGCAACTAAACCAAATGGACGCCGTTCAGTTTGCGCCGAGCTTGGGCTCGACTGGGCCGATGATTCCGCAGTTATATCGTTAATTAGGGACGAGGCATACGAACGGAGTTCGTGCCGCTGATCCGCCGGACTGCGCTGAATAGCGCGGTTGATCTCGTCGACCAACCGCTCGATTTCCTGTTCGGCATTTAACATTTGGAGATCGACATCCCTCCAGCAATCCGTTGCAAGCCAATGGGTTGCGAGTAGACGCTAGACGGCGGCGAACATCTGTTGTTAGCTTCTCAGTTCATTGGCGACCAGTCGCCGGCGCAAGGTCTTGGGAATCGGCTGATACTCCGAAATGGTCGGAGCCGCACCGGTGGCCTGCAGCTTACGCTCGCGCCATAACTTCAGGCCGGTGCGTATATAGGTAGGCTCGAGGCCGAGAGTATCGCAAACATTGACGAAGGAGAAGAACCATTGCCGGTCATCCGATGAGAACCATTCATTGACATCGCGAAACAATCGCGATGCGCGAGTGCCTTTTTTTACGGCATACTTTTGATACGTCCGGATGGCTTCGCGAAGTATCGCTTGCACGAGGATAAACTCACCCATCACCTCCATGCGACGGTTCTGATTACTTGCCGCATGAATTCCAAGAGGCATACTGCTAATCTGAGTTAAAATATCGTCGGAAAAGTCCGCGTCTTTGGATTCAAAGCGAGTGCTGCCGGAAAATTCTCCTCGATCGCCACTTCCGAATGCCTGTTTCATTACTTGATCCTCCGCAACCAGTTTGATCTCGCTGTTCATACCGAGCAACGTGTATGCCACTTCTTCAACTGGATGGAATTGCACGGCTAGGCTGTTTGTCATTCCACGATGTGGGACAACAGCCCTTCATCAGCTAATTTGGTGGGACGGTGACTACCATCACATCTACCCGCCGGCCTCGATTGTTCATCGTTAAAGACCACACCATCAAGCGCCACAGGCTGCGTACCATCAGGGACTTGGGGTGAGCCCTGGCATGGCATCTGTTCTATTAAGATTTCAAAAACCGGTGGAGGAATTCATCATTCCTATCGTTCGGCTATTTTTGTCCGAGTCGTGCCCGAGGAAGCAAAGAACGCAGAGCAGATCTGGAAAGAGAGTTGCGCTCCATTGATGATCAAGCAGCCTGGTTGCCTTTCGGAGAAACTGCTTCGCTCGAGTTATGATCCCGGGGAATTTATCTCCTATTCAGAGTGGAAGGATCAAAAGAGTATAGATGCTCATAGGGTCAGTGACGCCCACGAGGAAATTAAAAAGCATGCGCGGCATTTGCACGGCGATCGGCCGTCGGTCAAACGCTATGAGGTTGTATAGCGGCCAGGCGATTGTCGATCCGAAATATCTAAATAGGTAGGAAAACCCTCCGCAATACCATGTTGACAATGGTAGATTGTGTGTCGCTGGCGCGAAACAGGTCTAACCCGCCGTCCCGCGACTGGAACGAGTTGGATCAACGCGGCCGTTCGCGACCCAATTTCTTTGTTACACGATTTGGCACAGAGGTTGCCAATGAGAATGCCCGCTATTCATCAGCAATCAGCAGCCCGGGAGTCTGTCAGTGCGCCAAACTAATGTATGGTCGATCGTATTAGCCGGCGGTGAAGGTACGCGAGTTCGTGGTTTTCTCAAACAGCTCTGCGGCGGTACTGGTCTCAAGCAATTTTCGCCTATCATCGGCCGGCGCTCGATGTTGCAACACACCCTTGATCGTATGCAGCGGCTAGTGCCGCCCGAACGTACGCTCATAGTAGTGGGCGAGCATCAACGTGTAGAGGCATCGCGCCAGTTAGCCCATTGGCCGCAACAGAACATAATTTATCAACCGTCAAATCGCGATACCGCGCCGGGCATCTTGTTGCCGTTTTCGTTCATTACTCACCAGGATCCGTCCGCCACCGTTGTAGTTTCGCCTTCGGATCACTTCGTGCGCGACGAAAATCGTTTCATGGATTCGCTGGCGACGGCGATTGGCGATCTAAAGTCGCATCACGACAAAATGATCTTGCTAGGCATGACCCCCGAGCAGGGGCAGGAGACCGAATATGGTTATATCCAAGTAAAAAAACATCCGAGGGCAACTCGAACGCGGCCGGTGGCGGCTTTTGTCGAAAAGCCGCCGCTGCCGCTTGCGCGGCGTTTGATCAATGAAGGCGCCTTATGGAACACGATGGTTTTCACCGTCAGGAGCACTACGCTATGGCAGATGGTCCGGGACACTGTGCCATCGCTGTACAATGCTTTTGGTCTGATTCAGTCGATGTTAGGCAGTATCCATGCGCCCGGCTTTATCCGGCACATTTACCAGACGATTCCGAACGTCAACTTTTCATCTGAGATCTGCGCACCGCTTGCCAAAAAGCTCCGCGTCCTCCAAGTACCGAATGTCGGCTGGAGCGATTGGGGGACCGTTGCCAGCATTCTGCGCTCGCTCATCGAGATGGGTCAGCTCGAAACCTTCCGATTGCGCTTGGAGGAGAGCCAAGTACACCCTTCCTGGTACGCCGCTTCATTGGCGGAAATCGACCCTCAGAAGGACCTTCCGTCCGAAGCAGTATATGCCTCCCTACGGACCGAAGCTGAGGCTTATTTATCTCCCGATTAATTTCCACCGCCAGTGATGGCTGAGCCTACACTTGATGCAGTATAAACGCGCCGGTCTGGGCTCGGGGAGTCCCGGCGCGCGCTAATCAACCACCTTATATATTTCGCGATTAGGCGATTGCCGTAGCAGCGGCGAAACCTTCTTGCTCCAATCCTGGAAGCTCGGCTCGGCTGTGACTTTGCGAATCTGTTCTTCCAAAGTCTTCAATTCAGGCGCATCCTGCTTAAACACCACATTGGGCGCGTCGGGTGAGGCAAAATGGGTGCGCAGGATTCGAGTATTCTCACCGCCGGCCCGTTTGACGATATCACACAAAGTCTTTAGCTCATCCTCTAGTTCACCGGTTTTGCCGGGTACAGTAAGAAAAGTTAGCCGCGATACATACATCCTAAGATCCTCCCTGCTTTTTATTTACGCGCTCACAGCGCGCTGTTGACATTGCAACGGTCAATGAAGTCAACCGTCTGCCAGCGCTTCTGGGTAGAAAGCAATCGCTTCTGTGCAAGTGCCCGTTCTCTGTTCGAAAATAGTATCGGCTAAGCTGAAAGCAGACCGGCTGCCTTTTTGGTCTTTCTCTTCACAGCCGCAAGCCGCAGCTGGCGCAACGCCTTGGCCTCGATCTGACGCACGCGCTCGCGAGTAATCAGAAACATGTCGCCGATCTCCTGTAAGGTATGTTCCCGGGTAAGATCGATGCCGAACCGATGCCGCAGCACCATTTCTTGCCGCGAATTTAGAACCGATAAGGATTTTCGAGTGACGGAACAAAGATCCTTTTTTATAACTTGCTCGGAAGGATCCTCGGTGCAACGGTCTCTGGCGTAATGCTGCAGCGTTTCCTCAGGGTCATCGCCAAGCGGCGCATTCAACGACAGATGTTCGCCCGGAAGGGTAAATATTTTTTGCATCTCCTGTGGGTTCAGGCCGGTGTCCATGGCAAGATCCGCCGCGGAGGGGGTCTTGCCGAGTTTTTGCGCAAGACACTCGAAAGCCCGCAGCAACTTGCTTCGGGCTTCGACCATGTGAGCGGGAATCCTGATCATATGCCCCGTATCCATCATGCTGCGAACGATAAACTGCCGAATCCACCAAGTGGCGTAGGTAGAAAATCGATACCCCAGACGATGATCGAACTTCTCTGCGGCCCGCATCAAACCGATATTCCCTTCCTGAATCAAATCTGCGAGATCCGCGTTGAAACGCCGGAAACGTTTGGCAATGCTGACTACCAAACGAAGATTACTTTCGATGAAAAGCTTCTTGGCCGCGGCTGCTTGTTGCTCACCTTGAGAGATCGCGTCGACATGCCATTTCAGCTCTTCGGAATTCATGCCGATCGTTTGTTCAATTTCACGGAGTTCGCGCAGGTAATCTTCCTGTTGGCCTCCACTATGCGCCAGCATCCGTTCGCAGGCGACGATTCGCATCTTCGACTGCTGCAAGGATTCGGCGATGATCGTCAGTTGCAGCCTTGTTAAACCGAGATCCCGGAGTATGCCGATCATTCCTTGCTTCTTCTTGACAATAGAACGCCGCAGCAACAAGCGCGCTCGTTCCGAGGTTTTTTTTTCCCGCGCTTTGCGCTGCAGTGATTCGAGATTTCTCCAGCGCCGCTCGAGGGAGCTTACGGATTTCAGAAATGCATCTCTCCGATCGCACTCGACCTCGGCCGGCATACCCTGAACGTCATCTTCTCGCGTCAATCCGCCGATAACGTCAGACAAGCGGATCTCGTCATTTTGGATTTTGGCCCCGAGGCCGAGCACATGCTGCAGAGCAATCGGTGTAGATAGGATGCTTTCGAGGACTTGCAACTCACCGGCTTCCCTTTGCTTGGCGATGTCAATTTCCTGCCGGCGCGTGAGCAGCTGAACAGAGCGAATTTCCTTCAAGTAAATCGTTAGCGGTTCGTTGTCGGCGGCAGCTTGCGTTTCTACCGTCTCTTCCGCCGCATCATCGGACACGTTATTCAACTCGGTCGATGGTGGCTCTGTCGCATCGAGCTCAAGCTTTTCTTCGTCGAGCGGATCTTCTGAACCGGATTTTCTCGCGGGCTCAACCCGAGCAGCGATGTTCGCGCGAAAAGCGAACTGAAAATCCATCTTTAACTCCTCGAGAATTTTAGTCGACGGCGGCGCAGCAAGTTACTTATGCGCAACAAATATGCCACTAGTTGTAGAAGGTAGAACTCCGCTCCACGAGCCTCCTGTCGCGCAGATCGGACATCAGCCACTCCGGTTGTCTCGGCGGCAGGACGTGCGAGGCAAACCTTATGGTTGTTCATTCGATGCCCCACCGGGCGTTCGTGGCATAGGCATTGCTCGAACTTTGATCATTAACACACCATCGTTAGGTGGCGCCCGCGTTTCATCGTTCGATGAAGCCATCACCAGCTTTCTCGTGATGCGAGGGCTATGGAAGAACTTTGCGCAAGGATGCCGAAGTTGATCCACAGGAATGCTGCCTGTTGATTGGATTTTTTTTTCTGATTTGATTCGATCATGAGCAGCAAGATCCAACCAGTTTCCAATTCAGCTAATCTCTCATATATCGAAGCGATTTACGCCGCATACCTTGCAGACCCAACTTCGGTAGATCACGATTGGCGCGACTACTTCGCCGCGCTCAACGGCGATGCTTTAGTCGACCAAACCGCGCACACGCAGCTATCGGCAAGCGGCAATGGCGCCAGTGCGCATGTAAAAGGCGCGGTGAGCAGCGTCAAATTCAGCGTTTCCACTCTCCAAGAACAAGTCAACGAGATGATCCGAGCCTTTCGGAGTCTCGGGCATAAAGCTGCTCGCATCGATCCTCTCGGTTTGTCCAATGACCCACAACCATCTCTCGATCCGGAGTTTTACGGGCTTACCGCTGATCATTTAAAACGCCTGTTTCCGGGGGCGGGGTTGCCTTGGAACGGCCCGTTGCGTATCGGTGAGATTGTCGAGGGCTTGCGCCGTACGTACTGCGGCGCCATCGGCGTCGAATTCACGCACATCGATGAACCGGCGGTTCGAAACTGGCTGCAGCGGCGCATGGAGGAAAGCCACAATCGGCTTGAGCTGAGCCACAAAGAAAAGCTTAGAATCCTGGGGCGCCTCACCGATGCGGTCACGTTCGAGGAATTCGTCAGAAAGAAATTTGTCGGCGCCAAAAGCTTTTCGCTCGAAGGCGCCGAGAGCCTCATTCCTTTGCTGGATTTTGCCATCGATCACGCGGCGCGCGACGGCTTGCAAGAAATCGTCCTGGCGATGGCGCACCGCGGCCGCTTGAACGTGCTTGCCAATATCATCGGTAAGAGCCCGTGGGAGATTTTTCGTGAATTCGACGATCCTCTTACAGCCGAGAGCGGCGGCGGCGACGTGAAATACCACCTGGGTTACAGCAATGATTACGAAACCGCCTCGGGCGCCAAAATTCATCTTTCGCTTTGTTTTAATCCGAGCCATCTCGAATTCGTCAACCCGGTGGCGCTGGGTCGCATGCGCGCCAAACAGGACCGCGCCGGGGATCAGCAACACGGCCGGGGAATGGCACTGCTGATTCATGGCGACGCTGCTTTCGCCGGCGAAGGAGTGACGCAGGAAACCCTAAACTTAAGCCAGCTGGACGGCTACAGCATTGGTGGCGCTCTGCACGTGGTGATCAACAACCAGATCGGTTTTACAACTTCCCCCAAGGATGCCCGTTCGAGCCGCTATGCCACGGATGTCGCCAAGATTTTGCAAGTGCCGATTTTTCACGTCAATGGGGATGATCCTGAAGCGGTGGCGCAGGTGGTCCGGCTGGCGATGGATTTCCGGCGCACGTTTAAACGCGACGCGGTGATCGATATGTATGGCTATCGACGCTGGGGTCACAACGAAGGCGATGAACCGACGTTCACGCAACCGAAACTCTATCAGGCGATAAAGAAGCATCGCCCGGTGCGCGATCTCTATTTGGAGAAACTGCTATCGGAAAGAATCATCGATGCGGGGGAAGCAAACCGACTGATGGTGCAGCGCCGGGGGGATCTGGAAAAGGAATTGGAGCGGGCGCGAAGCGCCACCGCGGTTCCCGCCCCGCAGAGCTTCGGTAGCTTCTGGGCGGGCTACTGTGGCGGTCTCGAACAGACAGCGGCGCCGGCCCGCACCGGCGTCCCACGCGAACAACTCTCGGCATTATTGGACTCCCTGGCGCGCATCCCTAAAGATTTCCAGCCGCACCCTAAGATCAAGCGAGGGATGGAGCTGCGTCGAGAGATGGCCCATGGAACACGACCCATCGACTGGTCCGCCGCAGAGGCTTTGGCATTTGCGAGTTTAGCCGTTCAAGGCATCCGGGTGCGCCTATCCGGGCAAGACAGTGCGCGCGGAACTTTCAGCCATCGTCATGCCGTGCTGCGTGATTTCCAGGATGGACATCCTTATGTTCCCCTGCAGCACTTGCAGCGCGGGCAAGCTCCAGTGGAGATGATCAACAGCCCTCTTTCCGAAACCGGCGTTTTGGGTTTCGAATACGGCTACAGTCTCGATTATCCGGAGGCTCTGACGTTGTGGGAAGCGCAGTTCGGCGATTTCGTCAATGCTGCACAAGTCATCATTGATCAGTTCATCACCAGTGCGGAAGAAAAATGGCACCGGCTCAGCGGCCTGGTGTTGTTGCTCCCGCATGGCTTTGAAGGCATGGGACCGGAGCACTCGAGCGCGCGCATCGAACGGTTTCTGCAGCTTTGCGCCAAGGATAATATCCAGGTGCTTTATCCGACAACCCCGGCGCAATACTTTCATTGCCTGCGTCGACAAGTGCTGCGCAAATGGCGTAAGCCGCTGGTCATGATGACTCCCAAAAGCTTGCTGCGTCATCCCAGCGCAGTTTCTACTCTGGACGCATTGGCGGATGGAGAATTTGAAACGGTTATCGCCGATCGCGGCGCGCAACAAGATTGTCAGAAAATCCTTTTATGCAGCGGCAAAGTATATTATGACCTGGAGAAGAAGCGGAGCCAGATGAACCGGAATGACGTCGCTATCGTTCGCATCGAGCAATTCTATCCGGTGCCGGAAGAGCGGCTGCGCACGATCTTACAAAGCTATGCAGCCGGAACGCCGGTAGTGTGGGTTCAAGAAGAACCGCGCAACATGGGCGCCGCATGCTTTTGGCACCTACAGCTCGGTAACAAGCTTTTCGATCGCTTTCCCTTTTCGGTGGTCGCGCGCGCCGCTTCCGCCAGTCCGGCAACTGGCTCGGCAAGCCGGCATCATCATCAACAAACCGAGTTATTGGCTGCCGCGTTCGGAAGCCAGTAACCGGGCGCGGCGCTAGAAGCCATGCTGTCTATGACCCGTCAATTCAAGGTCGGCAATGACCATTGAGGTTAAGGTTCCCGAGGTCGGCGAATCGATCACCGAGGTTGAAATCGGTGACTGGCTCAAAGCGGTCGGCGAATCAGTTGAGCAGGACGAAGATCTGGTGGTTATCGAAACCGATAAGGCGACCGTCGAAATTCTTGCGCCTCAACCAGGCAGGCTTAGCAAAATCTTAAAGAGCAGCGGTGAAACGGCGCAGGTGGGCGAAGTGATCGGACATCTGGAACAGGTTGAGGATAGGAGTGCTGAGGCCGCTGGAGAAGATCAGACCAGCGTCAGTGAATCACCCGAAGCTAAAAAACCGGCAAAAGGGCGCCGCAGTAAAGTAACCAAGCCGGAAGAGCCGGTCGGTACCCGCCAATCTGATTCCGGCCATTTGCCGGAGGCTCAGCCTACCGTCGATAATGGCATTGCAGGATCTACAGAGGAAGCGCCGGAAATAATTTCCGCGGCGCAATCCAACCGAGCCGCTGATGTCGAGCTCGAGGCGAGACAACCGGTCCCCGATCTGGCGCGACCACCGGAGCTTGCGCCGCCCGTCGAGAGGTCAGAACCCTCGGTGACCGACGATACGTTAGGCGAACGCCAAGAAACACGCGTGCCGATGAGCCAGTTGCGCCGCCGCCTGGCCGAACGACTAGTCCAAGCGCAGCAAACCGCCGCTCTGTTGACGACTTTTAACGAGATCGACATGTCCGCAGTCAATCAGCTACGGCACATGCATCAAGATGTCTTCAAGGACAAATACAACGTCAAGCTCGGCTTCATGTCTTTCTTCGTCAAAGCTGCCGTCGAAGCGCTCAAGCTTCTTCCGGAAGTCAACGCAGAGATACGCGACGGCAGTATCGTATACCGGAACTATTTCGACATTGGCGTAGCGGTGGGCGGCGGACGCGGGTTGGTGGTGCCGGTGCTGCGCAACGCTCAGATTATGAGCTTTGCGGCAATCGAAATAGCCATCAGCGACTTTGCCCGGCGCGCCCGGGAGAACAAATTGAAGCCGGACGAGTTGCAAGGCGGAACTTTTACCATTAGCAACGGCGGTGTTTATGGCTCGTTGCTGTCGACGCCGATCATCAATCCACCGCAGAGCGCGATTCTGGGGATGCACGCCATCCAAGAGCGGCCGGTGGCGCGCGACGGGGCGATCGTAATTCGGCCGATGATGTATGTCGCTTTGAGTTATGATCATCGCATCATCGATGGCCGCGAAGCGGTCACATTTCTTAAACAAATCAAAACATCCGTCGAAGAGCCCGTGCGAATGTTACTGGAAGTTTGATCGAGCGGGGATCAGAATGAGTGATATAGGAACTGCAGCAATACTCCAGCGCCTCGAAACTCTCGAGCGGCAAAATTTTCGTTATCGCCTTTTGGGCATCGGCACAGCTCTGTTCGTGTTGGCCGCCTTCCTCATGGGTCAAAGCAAGCCCAACGTCGCCGGGGTCGTCGAGGCACAAAGTTTCGTGTTGCGAGACAAGAGCGGCAATTTACGCGGGACTCTTGCGGTGGATAACAAGACTGACGCATCGACTCTGGTTTTGGCGGATCAGAGCGGCAAGATCCGTGCTGAATTCAAAGTGGCCAACGACGGCAATGCCGGGATTGCCTTTGGTGACGCCAATGGAAAGCCGCGGCTGATTATGGGTTTGAAAGACGCCGGTTCGCCGGACATGGGCTTAGCCGACAGCCAAGGTAATCTGCGCATCGGCATCGGCCTTGATCCGGACGAGCTTCCCGCCATCGTCATGTATGACGACAAGCGCAACATCGTCTGGCGCGCAACCGGGCGGCAACCCTAAGCGGCGGTGAATGGCTCAAATTTTTCATCCCAGCACCAACACGGTCTCCAAGCTAACTATTTTTGGCGCCGTGTTTTTGATCGGCGGCCTTCTGTGGTTATTAGCCGAGCTGAACCGTTCATCTTATGTCACTCAGGCTAGCGTGGTGCGCCCGCAACCGGTGCCGTTTAGCCACAAGCATCATGTCAGCGGCCTGGGTATCGATTGCCGGTATTGCCACACAGCGGTGGAGCGAAGCGCCTTTGCCGGCATTCCTTCGACGTCCACCTGCATGAATTGTCATTCGCAGATTTGGACCAACAGCCCGATGCTCGAACCGGTGCGCGAAAGCTACCGCACGGGTGAACCCCTGCGCTGGAACCGGGTTCACAACCTGGCGGAGTTTGTCTATTTCAATCATGGCATCCATGTGAACAAAGGCGTTGGCTGTGCGACTTGTCATGGCGCCGTCGATCAGATGCCGCTGGTTTCTCAAGAAAATTCCCTGCTGATGGAATGGTGTCTGGATTGTCATCGCAATCCCGGGCGCTACCTTCGTCCCCGCGAGGAAGTTTTCAATATGGCCTGGATTGCACCGGCGAATCAGTCGGAGCTCGGCACGGAGCTAATTCGAAAATACAACATTCGGACCGAACAGCTTACCGACTGCTCGGTTTGCCACAGATGAGGGACAACAAGGTGAGTCAACGCGGAACCCCGAGCCCGAGCGCCGCAGAATGGCGCCAGCGCCTCTCTGGACTGCAAGGACAACGTTACTGGCGCAGCTTGGAAGAGCTGGCGCAAAGCGATGAATTCGAGCGGATTGTCGAAGGAGAATTTCCCGGCGCCGCTTCACTGTTGAGCAGCGGACTAAACCGGCGCGAGTTTTTACGGATCATGGGCGCTTCACTGGCGCTGGCCGGTCTCGGCGCGTGCGCCGAGAGGCCCACCGAGCAAATCGTGCCCTATGTCCAGCCTCCCGAGGAGCGCACCACCGGGGAAACCTTCGATTATGCCAGCGCCTTTACACTGGCAGGAGCTGCCACCGGCATTCTGGTCAAGAGCTATGAAGGCAGGCCGATCAAAATCGAAGGCAACCCGCAGCATCCGGCGAGTCTG
>DASUVS010000419.1:0-5432 GCA_036378835.1 Binatia bacterium | reverse complement strand
GCTAGGACGCCCCTCATCGGCAAGCACGGTGCGATGCCAGTCGAACATCTGCTCGGCCAACGATGCATCGCTCATCTTTAGCTCGGCGGCGATAAATTCAATCGCTTCACTTCGATTCTGGCGATAGTAGGCGATACCGGTAAGCGTTGCCGCTACGAAAGAATGAATGTCGGCACGCCGTTTTTTGATCAGATCATCGGTGACTCCGATGCCACCGATGGGATAGTGCGGCAAGTAATCGCCCGAGAAGGCAAGTTTGTGGAAACCATCGCGGTAAAGCATGAGGCTGCGCGGCGGACTATAGATCGCTGCGGAGATTCTACCGCTTTTGAGGGCGAGATGAAGATCATCCTGCCTGCCGAGCGCCAGAATAGTGATGTCCTTGTCCGGATTTAACCCATTACGTTCGAGGATCAGACGGGTGATATGCTCGAACGTGCCGCCGCGGGTGGAGATGCCGATTTGTTTTCCTTTGAGTTGCTGAAAATTCTGGATCTGCGGCTCGGAGATCAGATCGAAGGTCGGTTTGGCCGTAATCACAGAAACTAGTTTCACCGGAATGCCGCGCGCCGCCGCCGCTAAAATCGATCCCGAGGCAGTGGTGAATTCCACCGAATTGCCCAGCACGGCGCGGACACCCAACGCGCCGGCTATCAAGATAATTTCTACATCCAATCCTTCCTTTTGATAAAAGCCTTTGGCCTGCGCCATTTTCAAGGGCAAGGTGACAATATCAACAGTGGGGATCGCCAGCCGAACCTTCTTGAGCTGTGCAAAGGCAGCGCTCGAAGTTAAAGAAACGGCAAGAATTATTAAAAGCAACGCATATCTGATCACTATTTTTTTCTTTCTAAAGCGCGCCGCGCGCCTGGTCGAAGATCGCGGCGGCATCGTCCGGCACGGTATCACCGCGCCATGCAACATGGCCATCGGGGCGAACCAAAACCAAATTTCGCTGGTAAATGGCCTGTACGTTGGCTTCGTCGATTTCGATAGTGGCAAGCGGCAATGCGGCCCGGTTGGCTGCTTCAGTGATACTAGCGGTGTCGATGCCTGAAAGATTTAATAACGAGAAACCCTTGCCGAACAGATCGAGGGTCGAGCGCCCGTCACGCAGCCAGACATGGGGGGCGCGCGCTCCAGGCCAGGTCGATGGCACATAAAGACCGTGATCGAGCGGCGGTGGCGGGGTGCCGTCAGAAATGCAAATCGGCGAGTTCTCGTAGCGGTAGCCTAATTCGATGCCGGCTGAATCGTGCTGGAATTCTTTGGCGCGAGTCCGTAGAATTGCCGCCCGCGCTTTTTCGCGAAGTTGTTTTGCTTCATCGTTGTCCTCGCTCATCTTCGGCGAAAAGAGCGTTTGACTGTCGAAGCTGGCGCGCATCTCGGCGGCTTCATTGACGTTGATCATGGCGATGGGCTTGCGTTCCGCAGTGTAACTGTCGAGCAAACGCGGGCCGCCCCAACCCTGGAGCACGGCCGCCAGTTTCCAGCCGATATCGACGGCGTCGCCGACGCCGGTGTTCATGCCGAAACCGCCCGCCGGCCAGTTGAGATGAGCCGCATCACCGGCCAGAAAAACCCGGCCGTGTTGATACTTTTCAGCGACCACGCAATGACCGGTCCACGGGCGCACGGCAAGCAACTCAAACGGAATATCTTCCCCAAGCGCGTAGCGGAGTTTTTCCGGCGCATTGAAAGCTTCCAGTTGTTCCTGTTTGACGTTGCGCACGTTTAGTCGCCACAACTCTTTGCCATCCACAGCAGCGATGGCGCCGTTGATTTTGGAATTGATGATTTGATATTGCACCGCCGGACCAAACTTGATGCATTGCAATAGCGGCGCGCGAAACAGCACCGCGACGTTCATGCCCTGTGAGAAAACTCCTTGGTATTTTATCTCTAGAGCGCGCCGGATATTGCTGCGCCCGCCGTCGCAACCGACTAGATATTCGGCGCTGACGGCTTTCTTGAGTCCGGTTGTTTTCTCAAGAACTTCGGCTAAGACGGCACCCGCTTTTTGTTCAAACGATTCTAAAGAAGTCTGGTAGCGAATCTCCACATGCGGCAGCGACTTCGCATGAGCCTGCAGAACCGGATCGAAGTAGGGTTTCGAAATCCACAATCTTCCCTCTGGGCTATGCGGCGAACGCGATTCCGGAACACCGTTGGCGGGGTGATCGAAGCGGGCAATTTCGTATCCGTCCATGCGCGTGACAAACACATAATTGCGCGGGTAGCCGGTGGGATAACCGGACTCAAAACGCATTCGATCAGCGATACCCCAGCGTCGCAAGTGCTCGCAGGTGCGGGTGTTGGCGAGATTAGTCGTTGGAAATTCCACCGTGCCGTCGGTTTGCTCGACGAGAAGGCAGCGGATCCCGCGCCATCCCAGTTCGATCGCTACTGCCGTGCCGACAGGGCCGCCACCGGCGATAAGGACGGGATAATGGGTCATCGTCTTCGCTCGCTCATAATCTCTGTCACTAGCGCGCCGCTTTGTTGACGAAGCTAAAATCGAAAACCCGATGCGTGGGGATGTTTTTGCCGGCATCACCGAGACTCTTCTGAGTGAACTCGATGGCGCCTTTCATCCAGGCTTCATCGGCGCCGCCGTCTGCTGGAAGCCGGCTCAAGTATAGTTGAAAAAACTCGTCCGCCATCGCCTGATCTTTGATGTTGAAGTAGTCGCTCAAGATCTTCATCGCTTCGCTGCGTTTTTCCCTGGCAAACTGCAGCCCGCGCACGCTTCCTTTGACGAAGGCAAGCACCTCCGCGGGGTTGGTTCTGATTTTCTCGTCGGTGGCGCCGATGCCGCCGCTTGGATAGGTCGGCATGTAATCGCCGGTATAAGCGAGCCGGGTGAAGCCCTCGCGCTGCAGCACCAGCGGCCGGGGTGGTGTAAATAATCCCGCGGCGATACGACCGGTCCTGAGAGCGAGAACGGTGTCTTCCTGGGCGCCGACGACAATCGTGGTGACGTCTTTGTTGGGGACGAGACCGTTTTTCTGCAGCAGCAATTGCATCAATAGATCAACAGCGCCGCCGCGCGAAGAGATACCGACGACTTTGCCTTTCAAATCCTGAATGCTTCGAACCTCCGATTGTACGACGAGATCGAATTGAGGCTTGGCGGATGCAATAAAGACGAGTTTGACAGGAATCCCGCGCACCGCGGCGGCAATCGTCGAACCCGAAGAAGAGGTATAATCGACCGAGCCGCCGAGCAGCGCCTGCATACCGACGGCGCCGCGAATCATGATCACTTCGACGTCCAGCCCTTCGTCACGATAGAAGCCTTTTACATGAGCGATCCGAAACGGCACCTCGGCGATAGAGGCCGCACTGACGGAGAAGCGAACTTTTTTGAGCTGCGCCGAAACCGGTGAAGTAGCGACCATGAACAGAATAGAGGCCGATAAAATCCGTAGTCTGAACCTCATGGTGAAACCTCCCCGGCAAGTAAACACATGGTAAACAGAGCTGTCAACATCGGGATCGCGGCTTGACGCAGGTTAGACGTTGACGTAAGGACACGAGATATTGCTATGAAAACCAAGCTCATCATCTTTATTTGCGCGCTACTTCAGCTAACTGTGTGGGCCGGCGCTCAGGCTCAAACACTCCGTAAGCTTCGCATCGGTTATCCTTCGATCAGCTCGCGCCAGGCGCAGCTCTGGGTCGCTAAGGATGAAGGGGTATTCCGCAAGCATGGACTCGATGTCGAGCTGATTTTTTTACGTGGCGGCCAGGTGGCCATTCAAGCGCTCACCGGCGGCGATCCGCCCCTGGTTACCATCGGCAACGTCATCATCGCCAATTTGCAGGGTCACGACATCGTGCTCGTTGGCTCAGTGGAAAACTCTTATGACCAAAGCGTTTTCGCTCGCCCGGGAACGATGACGCGGATGGAACAACTCAAGGGCAAGAGATTCGGCATTAGCGGCTTCGGCTCGGCGACGCACAATGCCGCGCTGATTCTTTTCAAAAAATTCAATCTCGAGCCGATCAAAGATGTGGCGTTTGTGCCGACTGGCACCGGCCCCGAGCGCCTGGCCGCCATGGGCACTGCACGTATCGACGCGACTTTCTTCAACCCATCGGAAGTGCCGCAAGCTTTGAAAGCGGGATTTGTCGAAATTATTCAGATGGCCGACATCGGATTTGAAGTTCAGGGCAGCGGGTTGGCGACCTCGCGCAGCTATATCAGAGCCAATCGAGACGTCGTCAAATCGGCGCTCAAGGCCTATATCGAAGGGATCTACTTTGTTTTCACCAACAAAGCCGCGGTTATGAAGAGCCTGGCCCGCTATATGCGCACGGACGATCAGGAGGTGCTTGATTATTCGTACGAGCATTATCTGAAAAGAACCGCGAAGAAGCCGTATCCGACGATGAAGGGGATTCAAAATCTCATCGATATGTCGGCGCCCCAGGTAGCGCAAGCCAAAACCGCCAAGCCGGAACAATTCGTCGACCTCAGTTTTCTTCAGGAGCTCGAAAAAGAAGGATTCTTCGAAGAAATGGGAAAGCGATACAAATAACCGTTCAACGGTTCAATCGTTCAAGGTTCCACGGTTTAAAAGCTTCCGGACGAAATCTCACTGATAGTCCAACACAGAGTTGATTTTCCGAGCCGTTGAACCTTAAATTTTGAACCAATACTAAAGTTTGAGCAGCCGCCGCGCATTGCCTTGCAAGATCGCCTCTTTGTCGGATTCGGAGCAACTCAAGGCTTGCACCTTCTCTACCGCGCGCCAGTCGCCCAGAGTATATGGGTAATCGGTGCCGACCATGAGACGATCAATGCCGACTTTTGACCTCAGGTATTCCAGGGTATCGATGTCATATACCAACGTATCGAAGCAAAGGTTTTTT
This sequence comes from Binatia bacterium, assembly GCA_036378835.1. GTDB lineage: Bacteria > Desulfobacterota > Binatia > UBA9968 > UBA9968 > WHTF01. The sequence goes on along the minus strand of DASUVS010000419.1, from coordinate 554 downwards.
AAATAAGCGCTGGGCGGCTTGGCTGATTGCGCCGGCCGAACACCTTGGCCGGTCACGAATTCCTTGTCGAATCGTCCGAGATGGTACGGTAAGAAGCCGCCGCCGTGGAGTGCGCATATTTTTAAATTGGGAAAACGATCGAACAGCCCGCTATACATCATATAACCAAGCGAGAGCGTTGAATCGGCTGGATTGCCGCAGACCGCGTTGAGCCCGAAAGCGCCCATTCGTTCGGCTCCGGCGATATGCTCGGGGTGCATGACGATCAAGACGTCGAGTTCCTGCGCTTTGGCCCAAAAGGGATCGAAGTCTCTGATGTTGTAGTATTGGCCATTGACGTTGGTGCCGATAAAGGCGCCGCGAAATTTCATATCTATAATGGAATGCTCCAGCACGTTGGCCGCCCGGGTGGCGTCCTGGAGTGGAACGGTGGCCATCCCGGCAAAGCGGTCGGGCCGTTGTTTGACCAATTCGTGCATGCAGTCGTTGTAAAGTTTGCACCAAGTTTCCCCATGCTCGCCGGTGAGCCGGTAGCCAAGGCTGTTGGTGTTAGC
>DASUVS010000418.1:0-2246 GCA_036378835.1 Binatia bacterium | reverse complement strand
TGGAAAATTATGTTTGCGAAGTTCACGCCAGCGGCGCGCTGCTGGTCTTCTGCGGCGATCTCAACATTGCGCGAACGGAGCGCGATGTGCACCCGAAGGAGCGAAACCCCGGGATCATCGGCCAAAGGCCGGAAGAAAGGGAATTATTCGAGCAAATTCTTGGGCACGGCCTGGTGGATGTTGGACGAGCGCTTGATCCGGATAACGAAAATCTTTTCACCTGGTGGCCGCCGTGGCGCCGCATGCGCGAACGGAATATCGGCTGGCGGCTCGACTATGTCTTGGCTAGCCATTCTCTAGCGTCACGGGCTTCGCAGTGCGTGGTGTACCGCGAAATCGGCACCAGCGATCACGCGCCGGTGGTCGCCGTGTTCGATGGCGATGACGCTACTGTAGAAGCGCTGATCCGAGAACCTGAATGAAAAAAGATCGATCGTTACCCGCTGATCTGAGTCACTTCGGCAGGCTGGCGGAATATAATCGCAAGCGTCATTTCGGTGTCACGCCGGAGCCCCAGGGCAAGCTCGGTCGGCCCAAAAAGAAAATTTTAGAATTCGTGGTTCAAAAACATCGCGCGAGCCGGCTGCATTATGATTTTCGTTTAGAGCATGATGGTGTGATGCTCTCATGGGCCGTACCGAAGGGACCATCAACCGATCCGGCAAACAAGCGGTTTGCAATGCAGACCGAAGATCACCCTATCGAGTACAACCAATTTGAAGGCGTAATTCCGGAAGGTGAATACGGCGGGGGAACCGTGATGATTTGGGATCGCGGCACGTGGGACCCGGAAGTCGCGGATGTCGAGGAGGCGCTCACAAAAGGCGACTTGAAGTTCAAACTAAACGGCAAAAAACTGCGCGGATCATGGGTGCTCGTGCGCATGCGGTCGCGGCAGTGGCTGTTGATCAAGCATCGAGACCGCGACGCCTCCACCGACGACATAACGGTTGCCAAACCGCGCTCCGCGGTCTCTCGGCGAAGCCTTGCAGGAATTGCGCGCAAAGCAGGGGCAACTCTTCGACAGCTGGCGCAAGCACAAGAAGCAGACAAGCCTGCTGCAGCGCGGGAGTAAAACTGCAATTCTCGTATCGTTGTTCAAATAGCGATACGGTAGGGAGCAGGTTCGAAACCCGCCCCTAAGTAGGTGTCAGGGTTTTGCAAAATCATCCATGAAACGTTTACGGTCGGATTTTCTATGCGCGGCTTAAATCCAAGAGGTCCATCTCATAATTCAGGAGCAAATCCTCCGGGTCCCGGTAAATCGCCACGCAACCGGCGCCGCGCAATTCTTCCTCCGTCCAGCCACCGCACAGTAAGCCAACAGTTTTTAGGTTTGCTTTGGAAGCCGCCTGTGCGTCATAGGGTGTGTCGCCGATGACGATGGCATTTTCGGGCGCGACATCTTTCAAACGAGCCAGAGCCGCCTGGAAGATATCCGGGTGCGGCTTGGATTTCTCAGCATCATCGGAGGAAGTTTCACTTTCGATCAGATCGTCGATCCGAGCTATTTTCTTATAGGCCTCGAGTTCATCGGCTTTGGCCGACGAGGCTAGGACGATTTGCTTGCCGTCATTTTTTAGTCGTTGGAACAATTCCCGCACCCTCGCGAAGCCTTGTACGCGGGGGAGATATTCTTTCTTAAATAACGCACTGCGGTATTCGTCCAGATCTTCGGCGAAGCTATCCAGCTCTTGCTTCGAGAGAAAAACCGGCAGCAGTTGGTCGGAGCCTTTACCGATTTGGCGGCGGATCTCGTCAAATGGAAAGTTCTTGCCGAACCTTTCGAAGGCAACTCTCCAGGCTTCGGCATGCAGATCGACGGAATCGACGATTGTGCCGTCAACGTCGAATATCAGGGCTAGTAGCATTTGTTCAGCTTACGTGCTGCCGATGAGACAGTGTCTCTCGCTTGTGCCAAGAACGAAACAGGAAAGGATGATGGCGTTCGGTATTGAGACAGACGAAGCAGCGAATATTAGCCTGCTTCGTCTGCCGACGTGTTCAGATTAGCGCAATCCTAAATAGCCCAAGATAAACAGCACCACGACGATGACGCCGATGATATAGAAAATATTTCCAGGCATGACCGTTCCTCCTTAGTAGTTGATTTTCCTGAACCCACCCCACAGTTTCCAATATCTGCAGGTGAACGCAGGCAATATATTGCGACAGCTCCAAGACTACAAACGTGACTGATTTCAGCAATTGATATGCCACCAGTGAAATTCATAATTCGCGCTCGG
>DASUVS010000417.1:0-7194 GCA_036378835.1 Binatia bacterium | reverse complement strand
TCGCGATTCTGTCACCCGCCACACGGCCACGGCCGGTCGTGGACGCACTTCGACAAAGGTTACGAGAGCTCGGCTACACGGAAAATCAGAACGTTGTGTTCGAAGATCGTTACGCCGAATTCAAAGTCGAGCGTCTGCCCGAATTGGCTGCCGAGTTGGTCAAGCTCAAGCCCGATGTCATCTTTACGCATTCGATGACCGGCGCAAGGGCGGCCAAGCAAGCGACTTCAACCATTCCAATCGTTATCGGAGCAGCGGGTGATCTGGTAACGGACGGCATAGTCGCCAGCCTGGCGCGTCCAGGCGGAAACGTCACAGGCGTGACTTTGCTAAGTAGCGAATTGGAGGGTAAAAGGCTCGAACTCTTAAAGGAAGCATCCCGTAAGCTCTCTCATGTTGCGGTGTTAGTAAACTCGGCAAACTCGGCCTGGGAGAATTACCCGCAAGTTCTCGAACCCGTCGGTCAGGCGCTGAAGTTGCGGCTCGCGCGCGCTGAGGTGAGGCAATCCACCGATCTTGAAGGCGCATTCGCCGCGATGCGTCGCAACGGAGTCGACGGCGTCCTGGTAGTCAGCGATCCGATGTTTCAAACTTATCAGAGTCGGATCGCGGAATTTGCGGCCAGGCAGCAACTACCAAGCATTTCAGAGGTGCCGGGATTTGCCGAGGCCGGCGGTCTGATCCAGTATGGTCTCAGCATTCCCGAGATGGGGCGCCAGGCAGCCGCCTACGTCGATAAAATCCTCAATGGGGCAAACCCGGCGGACCTGCCGGTGGAGAGGCCGACGAAGTTTGAATTCCTCATCAATTTGAAATCAGCTAAGCAATTGGGTTTGACCCTGCCTCCGGCTATGCTGGCCCGGGCGGACAAGGTGATCAAATGATTTTCGATTTTAGATTTGGATTTTCGATTAGAACCCATGAACGAAGCTCTCTTCAAAGACCGGACAAAGAAATTCGCCCTAGATGCTATTCGCCTTATAGAAGCATTACCGCGGACACAGTCTGCGGGTGGTGATTGCAAGACAGTTACTTCGCTCAGCAACGTCAGTCGGAGCTAACTACCGAGCCGCTTGCCGGGGAGCAATCCATAGCCGATGTTCTTGCAAAGTGGGCGATTGTGGAAGAAGAAGCCGATGAATTCGGCGGCTGAGGTAATGAAAGAGGCCAATGAAATCACTGCGATGACGGTAGCTTCGAATAAAATGCTACGGATGAGGCAACAATGACCTCTGAAACAATTCAAAATCCAAAATCCAAAATCCAAAACTTAAGATATCCGGCCTTCTTCCGACTTCCTGGTGGTCGCCGGCGCGAACGGCTGCTGCGCGATTATTTCTTGATCTCCGTGCTGCTGATCGGCGGCGGCTTGATCACCAGCGGCTTGGTCGAGATCTATTATCGCTATCAAGAGAGCCAGGCACAGCTCGCCTTGTTGCAGAAGGAAATCGCCGGGGGCGCCGCCTTCAAGATCGAACAGTTCGTTCAGGAGATTCATAACATCTTGAAAGGCGCGACCAAGAGCCGCGATATAGCGCCCAAGGGACTGACGCCGGAGTTTCGCTTCGAATTGGAGAAACTCTTGATCATCGCGCCGGCGGTCACCGAGGCGGTTGCGCTCGACGAAAACGGCACCATTCAAGTGCAGGCGTCGCGATTGCGCACGGTTTTACCTGACGCCAAGAAAGACCTCTCGACCTCGCCATCGTTCCGTCAGGCTAGGCAAGGCAAATCCTACTTCGGTCAGGTTTATTTTGTTCGCGGTTCAGAACCCTATATGACCATCGCGGTGCCGATCGAGCGGTTTGCCGGCGACGTCATCGGCGTGCTTCAGGCTGAAGTCAATTTGAAATACATCGGCGATGTCGTTTCCGGCATTCGCGTAGGCAAGGCAGGCCACGCTTATGTGATCAGTCGATCGGGCGAGTTAATCGCCCATCCGGATATCAGCCTCGTGCTGCAGCGCCGCAATGTGTTGCACCTGGAACAGGCCAGGGCCGCCTTTCGAGCACCCACGCCTGGTGTCGCCGCGTCAAACGCGATTGTCGCCACCGATCTGCAAGGTAAAGATGTGCTCAGCTCGTTCGCTTTGATCCCGACTCTAGACTGGGCGGTCGTGCTCGAGCGGCCGGTCGAAGAAGCCTACGAGGCGCTTTATGCTTCGATGATTCGAACCTCCACGCTTTTCATGATCGGTCTCGGGATGGCTCTCATCGCCAGCCTATTCTTAGCGCGCCGTGTCGTTCGTCCGGTGAGAATCTTGCGGCAAGGCGTGGAACGAATCGGCAGCGGCGATCTGGCATATCGGCTAAATCTCAAGACCGGCGACGAAATGGAAATACTTGCCGACGAGTTCAACAAGATGACCTCTCAGCTCCAGGAGTCTTATGTCAATTTGGAGCAAAAAGTCGAAGCACGCACCAAGGAGCTCACCGAGTCTTTGGAGCAACAGACGGCGACAAGCCAGGTCTTGGGTGTTATCAGCAGTTCGCCAAGAGACCTGGAACCGGTATTTGAAACCATGCTCACCAATGCAACGCGTTTGGGCAGTTCCGACTATGGCGCGATTTATAGATTTGATGGAAAGGTCTTCAGTCTAGTTACGGCTCAATATGTTTCACCGCATATGACGGTATTGGCTAATCGAACGTTTCCGCCAGACTCGACGACCGCAGTCGGCCGCCTTGGGCTGGAAAAGAAGATCGTTCACATTCCTGATGTCACAGCCGATCCTAAGTGGAATCCTCCGGAAGAATACCGCAAGGAAGGAATCCGGAGCGTTCTCGCGGTGCCCATGCTCAAGGAGAACAATCTGGTCGGCGCGATTGTTGTTTACCGCAGGGAAACTCAACCCTTTACAGAAAGTCAAATTGCCCTGCTAAAAACCTTCGCCGATCAGGCCGTCATCGCCATCGAGAATGTTCGTCTATTCAAAGAGCTCGAAGAAAAGAATGAACAGCTCGAAGCCGCCAATCGGCATAAGTCGCAGTTTCTGGCAAACGTTAGCCACGAGCTGCGCACGCCGCTGAACTCGATCATCGGTTTTACCCGGCTGGTGCTACGAAAGATCGAAGGCCAGATCGATAAGCTGCAGAAGGAAAATCTGCATAAAGTGCTGATCAGCGCGGAACATTTGCTCAAATTGATCAACGGTCTTTTGGATCTGGCCAAAATCGAAGCGGGCCGCATGGAAGTGTATGCCGAAACGTTCAAGATCGATGACGTAGTCCGGGTTGCCACGGCGACGGTCGAGCCGATGCTGAGAAATGGCAATGTGCGTCTGGTCACTGAAATGCCTCCCGAGCTTCCGGCCATCAAAACAGACCGGGATAAACTCAAACAAGTGATCCTCAATTTATTGAGCAACTCGGCTAAATTCACCGAGGCAGGAGAAATCAAGGTAGCGGCCTGGTCCGAGAACGGCTCCTTGAAGCTGGCCATTTCCGACACCGGAATCGGCATGAACAAAGATGCATTGCATTATATCTTTGATGAGTTTCGCCAGGTGGACATGTCGACGACGAGAAAATATGGCGGCACCGGACTCGGATTGGCTATCGTCAAGCGACTAATTGATTTACTTGGCGGCGAGATCGGCGTCGAGAGCGAAGTAGGCAAAGGTTCGAAGTTTACCATCACCCTGCCGCTCAACCCAGAACCCTTGAAGCAGTTCCCGTAGATCGGCAGCGCACAACAAGCAGTCGCGAAACTCGTATGGAACCATTCAAAGGAGTCTAGATAGAATCAGCCAGCGAGGGAACCCATGGGGAAAAAGAAGAAAATACTTATTGTCGACGATACGGAGTTCAATCGCGATTTAGTCGTGCAACTGCTTGAAGACGACTTTGAACTCGTGATCGCCGAGGACGGCGCGGAGGGGCTCAAAAAAACCCAATCCGAAAAACCCGACCTGATCTTGATGGATCTCGGCATGCCGGTCATGGATGGCTGGGAGGCTACGCGCAAAATAAAGGCTAACGATGAGCTAAAACATATTCCGATTATTGCCGTGACCTCCCATGCGATGGCGGGCGATGAAGTTGAGGCGCGCAAGGCCGGCTGCGACGATTACCTGCCCAAACCGATTGATGAAGACGAATTGTTGAAAAAGATTAAAAAATTTCTCGATTGATGTCTGAGTCGAGCCGGGCCGAGGCCAAACCAGGATCAAAATCGAAAACTATAAATCCCGATACGCTCATGGCCAACAAAATTCTAATTGTCGATGACGAGCCGTTCAATCTCGATCTGCTCGAGCAAGAGTTGCAGGAGCAAGGCTACGAGATCGAACGAGCGACCGATGGTGCTGAGGCCCTCGAAAAACTGCCTGTTTTTGCACCCGATGTCGTGCTCCTCGATTATATGATGCCGAGGATGAACGGACTGGAGGTTCTGAAGCGACTCCGCGCCGACGAGAAGTGGAGAAGCCTTCCGGTAATACTTCTCACCGCAAAGGCGGCGCAGGAAGACAAGATCACGGGGCTCGATGCCGGCGCTGACGATTACGTGATCAAACCGTTCGATGCGTTCGAGCTGTTGGCCAGAGTCCGTTCCATGCTGCGCATCAAAGAGCTGCACGATTCTTTGGAAGAATTAAATAGGACATTGTCTCAGAAAGTCGAACAACAGGTCGGCCAGATTGAGCGCATGAAGCGCCTGAAGCGATATCTCTCGCCTCAAATCGCCGATACTTTGATCGAGAGCAATGACGAGAGCTTATTTAAAACTCACCGACGTGAGATCACAGTGGTGTTCGTCGACCTGCGCGGTTTTACCGCGTTCTCCGATAGCGCGGAACCGGAAGAAGTCATGGAGTTGCTGCGCACCTATCACGCAGCAATGGGCAAGTTGGTATTTAAATACCAAGGCACCCTGGAGCGCTTCGCCGGCGACGGCATTATGATTTTCTTTAATGACCCGATACCTTGTGAAGATCATACCGAGCGGGCAATTCGCATGGCGATCGAGATGCGTAGCGGAGCCAGAGAGCTCCGCAGCGGATGGCTGAAAAAGGGGTACGATCTGGATTTGGGAATCGGCCTGGCCGCCAGCTACGCAACCCTGGGAAACATCGGTTTCGAGGGTCGGATGGATTACGGCGCGGTGGGTAACGTCACCAATCTTGCCGCGCGGCTGTGCGACGAGGCCAAAGGCGGGCAGATCCTGACGAATCAGAGAACCTTGAGCAAAGTCGAAGAGCTGGTCGAGTTCGAAGCTTGCGAAGAGTTGCATCTCAAGGGCTTTAGTCGCGCCGTCGCGGCTTTCAATATCACGAATCTCAAATCGTGAACGATCCAAAACCAATCCAGATTACCTTGGGACTCATTCCATCGAGACCTTGACGTTCTTCACAGGCCGACCCTACAATTCAGCCGTCCAAGATCTGCAATGGCAAATAGAATTTTACTGGTCGATGACGAGCCGTTTAACTTAGACCTGCTAGAGCAAGAGTTGGCGGATCAGGGTCATTCGATTGCAACCTGCGCCAGTGGCGAGGAGGCTCTGAAGAAGTTGCCGCAATTTCAACCCGACTTGATCCTGCTCGACTACATGATGCCCGGCATGAATGGTCTGGAAGTGCTAAAAGAAATCCGGCGAAAAGGCCTCGACACTCCGGTGATCATTATCACCGCCCATGGTACCATCGAGCGCGCGGTCGAGACGATGAAGGAGGGCGCCGATGATTTTCTTACGAAACCATTCGATCCCGATCATCTCGCCTTCGTAGTCAAGAAAGCGCTGGAGCGGACCCGGCTTAGGGAAGAACTAGAGATTCTTTCCGAACAGCTGGGCTCTCGCTTTAAGATGGTTCAGGGCAAAAGCCCCTCGATGGCGCGCGCCGTGAGTGAAGCCCAAAAAGCCGCGGTGAGCAAATCCACGGTTCTTCTGTTAGGCGAGAGCGGCACCGGCAAGGAGATTTTTGCCAGAGCGATCCATAACTGGAGTCAAAGAAAATCAGCCCCGTTTATCCCGATCAATTGTGTCGGGCTTTCAAAAGATCTTCTGGAGAGCGAGTTATTCGGCCACGAGAAAGGCGCATTTACCGGCGCGCACCAGTTAAAGAAGGGACGAGTCGAGCTAGCCGACGGTGGAACAATCTTTCTCGATGAGGTTGGCGACATCTCGCCGGAGCTTCAGGCCAAGCTTCTAAGATTTCTGCAGGAGCGCGAGTTCGAGCGCGTTGGCGGAACACATCAGATCAGCGTTGACGTTAGAATCGTTGCCGCAACCAACCGCAACATCGACAAAGCCGTCAGCGATGGCACCTTTCGTGAAGACCTTTACCATCGCTTGAACGTCATTCCCATCACCCTCACACCCCTTCGCGAACGCCGCGAAGACATTTCTGAGCTGGCGACTCATTTCTTACAGCGATTTTCCGTCGAAACCAAAAAGCAATTTTCGACCATCAGCGACGATGCGGAAATGACCCTGATGGCCTATCATTGGCCCGGAAATGTTCGTGAACTGGCGAATGTAATCGAACGCGCAGTGGTCCTCGGCGACGGTCCGGCTTTGACTATAGACATGCTGCCGGCGCGCATTGCCACTCTAAAATCAACGGATCTAACGGACCGAGCTGAGGCGACAACCTATCACGAAACAATCAATCACCATCGCCGCGAACTAATTCTCAAAGCGCTGTCTCAGGCCGGCGGCAATCGCGCAGCCGCTGCCAAGGCTCTTGGTTTGCACAGAACTCATTTACTAAAGTTGATCAAAGCTTTGCAGCTCGGTTAGATTTTTTCATTCCTGATTGTTCAAGCTTTCACCAAGAGTTTAATGGCTCTGGACACCATCGCCAGCTTGCGAACCTCGGGTAAACTCACGTTCGGTTAATTCGCTCATGCGTGATTGCCTTGATGATTACCAGCCGTGGACGTGAGTGCTAGCACGATTGGCTGTCCAGTAAGAAAGTGTGCCAAAGTTTGTGCCTCCGAAACCGGCATCTCACGTGCGGACCGCTGAATAAAACGCTCTCTTTGTTTTTCACAAGAAATAATCCAGCAGCGGCAATCTATATTCAGATCTGGATTTTCGTTGCCGGAGAAATAAAAAATTCAAAAAATGTTTTCTAAAATGGTATTTTTTTCTTGACATACAACTTATAGCGCCTTTATAATCCGGTCAGCTACAAAATATGGGAGGGTTTCTGTTCTACTTCTCTTCGCCTGAGTCACGCTTTACTCCCCT
>DASUVS010000416.1:0-9988 GCA_036378835.1 Binatia bacterium | reverse complement strand
TGCGTTGCCCGAGCTCTTGGAATAAGCGCACATTCTCGATCGCGATCACCGCCTGGTCGGCGAAGGTTTTGAGAAGGGCTATTTGTTTTTCGGTGAAAGGCCGGACTTCCAACCGACGTATGAGAATCGCCCCGATCGGCGCGCCTTCGCGCAAGAGGGGAGCTGCAAGGTTTGTGCGATGGCCAATCTGCTCTTGGTAACCCTTGATCTCCGGATATTCAGAATTGATCTCTGCTGCTAGGTCATGGACATGAACCGGTCGCCGGTCAATCATTGCCCGGCCCGCCGGAGATTGGCGATTCAAAGGCGTACGCTCCATCGCGATCAGCAAGGGACCGTATGAAGCCACCCGGTGCACGACCTCATTCTCCAGACGAAAGATTTGCACGTCATAGGATTCACACAGCCTGGCGGCGCTCTCGACGATGGCATCGAGCACCGGCTGCACGTCCGTGGGCGAGCGGCTGATGATGCCGAGCACCTCGGAGGTGGCCGTCTGATGCTCCAGCGCCTCACGCAATTCCGCGTTGCGTTGCCCGAGCTCTTGGAATAAGCGCACATTCTCGATCGCGATCACCGCCTGGTCGGCGAAGGTTTTGAGAAGGGCTATTTGTTTTTCGGTGAAAGGCCGGACTTCCAACCGACGTATGAGAATCGCCCCGATCGGCACGCCTTCGCGTAAGAGCGGAGCTGCAAGCGTTGTGCGATGACCAATCTGTTGTTGGTAGCCCCTAATTTCCGGATATTCAGAATCAATTTCTGCCGCGAGGTCATGGACGTGAATTGCTTGCCGGTCAACCATCGCCCGGCCGGCGGGAGATTGGCGGTTTAAAGGCGTATGCTCCATTGCGATCAGCAAGGGACCGTATGAAGCCACCCGGTGCACGACCTCATTCTCCAGACGAAAGATTTGCGCGTCATAGGATTCACACAGCCTGGCGGCGCTCTCCGCCACAGCATCCAACACCGGCTGGATATCCGTCGGCGAGCTGGCGATCACCCGCAGAATTTCGCTGGTCGCGGTCTGCTGCTGAAGGGCCTCGGTTAACTCACGATTACTCGCCTGCTGCTCATGGATCAGCCGGGCGTTCTCGATGGCGATTACCGCCTGATCGGCAAAAGTCTCCAGCAGTTTGATTTGAGCATCCGTGAACGGACGCACTTCCTTACGGCGAATCTGCAAAGCGCCGACAGCCATACCGTCGCGCAGCAACGGTGTTACAAGTGTGGTCCTAATCCCAAAAGCTACTCCTCGCGTCTTGGCGCCGGGAAAATCCGCAGACGAGGCGCGAAGATCATGAACGTGAACCGTCTCACGGTCTAGTATCGCCCGGCCAGGAGGTCCGGTCCTAGCTAACTCATATTCCTCGGTACCAATATCTCCAGAGGTGGGAACCGATCCAAAGTGAGCCGCAAGATATCGAGCAGTGCCGTTGACCCGCCACACTAACGCATCGGCCGCATCACATAGCTTGGCAGCGTGCTCAGCAATTCCGTCGAACACTGCTTGAAGGTCTGCCGGCGCACGCGCGATCGTACGCAGGATCGCGCTAGTGGCAGCCTGCTGCTCCGCTCGCTCGCGAATTTCTTGCGCCTGCGCGGCGATCGTCTTTTTGAGTGTGGAGGTAGAATCTCCTGAAGGCGCCGTACGTTGTTTCACAGGCCTTTTCTTTGAGGGCTTCCTATTCATTGTGGAAAAACAAAACCCGGCTGGAAATCCCAGTCCGGGTTGAGATGCTGCATACAGACGCGACCGGGAACGGCCATTCTGAAATTCCGTTCTAGCAATCCGCCTATCTTTAGTTTAGTTGAACCGCTGCCGTCAAGGAGCAATTGGAACTACTTGCTCTTGTCGTAACGCACTCTTCAGAAGTACCTAAACCGCTGGTATGGCGGAGCGAGTCACCTCCTCGAACGAAATTGCACGAGGCGCGAGACTCGCGGTCGGGTGTACACGATAGGTCGCGCCGCAGTGGAGCTCCGGCGGCTCCCGCCCAGCTTGCAGATCTCGCACCGACTTCAGCAACCGCCTTCGTAGGGCGATAATGCCAGCGTCACTTGAGCCGAGATGCTCTTTGGTGCGGTCTGCAATCGGTCCGTACTGATCTTCCTGAATGGCGATGTCTTCTTCACGAATACCGCGCATGCCGGTGAAGTTTTCGTTGCGCTGCTTCTCACGATTTAGAAGATAATGATTTTGCCGGTTGGCAACCGGCTCGAAAGTATCTGGATCGACTTCCGCGTAAGCCCCCGTCCACGTCTCGATGGTGCGGATATCGTCCTGATTTAGAGCCCGATCAGGAAGCCACGTGACGGTGAAACCAACCATGGTTGTCTCATCCACTGGTACGGCAGCAGTGAAATTGATCGGCGAGCCCGCTTCGCTCGGGATCAGTGTGAACGAGGGCATGAGAAACTGAGTGAGTCGCCAGTAGTACTGCTCGCCATCCCAGTTGCGCCGAGCGCCAATCGCCAAGCCGTATTCCGTGTCCTCGACTAGAAATTTCGGAGCCGAATCCTTCCCCGTGGCGAGCAGCGTTTGGCCGGCGATGGCTGCGTTGAACTTTTCCGGCCGGAACTCCCGGTGTAGAAAAGAGACGTGGCTGGAATCCACCTCACCCTCAAGGTTCTGGAGATAATTGCAATGTTGAAAGCGCTTGTGCGCGTAAACGTGACTCTGTGGCACCAGCGTCCACTCCAGTCGCGGCATCTCCGGCTTGCTCGCTTGAGGACCCATGTAAGCCCAGATCACGCCGCCGGCCTCGCAGGTGGGATACGCTATCTGATGGATCTTATGTTTGAAGCTGCACTCTGCCGGCTCATTCGGCATGTCGACACACGCGCCGGTCACATCGAATTTCCAGCCGTGATAGACGCAGCGCAGCCCGCCACCTTCGTTACGACCAAAAAACAGCGACGCGCCTCGGTGCGGACAGTACCGCGCCAGGAGCCCCACTTTTCCATTCGTGTCGCGGAAAGCGATTAAGTCCTCATAGAGGATGCGGAGCCGCACCGGTGCGCAGTCGGGCTTTGGCAGCTCGCGGGAGAGCGCGACAGGCAACCAGAACCGCCGGAAGAGCTCGCCCATCGGTGTGCCCGGAGCTGTTCGGCAAAGCATTTCGTTTTCTTCTTTTGATAACATCGAAAGCCCCTTTCGCGCTTTGTCCGACTCTAAAATAAGAGACCCTTACGCACTCGGACGAATGAATATCGATAACGAAAACGGATGCCGGAATATGCTTTGAATCGAAATTACGCCTTGCAGATAGCGCGCGATTCGCTGTCCAATTCCGGGCTGCATGACAACAAATTGCACATTCTCATGACTCGCATAATTGGATAACGCTTTGCTGAGGCTGCTCGCATAAATATCCACGGTGACTGTCACACCCAGTCTGTGCAAAGCTTCGCAAGCAGAGAAAACTTTCTGACCTGCTAATTGCATACGCGTGCGCGTCGAATAACTCTCAGCCATTCTTCTGATGGCGAGCGCGGTCTCGATCCCACATTGCGATATCGCAGCGTACGCCTGCAGCCATTTGAAGCCGCTCACCGGATGACGGATGAGAAACACGATACTCGCGCCCGGCTCAGCCACCTCCTCGATGTAGGGCACAATCTCGTCGAGCCGGTCATGTTTTCTTAATGGAACTAGTATTTTTATTGCCATTGTCCTGCCCTCCTTCGATCATCTGAGATGGCAACGCTTGTGCCAATCCAACGATGAAGTGTTCGGTCAGGCAAGATGGTATATTACCGAGCTATTTTCTTCGAAGATTTTCGGATCGTGGCGAGCGGATGGAATGCGAAGGGTAACCGATTGATTACTTCGCCGTAGTGCTTAGGTTACTAATTTATCGTCTGCAGGCAGTTAAAGACGGATTGACCGAGATTTGCTTGGTAGACGGTTAGACGCTGATAGCCAGCGACTTAAGAAGCCTTAGGAAATATTTCTCGTGCAGTCCAAGGAGTCGCGCCGCGGCGGCCCGATTACCGCGGCAGCGCTCTAGGGCTACGAGAATTAGTTCTTTCCGGTAATCTTCCATGGCGTCACGGTAGGATCGACCATCGATTGTCGGCCGCACTACTGACGCAGCAACTCTCGATGGCAAGTCCTGTACCGTCACGTACGGGCCATGGCCCAGAACGATAGCCCTTTCGATGGCGTTGCCCAGCTCGCGGACGTTGCCGGGCCAATCATAGGCACAGAGCTGCTTCAGGGCATCGGCGACAATCTCTGTGAAGTTCTTTTTTGCCTCTTTGGCGTAATATTCCACAAAGTGATGAGCCAAAACCGGGATGTCTTCCACTCTTTCTCTCAACGGCGGAAGTGTGATCGGGATGACGTTAATACGATGGTAAAGATCTTGGCGGAAGCGGCCGTCTTTGACTTCAGTCTCCAAATCGCGATTGGTCGCACAGATGATTCTAACGTCAACGTGAATCGGTCTGACGCCGCCGACGCGATCGAATTCGCGCTCCTGAAGAAATCGCAATAACTTGGTTTGAAGCTCCTGGGACATATCTCCGATTTCGTCGAGGAACACCGTCCCGCCGTTTGCGAGTTCCATCTTGCCTTTTTTCTGTTGGTCGGCCCCTGTAAACGCTCCCTTCTCGTGCCCGAACAGCTCGCTTTCCAAGAGTTCCTTCGACAAGCCTACACAGTTGATCACCACAAACGGCTGACTCTTTCTATCGCTCCAATTGTGAATCGCGCGTGCAAATATTTCCTTGCCGGTGCCACTTTCCCCCAGGAGCAACACTGTGGCCTTGCTGTCAGCAGCCTTGCGCGCAGTCTCAATGGCTTCCGCCATTCTTTTGCTCTGCCCGACGATAAGACGGTGGCGGCTATCGGTTTCTTCCGTGAGTAGCTCCAAGCCGCGCTTTAAGCCCTCCCTTTCCAAGGCTTTGCGCACGACGATCTCAAAATGTTTGGCGTCGATCGGCTTGGTAATGAAGTCATAGGCTCCCTGTTTCATCGCGTCGACGGCACTTTCGATGGAACCGTGTGCGCTGATCACAACTACCGGAAACTTCGCTCCTTGCTTGGCCAACTCCTTAAGGACCTCAATACCCCCCATTTTAGGCATCTGGAGATCCAGGAGCATCAGTTCCGGCTCGTGTTTCCTAATCTCTGCGAGGGCTTCAGGGCCATCCGCGACCGCTGCAACCGTGCATTCCATCGCCTCCAGTCGCACGCGCAAGAGCCGACGAGAGGCTCCATCATCGTCGACGATCAGCACTCGCGCTCCAGCCGGAGTTAGCGTAGCGGAATCCACACCTGGTCCTCTTATTTCAAATGACGACTGATCTCTGCGAGAAATACGGTTTTGTCGATAGGCTTGGTAACGTATCCACTGCAACCGGCGGCGATCGCCCTCTCCCGATCTCCCGCCATGGCGTAGGAGGTAACCGCAATCACTGGTATCTTCGCCGTTGCCGGTTCGGCTTTAAGCTTGGTGGTGGCTTCGAGGCCATCCATCTCAGGGAGTTGAATGTCCATC
Organism: Binatia bacterium; assembly: GCA_036378835.1. Classification (GTDB taxonomy): domain Bacteria; phylum Desulfobacterota; class Binatia; order UBA9968; family UBA9968; genus WHTF01. Next base: position 4,484 of record DASUVS010000416.1, on the reverse strand, counting down.
ACGATCAAATCGGGTGGGTCCTTGGCGAGAATCTGCAACGCCTCGGCTGCATTGGTTGCTTCAACAACCTCGTAGCCCTGGGACCGCAGCAGAAATCCGGCCAGCCGCCGATTTACGGGGTTGTCTTCGACCAGCAAAATTTTCTTTTCATTCATAAGATTTTTTTCCCGCGAAGGCGCAAAGACGCCAAGTATAAAGAGATTTAAACAAACAACCCATTAACAAATCTTCCGAAACTTAGCGCCTTCGCGCCTTTGCGGGAGATAAGCTTTCTGCCTTCCCAATCCAAAATCGAAAATCGCAAAATCAATTGGTTGGTAGCGTAAAGAAAAACCGGCTGCCCTTTCCAACCTCGCTCTCCAGCCAAATTGTTCCGCCGTGCATCTCGACGAACTTCTTCGCCAGTGCCAGCCCTAGGCCGGTGCCCTGCGGTTTTCCAGCGTCGCTGCCGGCCTGTTGAAATTCCAGGAAGATTCTTTCTTGATCTTCCGCTGCGATCCCTGGCCCGTTATCACCCACCTCTACGCACACGAAGCCGTTCTTCCCACCTGTCCGGATCCAGACCTTTCCCCCTTCGGGAGTGAACTTGATTGCATTACCGACGAGGTTCAACAGCACCTGCTTAACACGTGCCCCATCCATCGAGAACGGAGCCAAGCGCTCGTCACTGTGAATGCGGAGCTGGATCCCTTTCTTCGTTGCCAGGGACCGCATCGTATTGGCAACAGCTTCCACGACATCCTGCATCAGTGCCCTGTCGATCTGCAATTCCATCTTTCCGGCTTCGATCTTCGCGAGGTCGAGAACTTCATTAATCAGTCCGAGGAGATGCTTCCCGCTGCCCAAGACATCCGTCAGGAACTGCATCCGTTCTTCCTCGCTAACCCGGAGCGCGGGATCCAGCAAAACTTCCGAGAAGCCGATGATCGCGTTGAGCGGCGTGCGCAGCTCGTGCGACATATTGGCGAGAAACTCCGACTTGTGGCGATTTGCGGCTTCGATCTGCCGGCCCTTGTCCTCGATCTCGCTGAATAACCGCGCATTTTCGATGGCCACTTTAGACTGGCTGGCCAGCGCCGTAAGGAGGTTAACTACGCGATCATCGAACGAGCCCGGCGAGCGGCGCAGCAGGACAATACCGCGGGTTACTCCGTTGCCTCTCATGGGAACCGTGAGCACGGAGAGAAAGCCCGCCTTCAGAGTGAAATCCCGAAACGGATGGCCATATGCATTCGTCATGTCGGGAACTTGTATCGGCTGCGCGCGGTCGGCGGCTTGACCAATGGTTGTGTTCCCAAGATCGATCGTCGTTGTTTGAACAGACTCCAGAAACTCTCGGCTCAAGTTGTGGCTCGCCACCACGTCAAACGCATGGCGTACCGGATTGAACTCAAAGATCCCGCAGCCATCCGATTTGGAGAGATTTACCGCATGGCCGGCAACCCTACTCAACACCTCGTGAAGGTTCAGAGACGAGCTGACCGCCCGGCTTACTTCACTGAGAGCGCCCACCTCCTCCAGAGAAAGTTGAAGCTCACGGGTGCGCTCCTGGATCTCTTGGAAAAGGCGCACGTTCTCGACGGCGATCACAGCCTGGTCGGCAAAGGTTTTGACGAGCGCAATCTGTTTATCGCTGAACGGGCGCACTTCCCGGCGCCACGTCGTGATCACCCCGATGAGTTTATCCTCGCGAAGCATCGGCACGGACAAGACCGTGCGGACATTTTCCTTTTCGTAAAGCTGACGCGGTTGCGGAGAAAAGGCTCGATCGGACAACAGATCACTGACATGAACTGTTCTGTGCTCTAAAGCAGCCAGCCGAGTCGTGGTCTCGCGGCTTGGGCGTGGTCGGCTGTGTTCGAGATGCTCGGCAAACTCCTGCGTCGTCCCGTGGCTCGCCGCCGTACTAAGGACTTCGCCGTCATACAAGAAAAGAGAGGCGATATTGGCCTCACACAAGCGCGTCGTGTTGGCGACAATCGCTTCGTAAACCCGTTCGAGCGCGATCGGCGAATGCGCGATTACATTCAAAACATCGCTGGTCGCGGTCTGCTGCTCCAGAGCTTCAGTCAGTTCACGGTTCCGCGATTGGAGTTCCTGAAGTAGACGGACGTTCTCAATGGCGATCACCGCTTGATCCGCGAAAGTTGTGACTAGATCGATTTGCTTTTCAGTAAACGGATCGACTTCGGTCCGAAAGATGATAATCACTCCGATCGGCAGCCCTTCTCTAAGCAGGGGCACTCCCAGGACGGATCTCGGTTCAAAGAATTTAGCAGCATAGTCGTACTCTGGATCGGCCCTGAGATCAGGAATGTGGACGGCTTGGCGCTGCATTACCACTCTACCAACGACGGATTTTTTTCCGATCCGCGCAGGATGTTCTTTGAGAAATTCTTGCAGCTCCTGTGATTGCCCATATGTCGCCATGACCGGAATGACATCACCCTCGACCCGATGCATGGAACCGTGAGCGGCGCCGCACAAGCGAGTCGCGTTCTCGAGCAAAGTCTGCAGTACAGGCTCAAGATCAAAAGTGGAGCGGCTTATGACTTTCAAAACTTCGCTGGTCGCCGTCTGCTGCTCCAGTGCCTCAGTTAGATCTCGATTTCGTGCTTGCAGTTCCTTAAACAACCGCACGTTTTCGATGGCGATGACGGCCTGATCCGCGAAGGTCTTCAGCAGAGCGATTTGCTTCTCAGAAAATGGGCGGACTTCGGTGCGCCGGATCAGAATAACGCCGATCGCCCGCCCTTCTCTCTCCAACGGAGCGACCAGTATGGTTCGAACACCCTCCCGGTCCAAGGCAACCTGCACATCAGGGAACTCGGTTCCCCTGAGCGTCAAGTCCTCAATGTGGATCAGTTCGTCGTCCACGACCGCCCGGCCCGCTACCGAACCGCGGGTAATCGGCAGTTCCCGCGTCATAAAAAACGGGATCGATCCTTTATGCGTCATCAGACGCAGAATGTCGCCTTCCACAATTCGAATCGACGAATCGTCCGCACTGCACAGCCGGGCGGCGCTTTCCGCGATGGTGTCCAGCACCGGCTGCACATCCGTCGGCGAGCTGGCGATTACGCCAAGAATCTCGCTCGTCGCAGTCTGCTGCTCGAGTGACTCCTTGAGTTCTTGGAAAAGACGCACGTTCTCAATTGCAATGACCGCCTGGTCTGCGAACGTTTCGAGCAGTTTGATCTGCGCCGGCGTGAAGGGGCGCACCTCTTTGCGGCGTGCACTCAGTGCTCCAATAAATTCGCCTTTTTGGCGAAGGGGAACGAATAAATAACTGCGCGAGCCACTGGAATTTGTGATCTGGACATCGTTCTGCTTGCTGACGTCGGGGACGTGAAGCGTCCCGTGCTCTCGTACCCAGCGCGGTGCTGGCTCATCAACACTTACCTCGACGCGCCCGGGCGGAACGGGACCGAATTGAGCCCGCGAAACCAGATTGTTCCCCTCACGGAGTCGTAGCCCCAGGTTATCTATTCCACAAACCCGCGCCGCGCTCTCGACGATGGCATCGAGCACCGGCTGGATGTCCGTCGGCGAGCGGCTGATGATGCCGAGCACTTCGGCAGTCGCCGTCTGATGCTCCAGCGCCTCGCGCAAGTCCGCGTTGCGTTCGCCGAGCTCCTTAAACAGGCGGACGTTCTCAATTGCGATAACCGCTTGATCAGCAAAGGTCTTCAATAGCGCAATCTGCTTTTCAGAGAACGGACGGATCTCTTGCCGTCGGATCACAATAGCTCCGATCCCAAGACCTTCCCTCAATAAAGGGGTGGCCAGGATTGTCCGAGCACCCGAGTGCTGATGGACGAAGGGAACCTCTGGGAACTCGGTTTCGATTGCAGCTGCGATATCATGGACATGAATCGGCTGCTGGTCGATGACAGCCCGTCCGCCTGGAAATCCACGACTCAGTGGATAGCACCAATCCATCAGGGACGGCACCGGACCGTAGTGCGCTGCTGCTTTTAGGTTTTCGCCTTCGGCACGGATAATCAGAGCGTCGCTTGCCTCGCATAGGCGCGCGGCACTCTCGGCGACCACATCGAGCACCGGCTGAATATCCGTCGGCGAGCTGGCAATAACGCCGAGTATTTCGCTGGTCGCGGTCTGCTGATCGAGAGCTTCGGTGAGGGCTTGGTTGCGGTTTTGGAGCTCTTGGAGCAAGCGCACGTTCTCGATTGCGATTACTGCTTGGTCAGCGAAAGTCGTCACCAGTTCAATTTGCTTATCAGTAAAAGGCTGGACCTGGGTCCTGCGGATTATAATCACTCCAATGAGAGTGCCCTCCCTAAGCATGGGCACTCCTAGAACAGTCCGCTGACCGCCGAGTCTGTGAGCTTCACGAAAATAATCGGGGTCCGCGAGGGTATCGTGAATGTGAACAACTCTGTGTTCGAGCGCCACCCGGCCTGCCGTAGTCTCTCGTCCTGGAAGAATTGGGTTCTTCTCAATGAAATCTATCCACTCCCGGG
>DASUVS010000415.1:0-6099 GCA_036378835.1 Binatia bacterium | reverse complement strand
TCGGCAGGAACATCAACGTGTTGATGAATAGTCCTGCCGGCGCGCCGAACAGCAACATGGTTGCGCCGCCCACCGCGGGGCCGAAGAGAATGCCCAGTTGACGCGCGGTGGAATTGAGTCTAACCGCGCTCTGCAGGTACTCGCGACCGACGATGTCATGAATAATTAACTGGCTGCTCGGCCCGCCCAGCACTCCAGCCATGCCGTGGATCACCAGCAACACACAGGCGTGCCAGATCTCGATGGTGTCGGTGAGAAACAAGATCGCCCAAGTCAGCGACACCGTCGCATAGAGGAACTGAGATGCTTGAATGACTTTCCGACAATCATGGCGGTCTGCCAGCGCGCCGAAGTAAACCGCGAAAAAAAGAAATGGTGTCCAGTGACTGATTACGGCGAACCCGCCGAGAACCGGCGAATGAAATTTTTGAAACAGCAGCCAGTAACTGATCACGTGCTCGATGTTGTCACCCATGGTCGAGAACAGGTTAACGAGAAAATATCGCCGGTAGTCGCGATGATGCAGCGCCGCAAATGCGACTTTCTTATTCAGCTCGGCTGATATCGGAGATTTCTGCTGACCTCTCACCTAAAAGGAACTCCGAAGACTGATTTGCTTCACATTCAGTTTAGTCCTGATCACCGCACCGAGTTCGCGGAACGAGCATCACTCCGTCAACCTTCAGCCAAACTCGCCCTGGTGCTTGCCGGGCATGAAAAAGGCAAACAGCCCTAACGTCACCGCGAACAACGCCATCGCGCTCAACGCCAGCGACCAATGAACGCCGATCAAACCACCGACCACACCCACTGTCACACCGCTAAACGCGCGCAAGCCCATACTGGCCATCGAAAACAAACCGATGACGCGGCCACGGAGGTGGTTCGGCGCGAGCAGTTGCACGATAGTTTGAGCCATGGAGTAGAAGGCGAGATTGAGGAGCCCGGCGAAAAACAACAGCATCAGCGACAGATTGTAATTATACGAAAGCGCAAACGCGGTGATGACGAGACACCAGAGAATAGCGCAGACGATCGCGGTTTTGACCCGGGGCGGCAGCCATCCTTTTCCTTCCAGCAAAAATCCGCCGACAACGGCGCCCGCGGCATTGGCCGCCAGTAAGGCGCTGTACGCGAAGTCTGCTTTGTCCGTGCCCAGGTCATGGGCGAATTCCGGCATCTGCGCTTGAAATGCGCTGCCGACGAAAAACGATGCACAACCGCCGAGAGCGACCATCGTGATGATTGGCCGGTTGCCCGATACTTCGCGCAAGGTATCGAGAGCGTCACGCCAACCGACACTGCGCCGCGGCAGCGCCGCAGCTTGTCGAGAATGGCCGGTGTAAGGCACGGTCCACAACCAGATCGTCAACGGCAAATAGATAAGGGCGTTAACGAACAGCCCCGCCGGAGGTCCAAGCAGCAGCATCAAGGCGCCGCCGATGGCGGGGCCGAAAAGCACCCCCAATTGACGGCTGGTGGCATTGAGGCGCACGGCGCTCTGTAAGTGCTCGGTGCCGACGATGTCGTGGATCAATAGCTGACTGCCGGGCCCCCAGAGCACGCCGGCCATACCATGGATAGTCAGCAGCACGCAGGCATGCCAAACCTCGATGGTATCGGTCCAGAACAGAAACGCCCATCCGGCCGACACGCTCATATACATGAGCTGCGCCAGCTGAATCACTTTGCGGCAATCATAGCGATCCGCCAGCGCGCCAAAATAAACCGAGAACAAGAGAAACGGAGTCCAGTGAACCAGCACGGCGAAACCGGCCAAGGTCGGCGACTGAAATTTCTGATACAGCAGCCAGTAACTGATGACATGCTCGATATTATCGGCCATCATCGCCAGCATGGTGCCGATAAAGTAAGCCCGAAAATCCCTGTGATGAAGCGCGGCAAAGGCAACCTTGTTGGGCGCCGCCGAATCCTCCGGGGCAGAGGTGTTCTTCAAATTCAAATCGCAGCTCCGTGACTTGGAAACTAGGGATCAGCGCTTTGAAAGCGCCGTGACAGGCAGGTCAAAGAAATCTATACGAGTCATCGCTAAGAGTGGTTTCGACAACGATCAGCTTGCGTTAATCAGCGCAATTTGGCCGGTAAATCACTTTGAGCAGCCTGCTGAATCCGACAGTAATGGATATTAAAAACCTATGCAAACCGTAGCTCCGCCTCGATCCTTTAGACGCAACGCGGCTCATGCTGATTTCGCCCCAATCAGTAATATGTCACGGTAAAATCGTTGCTCTGGATGAAATTTGTTTTGTTTGCTGCTTTACTCCAGTTACTGACTGCCTGTTCAATGCCGATCATGCAAGTAGCTTCTCACGTGCCCGGAGAAAACGCCAAAAGAGTCTATGTCGTACACAACAATTGGCATACCGCGCTAGTCGTGCGAAAGGCCGATCTGATCCACGGCCTCCTTCCGGAACGGGATGACTTTCCCGAAGCAGAGTATCTCGAAATAGGTTGGGGAGATCGAGATTACTTCCCGGCGATAGAGGAAAGTGTTGGATTGGCGCTTAGGGCGGCATTCTGGTCGCGCGGGAGCGTACTTCATGTGGTCGGCTTTAAGGGCGCGGTGACAGATTACGTTACCGACGGTGAGATCATAGAACTCGCTCTCTCGCGAGAAGCCTTCCTAAGGCTGAGCGCATTCTTATCCGCGAGCTTCTCTAGAACGGATCCGTCGGTTCCGGCCCCGTCACAGCCCGGACTGGTTGCGACTGGCCGGTTTTATCCGGCAACCGGCAGATTCAGCATTCTGAGAACGTGCAATACCTGGATAGCGCAGTCCCTAAAAAGCGCCGGACTTGATATCACTCCTCTCTACGTCATCACCGCTGCCAGCCTGGCTCGGCAGGTCCGGCCCTATCGCGTGATGAATTAGTTATTCCCTAGCGCATAGAATGCAGTTTTCCCCGGCGCTGGCCGCGAGCCGAGACACCGTTAGCTTGAACGACCTTGGCACCAGCACGGGCCTGGGTTAAAATAGCCCGGTGAAAGTGCGATGGATCTGGGATCGCAGTCTATTTGGTCTCAGAGCCTCTTGGTCTCAGAGCCTCTTGGAGATCTTGGGAAGCGGACCATGCCGGCAAAACCTCATTCGATCATAGTTTTGCTTTTGCTGCTCACGGTTTTTGTGGGTTGTCGAACCGGTGCAGTGCCTCCAGCGCCGCCCGCCGCCGAGCAAGCGCCACAGACGGGAACTCTCGAGACGTCTGACGAATCTGGACCGGAACCGGCTATCGCAGCGCTTGGAATTCCACGGATCACGCCGGCACCTCCACAAAGAGTTTTGCCTGAGTCGGTTCTCAGCGCCCCCGACAAAGAAAGCGTGGGGCCGGCGATCCAATACGACACGGTTCTGACAAAACGAGCGATTCATACGGACGCGAACTCAGGCTGGCAGTATCGCAACAACCGTCAACGGCAAATTGTCGGCTTTGAGTTCTCCAATAACGGCGGCAATTCAATACTTCCCCAGCGTCGCGATATCAGCAAGAATCAACTCTACACCAGGGATTTTCAATTCCGCTTCGATGATCGTGCCCGGCAAGATATGCATCTATCGGTTAGTGACTGGGTCGCTTCCCGTGATAAGCAGTTTAGACTTAGCGAGCTGATGAACAGCGTCATGCTGTTTTTCCCCAGGAACTATCTACCGGCTGTGGTCACGATAGGCGATCGCGACATTGTAACCCTGCCCACCGGCGAAGAAGTGGAGTTCGACGCGCACACGCATGAAGTCAACGGTGGCGTGTTTTCGGAAGCGCCCGTGGATCTCAATCCAGATAAAAATTTACGCCAATTTCCGGCTATTCGTTATACCGGTTCAGGCGTAATGGTTCGCGCCGATGCGCGTGGCTTGGATCCCAGACTTGGACGAGTGGCGATCGTCACGACCGGATCACCTGCCAAAGACTGCATTCAGGGCAGAGCCTGCAATCAATGCGAAGTTCCGGCCAAAGAAATTTGGGCGCAGAGCGGCGCCGCTCGGTTTAAATTCGCCCACGATGAGGATTTCCACAACTATCTACTATCGCGTTGCGCCTTTGGGCTTCCCATGAAAATCGGTTCTGTAATCGGATCACGCTAGATCACATCGTTGGCTGCCCGTCGAACTCTTTAGCTCGATGCTCCGTAGACGGCACAGCAACGCGGCTTAATCCAGCCCGGTGTCGAGCCCGATCTGATTCTCGATAGATTTAACGCCGTCGACGCTTTGCGCTGCGCGCTGCGCCGCAAGTCTCTGGCGCGTTGTAGGGACACGCCCCCTGAGATATACCGTGCCGTCCTTTACCGACACGCCGATCCCTCTCAAAGCGCGATTGTCGATCGCCTTCTCAACCTGCATCTCCAACTCGCGGTCTGTAACCGTCTCGTTGCGCGGCAACGCAGCCGGAGATGGCGTGGCTGGGAGAGGAGTTCTTCTCTCGCCCCGCGCAGCATCCGGCGCCCTTCGACCTGTTGTCGCGCTCCGCGGTTGTTCAACCGGAGCGGCGGGTTGGAGGGATTGCTCCTGCGACTGCTCGGTTATGTTAGGGCTAGGACTCTCAGTCAACGTTTGCTGCTCCATTCCGGAAAAATCCGGCGGCGCAGACTCAAGAACCCTCTTCTCGTTCCCTAGATCGGATGTTGATCTACCGTCAGGAACCGTCGGCTGCGCCGGCATAGAATCGCTTGTTTTGGGAGCGTTGAACCCATTCCAGCTCTCAGTCAGGGCCGCTAAACCGCCCCACATCTGTTGGGAATAGAACAACATGGCGGCAAGTCCTAGAACGATGCCCAGCGAAAAGACCCCGGTTCCATATCCAGCCAGTTTTTTTTCGCCTCGAAGATTGGCGGGTTTTTCCTCAAGACCGATCATGAAAAACTCGGATTCCGGCGAGGCTGGCGTGCGCGCGCCGGAACGGCTTGAGGCGCGTGTGGAACGAAATCCTTCTAGATTTTCAATTGAACCTTTTTGCACAGGCGGCGCGGGCGTGATCTCCGGAGTGGCAGATTGCTGGTTGAGACGCAAGTCGCGGGCGACCTCATCGATGGTCGCCGCAGATACAGATTTTTTGGAGGCCGCGAAAGCGATCAGTAGAGCATTATCGCAGATGATGTTTATGATGCGGGGGATACCTCTCGAATGGCCGGCGATTTTCTCCACAGCTGAAGCGTGGAACAGGTCTCTCCGCGAGTATCCAACTGCTTTGAGTCTGGCTGAAATGTACTCACCGACTTCATTACTGGGAAGAGGATCGAGCCGGCAACGTAGCGCAACCCGCTGTTTCAACTGCCGCAGCTCCGGCTCGTCAAGCTTGCGCTCGAGCTCAGGCTGCCCCATCAAAACAATTTGCAGCAGCTTCTGCGTGTCGGTCTCGAGATTCGAGAGCAATCTAACTTCCTCGAGCATCTCAACGCTGAGCTCTTGGGCTTCGTCGACCAAAAGAGTAACAATATTACGCTCTTTCAGCTGCTTGATCAGGTATTCATTCAACTGCGCAATCATCGCCAAGCGGTCATCCGTGCGGTTCGCCAAACCGAGATCGCTCAGAATCAGACGCAACAGCTCTGTGAGAGTCACATGCGGGTTATAGATATAGGCGGTTTGCACGTGCCGGCCAAAGCTCTGCATTAAACGTCTCAGAAGCGTCGTTTTGCCCGTGCCCGCTTCGCCTGTAATGACGATAAAACCCTTGCGCGCCTCAATGCCGTAGCGCAAAGTAGCGAACGCTTCCTGATAAAGCGCGTTGGTATAACTGAACCGAGGATCCGGTGTCAGGCTAAATGGGGCCTCGCTGAAGCCGAAATATTCGTTATACATAAACCACTGCCAATTAGACTAACAAGCCTAACCTGTCGGGCAACCCACCGCTTTGTATCATATCAAAAGCCAGCAGGTTAGAAAAATTCGCCAGGTTTTCCCTGCGCAGATGTCCGTGAAAATCACGGTTGCGCTCGTCGCCATAATCCGGATCGCGCTCTAAGATGCACCTGATCATTAGACGCAGCTGGTACCGATCAGTAGTATGGGACAGTGAGTCATAGCAGAGGATCAACCGCTGATGATGGGTGAACCCGCAACGGTCTTTTTTTGCGGCCGTT
>DASUVS010000414.1:0-3543 GCA_036378835.1 Binatia bacterium | reverse complement strand
CAAGAAATTTCTGGTGACCCGACGTGATACGGTTAGACGAATTACGATGGCGCTGATTGAGGCGACGCATTTTCTAAAAACCCGAAAGGAAGAAAGCAAGAAGTTAATCGGCAAGTATGCGCGGCAGTATAATCCTCAGTTCTTGGAAGCTTCCTACAATGCCATGGTCAAGTTGCATGATCGTGTTCCCTTGGTAACGCGCGAAGGCACGCAAGTTCAGATCGACGAAGCGCTGAGTCGCAGACCGGGGGCCACGCTAAAGATTGAAGATCTGATTGATGACAGCGTTGTCAGGGAATTAGAAAAGAGCGGTTTCATCGAGCAGATTTTTAAGTAAACGACTCAACCTCTTTCGCCCGGTTTAAACCGTCCGCCGCGTCATAGACAATGCCGCGATTAATATGCTAAGTCATTTTTTTTAACGACGAAGCGACAGAAGGAGAAGAGACATGGCGACAAAACTCAAGTTCGGATTGCTTTTACCTCATTTCGGCGAATATGCGTCGGCGGAAAGCTGTATCGAGGGCTCGAAGAAAGCGGAAAAGTATGGCTTCGACTCGGTTTGGGTCAGAGACCACCTGGTTTTTGAACCGCACGGCATGGAGGGAAACGATAACACCCATATCGAGGGGCTGTTGATACTGGCGGCGATCGCGTCGGTGTGCAAGAAACTCATTCTCGGCACCGGCACGATGATCTCGCACCGGCATCCGATTCATTTGGCGCAGGCCGTCGCCGGCCTGAGCACACTGTGCGACAGCAATATTATCATGGGCCTTGGCCTCGGCACTTTTCCTCACGAATTCGAGGCGGCGGGTTATAAGAAAGTTACGTTGCAGGATCGCGCCAACATCGCCAAGGCCAACGCGCTCTTATGCCGCCGTTTCTGGGCCGGTGAAAAGATCGCCGAGTACAAGGATGACTATTACGAGTTCAAAGACGTTGAGCTCAGACCGACGCCGACTAAAAATATTCCGATCTGGTACGGTGGCGGCACGCCGGCCTCCTGCCGTCGCGCGGCGGATTACTGTGACGGCTGGATGCCTGGACGCATTCCCACGGCTACTTTTAACAAAATGGTCAAGTACCTCGAAGAGCAGTGCAAGCTGGCGGGACGCCCCATGGTAACCACCGGCGCAATCCCGATTACCAGTATCGATAAGAACCGCGACGTTGCTCTCAGCAAAGTGAACACCAAGGGACTAATCAACGAGGGCAATTCCCCGAGTAAAAAAACCTGGGTCAAACCGAAATCCGGAACCTTCTCCACCGTCGAGGATATCGAAGGGCTGCTCATGGCGGGAACTCCGGCGGATATTGCCCGTGACACTAAACGATACGAAGAAGCCGGTTTGAATCATATCGTTTTCGATCTGCGATTCCGTTACGCCGATTGGTACGAGCAGATCGATTATTTGGGCCAGGAAGTTCTACCCAAGGTGCGGGCATAACGTAGGTTTCGGGTGCGGGGTTTGGGTGTCTGAAATATTTTCAGGCCGTTCAAAAAGGTTTAGCTGCGAGGCGTGCGGGAAATCGATGAGCGGAGACGTACTCAGGTACGTTGGAGCGAAGCGATCGAGCGCAACGAAGCAGATGAGCCTTTTTCAACTGGCTGTTATAGGAGTTTGAGATGCGTACAGAGAAGGTCAATTTCTACAGTGAAGGCAACAAGCTCGCGGGCGTCCTCTATTTGCCGGATTCGGATAAAGGCAAACCATTTGCCGGCATTGTCCAGGGGCCCGGATTTCTCGGGCTCAAAGATGCCAAGCACTACATCATGATGTTCGATAAGCTGTGCGCGGCCGGCTATGCCTGCTTATGCTTCGATTACCGCGGCTGGGGCGACAGCGAAGGTAACGATCGCGGCTGGGTAATGCCCAAATGGCAGGCCGAAGACATTCGCAATGCCATCACCTTTATGCAAACACGCCCTGAAATCGATCCTGACCGTATCGCCACTTACGGCTCCGGCGGCACCGGCGGCGGCAACGCCGTCTATGTCGCGGCCCTCGACAGCCGGGTCAAATGCTGCGTCAGCTACCTGGGGGTCAGCAATGGGCGTGACTGGCTCCATTCGATGCGGCGCGAATATGAATGGATCGATTACTTGAAGAGCATCGAAGAAGATCGCAAGAAGCGGGTGACCACCGGCTCTGGCGCCATCGTTAGCGCGCGGGAAGGAGGCATCATGGTGCAAACTCCCGAGCGTCAAACCACGAATATAAAGAAAGATGTCGCGGATAAAATTCCCGACGCCATGCCGCTGGCCTGCGCCGAAGCCATTCTGGAATACAGCCCCATCGATGTAGTCGACAAGATTTCGCCGCGCGGCATATTGTTCATCGCCGTTGAAGGCGATGCGGTGACGCCAGAGCAGCAGTCGTTTGATTTGTACCAAAAAGCGCGCGAGCCGAAAAAACTGGTGCTTTACAAAAAGACCACTCATTACGGTATTTACAATGATTACTTCGATGATGTGGCCGCGAACATCATCGACTGGTATAACCGTCACCTGAAATACAACAAAGTCGAGATCACTGAGAAGGAGTAGCCGATCCCGTAAGACATCTGACGGCCGCACTGGAAATCCGAAATTCGAAATCCGAAGATCGAAACAAATTCCAACGATCAAGACGTCCCAAACACGACCGCTGAGTTTCACGAATTGATTTTGATTCCCTGCTGTTTGTTTAACGTCGACGTTCAGATTATGAAATAATACTCCGCATTTCGGCAAAGCGATTTGATTTCTTCTGTATGTTTACGATTTCGATATTGGGATTACGAAATAATTCTCCGCAGTTCCGAAAAAGCGATTCGATTTTGATTTCTTTGTGTGTGTAGGATTTCAATATTGAGATTAGGGATTTAATTGCGGCACTTCGATCTTTCGGAACTGCCTTACAAAGAAGCCGTGAGTAGAAAGTAGGAGCAAGTCATGCACAAAATTTCTTTCGGCGTGCGGGTGCCGAACTCAGGCCCGCTTTCCAGCGTGGAAAATATTGTCAAAGCAACCAAAACCGCGGAAGAGTTGGGCTTTGATGCCATCTGGGTTCATGATCACGTGGTCTGGAGCTCGGAGATGCACCGCCATCACATTTCCTCCGGCGCTGCCGAAGCATTGACCGACACTCAGGAGGCAAACTTTTTTGAAGCGACCACGATCCTCTCTTATCTGGCCGCGGAGACCAAGACGATTACACTTGGCGTCGCATGCCTGGTCATGCCCTGCCGCAATCCGATTTACGCGGCAAAGCAGTATTCGACATTGGATCATCTGGCCAAGGGTCGTCTGTTGGTCGGCGTCGGTCTGGGCTCGAAAGCCACTCGTGAATCTGACGAGTTCGGCGTCTTCGGTGTGCCTTACGATCGGCGCGGCGACCGCACCGATGAGTATATAGAAGCGATGAAAGCGGTGTGGACGCAGCCATTAGCGTCATACAAGGGTGACTTTATCCAATTCAAGGATGCCGAGGTTTATCCCAAACCGGTGCAAAAACCGCATCCGCCGGTTTGGGTCGGCGGCTGGATGAAGCTTGCCGC
>DASUVS010000413.1:0-3539 GCA_036378835.1 Binatia bacterium | reverse complement strand
AAGACTTAGAAGGTCCGTTACCAAATCAAACACTTTATCGTTCACTCGAGCATTTTCGTACGTCACCTAAACGCTTGACCTCGCGAAGTTAGAACTGAATCGATGGTTCAATGACAATAGATGAGAATGTGGAATGAGGCTTAGATTAAGATCGTTGGAGCTGCTTCGGAGTTTTCGCCCCGATGACGCGTCTTTTAGAAGCGTTGATGCCAGTGCCGTGGTAGCGAGTTTTGCGTAAATCGACTCAGGCGCTCTGCATTAGCTCTTTGGCGGTCACGATAACGTTCGACAATGATGGCAGGAATGGTCTTTCATCGTAAAACGGCAAAAAATGCTCGGCACCATTGATAATGCGCGGCGCAAACTTGAGCCGGCCTGCCGGCAAGTTATCCAGTAAAGAACGCACATAGAGCGCGTAACCGCTGTAAGGCGGTTCGTCTTGAACGATAAGCACTCTGCCGGTCTTGCTTACAGATTGTAGAACCGTCTCATGATCCAACGGCTTGATGAAACCTAGGCTCACGACCTCCACCGCATTGGGTCCTGCCTGCGCGGCCAACTCATCCGCCGCATCTTCAGCAAGCGCTGCGGTTCGGCCGGCGGCGATTATACTCAGGCGCTCACCGGGCCGGGTAACAGTGGCCTTTCCGGCCGGACTTTCGGCAGCAATTTCACCGGATCTATTGTGGATCGATCTGTCCTCGAAGAACAACGTCGGACTCGACCGTTTCAACCCCTCGCGAAAACTCCAGTATGCCTCGTTGGCCGAACCCGGCATGGCGATGTTGAGGTCTGGAACATTGTAGAACCATGATACGCCGACTTCGTTGCCTTCCGGTCCATGACCGCGAAATCGTGCGATCGGCAAACGAATGATTAGCGGGCAATTCAATCGTCCATTGCTGAGATAGTGCAGCTTGGCTGCACTCTGGACAATTGCCATATGACAGACGGAAGCGATGTCAGCGTAGGCGATCATCACCACGACTTTCATCCCCTTCATTGCCGCGCCCACCGCGATCCCGACCATGGCGCTCTCGCTGATTGAACAGTCACGCACGCGGTCGGCACCGTAGGTTTCGGCTAACGACTTCAGCGCGTGACCGGTGAGATTTTGACCAATGATGATTAACCGCGAGTCCTCTCGCATGGAATCCTGCAACGCTCTGCCAACCGCATCGCGATAGGTGATTTTAGCCATTCCTTATTCTTGCCTCCCGTGGTGTGCGCACCCGCAGTCGAGCATACGTGAAGGTGCTTTCGATGGATGCCCCTACATCTCATCGATCGCCCTTATTTTAGTTCGGCTAAGACTTCGCTGAACGTATTTTCCAGTCTCTGGTCTTCTTCCTGCGTCAATTTCTCTAGATCCTCACCTGTGGCGACTCCGTGGTCCATCAACCAATTCGCCATCTTCTTCAAAGGATCACGGCGTTCGGCTTCAGCGAGATCCTCTTCGATGCCTGATCGCACCTCGCCGAAGTGAGAACTGTAAAGACCGCTGCGAAAGGTAATGCAGTCCAGGAAAACCGGGCGACCGCTCAGTGCCTTTGAGCGCGCCCAGCGCGCTGCCTGATAAACATCCAGTGCATCGTTGCCGTCCACGGAGCGCGCGGCAAAGCCAAAGGGCTCGGCATAGGGGATTACCGAACGGGTTTTGCGAGTCTTCGACCACGGGGTGGACATTTCCCAGCCGTTGTTCTCGCACACGAAAATCAGCGGAAGGTCCCAGGCTCCAGCGATATGCATGCTCTCATGTAAATCTCCCGAGCCCAACGTGCCGTCGCCAAAGAACGCGACGCTTACCGTCAATTGCCTGTCAAACTGCATCGCCAGCGCCAGACCCACCGCCATGGCGAGGTGACCGCCGATCATGGTCGAACCCGGCATGACACCACGCTCCGGCCATGAGCTATGGTGCGGCGCATCGCGCGAATCACCGGCCGCAAGCGGGCTATGCACGAACTCCCGCAATTGCTCGGCGATACTCACGCCCATGCCGACCATGGCGCCGCGGGTGCGAAACGACGGTATCACCGCGTCTCCCTTCTCCAACGCCAAGCAGCAACCGATGGCGATCGCCTCCTGGCCCTTGCTCGGAAAGGTTTGCGCCGCAATCTTGCCTTGATGCTCCCAGCGGAGCAAAGCTTCTTCGAAACGTCGCGTCACGAGCATGTTATAGTAGAGACGCCACTCGATCCGGCTATTTCGCTCATGATCGTTGAGCGATTCCGACAATGCCACGACTCCCTCCTAAATATAGATAAGATGATGGAACGGCTGTTTGTTGTGTTGACATCCTCACGTTGCCTCTCCCACTTAGTGGGCGAAGAAATTCTAGCTATTCATGGTTCGACTCGGAAAAACGATACACGAGCTTTGCGCTACGCGAAAACGCACGGCTTTCCCCACTGCGGGAGCGCGCGCAGGATGAGTTCTCGCGCGGACTTTGAGGTCGCTACATCGAATGATCACGTCTGCTGAACTGCCGAGAAACGTGACACGCTCGATGAGCCCCGTGCAATGATTCCGCGCATTATCCGCAGCCGCAACTGCTTCATCGAGAAACTCGACGGATTCCGGACGAAAGAACAACTGCGCCGTCATTCCCGGTTGCCATTCCACGCTGCGCTGCGCGCCGAACGAGCCAAGCGACGTCGCCAGAAGCATTCCATCCCACGGTCCGCTGCCATCGCGTTCAACTTCTGCCGGGATAAAATTCGCTGTGCCCAGAAAATCCGCCGTAAGTCGATGCGCGGGGCGCAAATAAAGATCGGCGGGTGAACCGACCTCGATCAGCGCGCCGTCGTGCATGAGGCCGATGCGATCAGAGAGCGCGAGCGCTTCTTCCTGATCGTGGGTGACGTACACCGTTGTGATGCCGAATGATTCCTGCAAAGCCTTGAGCTCGAAACGCATCTGCTCGCGTAGCTTGGCGTCGAGATTGCTGAGCGGCTCGTCCAGGAGCAGCACCTGCGGTTGCGCCACTAAAGCGCGCGCCAGCGCCACGCGCTGTTGCTGGCCGCCGCTCAAGTTTGGCGCCAGCCGATCGGACAGCGGCCCAAGACTCAATCGGTCAAGAATCCTGCCAACGCGTTCGGCTACCTCGGCGCGGCCCGCCTCTCTGGCCAGAGGATAGGCGACATTTTGGAAAACCGTCATGTGCGGCCAGATGGCATAGGATTGGAAAACCATGCCGATATTGCGCTGTTCGGGTGGAACAAATTTTCCGCCGGCGCTGCTGAAAACCGGATGATCATCGATCAAAATTTCACCGGCGAGCGGCTGTTCCAATCCGGCGATGCAGCGAAGCGTGGTCGTTTTGCCGCAGCCGCTTGGACCGAGCAGGGTAAACAATTCGCCTTTGCTTACTTCGAAAGAAACACCCCGCAGCGCGCGCACTTCACCTCTGGCGCCAGCAAACGACTTTTCCAGATCTCTAACACTGATCATCTTGTTCCGAATCTTTGCGGCGTTTGCAACTTGACGGGAGCAATCATCCGACAACAATCAATCCAGGTGCCAAGCTCGCCAAGAGA
>DASUVS010000412.1:0-3894 GCA_036378835.1 Binatia bacterium | reverse complement strand
GATCGCTGGTCACGGACACGATCACAATCCACGGCTTTGCCTCAATCTTGCACCGAGAAAATAACTCATGAGGAGATACAACATGAATGGGAAAACTCCTGGCGGCGCTGGCAATGGCTTGGCTCTTTACCACTGGGGCGGCCGCGCCGGATAAAATGACGCCAGTCAAAGTTACCGAAGGCGTTTACATGCTCGAGCACTCTCGGGGTTCCGGCAATTCCACGGTCGTTATCACCGAGGATGGAGTGCTGGTTTTGGATTTCGCCATCGAGAACGCCGATCAAACCCTCGAATTTATCCGCAAGAGCACCGACAAAAAAATTAAATATCTGATCACATCGCACAGCGCGGGTGACCATGCGTCAGGCGCCTGGCATTTCCGCGAAGACGCGCCAGCCTGGATCGCGACGAAAAACCAAGCGCACGATTTGCAAATGCAGGAGCGCGAAGAGTTTATCGAGCGCAGAAATTCCAAAGACCCGCGCTCCGCGGCTTACCAAAAAGGAGAACCGCTCACGCCGACAATTGCGATCGAAGGCCCGATGACGCTTTACTTCGGCGGCCTTACCTTTCAAATTACGCCGGAAGCCCGCGCTCACAGCACCGGTGACTTAACCGTCTATATCCCGCAAAAACGCGTGATGCTGATGGGCGATCTTCTCGATACCGAGATTCATCCGGGCCAAGGCGAATCTGCCGGCGTATTTTTCTCCAACGTGGGCGGTTGGATTAAAGTCCTGGATAACATCATGGCGCGCAGCCTCGCCGTCGAGACCTACATTCCCGGGCACGGTCCCGTGCATATCGGCCGCGGCATTAAAGATCTTGAAGAGCAGAAACACTATTTCGTAGTGATGCGAGACGAAGTCGCAAAGATGGCGCAAGCCGGCAGAACCGTCGAGCAGATCGAAAAAGAATTTAAGGTTCCTCAGGAGTTTGCGCATTACAAACGTCCCGAACGGCTGCGGCAATTCTTGAAACTGTTCTATCATCAACTGGCAGAAACCGGATATTAGCAGGCAGCTGAAAAAGACCCATATGCTTCGTTGCGTTCGCCCGACTCGCTTCAACGTACTGAAGCGTACGTCTCAGCTCATTGGACTTCACGCGCCTTGCCTCTGAGTCTTTTTGAGCAGCCTGCAAACAGCGCTTTTCAGCGATAGCTATCTTTTTGAGCCGCGACGAAACGGAGGAGCACCGCATGAAATTCTTGAGTAGGGTTTTTATTCTTGTTTTAAGTCTATGTTCGGCCGCATCGGCACAAACGGGCAAGCCTATGTCGCTGGCGCAACTGGCGGCGTACAACAAACCGGATCGGGAAAAGGTTCTGTATGCCGGCGCTAAAACCGAAGGCAAGATCACCTGGTACACATCTCTCGCCGGCGGCTCGTACAAAGATCTCGCCGCTGCTTTCGAGAGCCAGTATCCCGGCGTTAAAATAGAATCCTACCGCGGCACGCGGCAGGAGCTCGGCGCCAGGATTCTCGCCGAGAGCCAGGCCAAGCGACACATCGTCGATACCATTGAGACCACAATCCCGCTTTTAAAGCTCTTGAAAGACAATAAGCTGATCGCGCCATATTATTTCTCAACTGAGGCAAAGTACCCCGAACACGTCAAAGAAAAAGGCGCCAAAGGGCTGGTGTACTGGGCGATCGATCGCGAGTCTCACATCGGGCTGGCTTATAACAAGAATTCGATACCAGCCAACCTGGTGCCAAAGAACTATGATGGTTTGCTGCGGCCCGAGCTGAAGGGCAAGATCGGCTTCGCCGGCAGCGACACGGGCGTAACCGTCGTCGGAGCGATGCTCAAGTTCAAAGGTGAGGAATATTTCAAGAAGTTGAACGAGCAGAATCCGGTGGTGCATAACGTCTCAGGACGAGCGCTTCTCGACATGGTGATATCCGGCGAAGTCGGCGTATCGCCGACCACCTTCCGCAATCATGCCGAGGTATCCCTGAAAGCCAATGCTCCGATCGAATGGCTTCCGATGGAGATTGTGCCGTCCAACTCGGGGTCCACCGCAGTTTCGGCCAACGCGCCGCATCCACACGCCGCTCTGCTTCTGGCCGACTTTATTTTAGGTCCCGGCGGCCAGAAAGTGCTTGAGCAATACGAGTATGGCAGTCCGATCAAAGATTATGGATTCAAGCGTTGGTATCCCGAGCAGGGACTCACGACCGAGCAGTACGAGAAACTCGATGAGCTGTGGAACAAGAAATTGCGCGAGCTGGCTCGCCGATAACTATACAGGCATTCAAGCCCGTGCTCGGCACAACCGCAGGCGGTCTATGGCCTTGAAAAAGTTCAACCACGAAGTTCACGAAGAACACGAAGGCGCAATCAATATCGTTCGATGTTCTCGTCAACTTCGTGTTCTTCATGCTGATTGTTTCTTCTTGCCCGCGCTCTGCGGCAAATTAGGTAGATTCTGATCGGGAGGCAAACATGAACACCGGCTCTTATATCGACGGCAAGTGGTTCCATCCAAAGTCCGAGCGGCTTGTGCGCAACATCAATCCCGCCGATCTCAGCGACGTCATCGCCGAGTTTCCGGCGGCAACATCACAGGATGCGCAGCGGGCGATTGAAGTGGCGCAAGCGGCTTTTAAAAGCTGGAAGAGAACACCGGGCCCGGAGCGTGGCCGAGTCCTCTGGCGCGCGGCGGACATCGCACGCCAGCGGGCCGACGAAATCGCCCGCACCCTCACGCGCGAGGAGGGGAAAATTTTGAAGGAAGCCAAAGGCGAAGTGCTGAAGGGCATTTCACTATTGGAATTCTATGCGGGCGAAGGTTATCGCATGCACGGCAAGACGCTGCCCTCGGAGGCGCGCGATACCTTCACTTACACGGTTCGCAGGCCTTTGGGAGTGGTTGGGTTGATCGCCCCATGGAACTTTCCTTGGGCTATTCCGGTCTGGAAATCCGCTCCCGCGCTGGTCGCCGGCAATGCCGTGATATTCAAGCCGGCCGAGCTAACACCGGCCACGGCGGCGCTGCTCGCGGAGATTTATGAGCAGGCCGGCCTGCCGCCGGGAGTTTTTAACATGGTGGTGGGTTCCGGCTCCGTTGTCGGCGAAGCCATCGTCAATTCTCCGACTATTCGCGCCGTGTCCTTTACCGGCTCCAACGAAATCGGCGGCGCGCTCTATGTTAAAGCGGCGCAGCGCGGCGCCAAGGTGACCTGTGAGATGGGCGGTAAAAACGCAGTCATCGTCATGGCTGATGCCGATCTCGACAAAGCGGCTGTGGCGATTCACGGCGGCGCCTTCGGTTCCACGGGTCAGCGCTGCACGGCGACATCGCGGGTCATCGCCAATCCGGCGATCAAAGAGGCGCTCACCGAACGGCTCATCGAGGCCGCCAAGAAAATCAAAATCGGCTCCGGTTTGGACGAAACCGTTGATATGGGTCCAGCCGTGGATGAGAAGCAGTGGAAAACCGATTTGGATTACATCAAAACCGGTCAGGAGGAAGGCGCCCGCTTGCTAATAGGGGGTAAAAAGCCCGAGCACCTCGGCAAGGGTTATTTCGTCGAGCCCACGATATTCGATAACGTCGCACCCGGCATGCGCCTGTTCAAAGAGGAAGTCTTCGGCCCCGTGCTTTCGGTCTCCACCGCCAAGAATCTAGAAGAGGCGTTGAGTTATGCCAATGGCGTGGAATACGGCCTGACCACATCGATTTTTACCGAGAACATCGACACGATCATGAACTTCGTCGAAGAAGTCGAAACCGGCATGGTGCATGTCAACGAACCGACCATCGGCGGCGAAGCGCAGCTGCCCTTCGGCGGCACCAAATCCACCGGTGTCGGCGAGCGCGAGATGGCCGAAGAAGGCCTTAACTTCTTCACCGAGCTGAAGACCGTGTTTATCAATTATTCGGGA
>DASUVS010000411.1:0-19121 GCA_036378835.1 Binatia bacterium | reverse complement strand
AAGATCGAGGCCCGATGAATAGGAATCACCCGAACCGGTGGTAACGATACATTTGATTTTGTCGTTGTCGCCGAGCTCTTTTAACACCTCAACCATTTCGATCATCAGCCGCTGGCTCAAAGCATTTTTCTTCTCCGGTCGATTGAAGGTGAGCCAGGCTACTCCGGCTTCCTCATCGATTTTTTGCAAGATTGTTCTTAACTCCGCCATCATTTACCTCCAAATGCATCGTAGTTTGCCCGCGTAAGCCTTGAGTTACATCTTGTGCGTATTTACCGAAAGAGCACGCTAAGCTCGAAGCAGAAACGGCACGACGATCTCGGCTAATTCCTCCGGCCTTTCATGCGGGATGTGATGGCCGGCTCCCTCAACCGGGACAATCTCAGCGTTGGGAAAAAGCTTCACCCGCGGACCGCGCACTGACTTCATGAAATCGCTCTCGGTGCCATAGACAAAGAAGATCGGACACTGAACGCGCCGGATGAAGGCTTCAATCTGTCCTTCGGACAATGCGGTGGTGGTGCGATAACGTAGAATCGGATCGTATTTCCAACGGTATCTACCCCCCTTGAGACTGGTTCCGTAGCGTGCCATATGCAACGCGGCATTATCCGGAATGAGCGGGTAAGTTTTTCGCAGCGCCGTTGCGGCTGCTTCCAACGATTCGTGTGGAAACGGGATTTCTACGTAGTCTCGACCCTTCAGTCGCTCGGCAAAAATCTCCGGCACTTCCTCATCGGCGCGCGCAAATGGACCCAGCGACTCGAGCAGCACCATGCGCTTGACCTTGTCAGGGAAGGTTCCCGCATACAACAGGCACATACTGCCGCCGAGTGAATGACCGATGATGGTTAGCGGCTCTTTATTCAGATGGCGCAGGAGACCGGCTAAATCAGTGAGAAAATCCTCGTGTTGGTAACCACGGCTTGTGCTCGGCCACTCGCTGTCGCCGTGGCCCCGCAGATCGATGGCGACTGCGTGCTTGATCGGCAAGCCGCGCGCGATCATCGCCGCGATGAAATCATCCCAACTTCGTCCCTGGTCGCGCACGCCGTGAACAAAAACGAAAGTCTCTTCGTTGGGGTCGCCCCATTCCCAATAGTGAAGTTTCAAACCATCATGAGCGAAGTAATGATCCCGCAGCTCTAAATTCATTCTGGTTTTTACCGCCTTTCCAATACCATTTGTGACAGTGAGATCGAGCGGAGGCTGGATGTTCGTGCCATCTACTCTCTTTACTATCTCCGGCCCAATTCTTTAAGCGCCTCCTCGACGTAACTGTGATCGATGTACTTGGCCGGACTCGGCAACGGCGGCTTTAACTGTCCACGCTCGGCCATAATCTGAATCACAGCCTTGACACCTTCCAAATTCGCTTCGGCGTTCGGATTCCAAATTCTATTTTCTGTGTAATACTCCCAACCGCGCCGCGCATGATCCGGCTTGAGCTTCATCTCTTTGGCCAAAAACTCGATCGCCGGCTCTTTGTTGTCATAAAGCCAGCGCATCGCCAGCACCATGCCTTTCATGAACCGCACCATCAATGGCCGGTTTTTCTCGGCCCAAGCGCGACGGGTGGAAACCTCAGTCAGTTGATAGTGCGGAATGATGTCTGCCGCCCTGCCGATGACGTTATAGCCCATTTCTGCGGCGTCGGAACTGAGGGGCACGGCGATCAATGCGGCGTCTACCCGATTGGCCGTCAACGCCAAGAACGACTGCGCTGAAGGACCGACGTTGATCAAATTGTAATCCTTCGGATACTGCAAACCATTGGCGGCCATCATTCGCCTGAGGACAAATGCGGTTCCAGATGTAAGTCCGGACGAACCGATGTTTGCGCCACGTAGGTCTTCGTAGGTTTTGATTTTTTTTCCCGCCAGGAGGACGTGTGTCAGCCCGTTGATTACGCCTCCGAGTGAAACTAAATCCGCACCCTGCTCGGTGGCGCCGATAATGGCATCGATGGCGCCGCTCGATACGAACACCGAGCCGCCCATCAAGGCCATGGTCGACTTGTCAGCTCCGGAAACCAACACCAGCTGAACATCCAGTCCTTCCTGATCGAAGAAACCTTGCCGGTGTGCTACCCACAGCGGGCTGTATCCCAGTGTCTTGGAAGAAGCGCTGACCGGGAACTTAACTTTTTCCTGTCCGGCGACGTTGGTAACAGCGATAAGAGATAAAACGAAGTTAAGGGCTACAACCTTTACAAACAATCTGGTCCACCCGTCTTGATTCATGGTCTTTCTTAACTGCATGTTCGACTGCGTCGCTGCAAAACTATTTTTTCGCCTCTTCGACGAATTTGCGGACAAAATCAACCACCTCGGCGGGAGCGGTTAAGACTTTGTCCCGGAGCTTTTCACCATCCTCGCCGGTCTCAAAACGCGGCTGAAATCGCATGACCTTCTTGGCGTCAGCGATGAATTCTTCATCTTTAGCCAAAGCAGCAAACGCCTGACGCATGGTGGCGATTGCCTCGGGCGGCGAACCCGGGGGCAAGAGCGCTACACGATTGAGATTTTGACTAGCCATATTCGCGGCTTTAAGAGCTTCGTACTTGATGCCGGTTGGAGCCTTGCCATGAATTTGCGTATAGACCTCGGTAAATGAACTCAGCTCCGGATAGTCCGGACTTTTTACCATGGTTCCATCGGGCCGGATGACATCGTGATAATAGAGCGGCGTGACCATGCCGGTTTTCACCATTTGCGGCTCGACCACGCCGCGATACCCCGGAATATTTTCATCGTGATATTGAATCTCGTTGCGCTGCACCGCCAGCCGCGCGTCGTTGCTGCTGTTGTAGCCGGTTACGTAATCGTACTTCAGGCCAAGGATGTCGAAAGCCAGTCGAAACCGCAGATCCTTATTACTGTCGAAGCTCAGGCCGCCGGCCCGGAAGCGCTCGGCCGTGGCGAGATCCGTAGGTTTCTTGATTCCCGGCGGAACGTCAGAGCGGATATAACACACCGTCACGCCTTGAACCGCGGAGATGAAGGGCACTTTCATGAGATCGACTCTTAACGTCGTGCTCTTCATCATCTGATGATTATATGGCCCGGTAAAATAACCCAGGGTGAGGGCGTCGGGCTTGGCCACTTCGCCAAGAAAATTAATCCCGGTGACTCCTCCCCCACCGGACATGTTTTGCACAACGATGGTTGGATTTCCCGGTATATGCCTGGCAAGATGCCGCGCGACGATCCGTCCTTCGATATCGGTGGGCCCGCCCGCGGAAAAGTTGATGAAGAAGGTAATGGTTTTTCCCTGGTAAAAGGGCCTTTCGGCCGCTGAGGCTGTATTCAGAAACAGGATCAAACCCGAAAGGACATATAAACAAGCGCGCATGAAATCTTTCATGATTAGCTCTCCTTTCATTCTCGCCGATCCGTTTTTGACGCTAAACCATTCGCCGGTGGGAGTCAGAAGAATCCCTTATGGAACCGCCTGTAGATGTAAACCTAAGAATTGCAACGAACACAATGCATTTGCTTCAACTCGACCGATCTGCTTGACCCAGAATGATTTCCTTTAACCTAACTTTGTTCACTTTGCCCACTTCGGTGTGCGGCAAGGAATTAAAGATCTCGACGGACTTGGGAACCTTGTAGGGAGCTAGCCGCGCTTTACAGAAGGCAACCAGTTCTTCTCCTTGCATCGACGATCCGGGCTTTAGTACCACCACGGCTTTTACCGCCTCGCCCCATTGCGCATCGGGGACACCGATCACCGCCGCTTCCAAAACATCGGCATGGCTGTAAATCACGCTTTCAATTTCCAGCGGATAAATGCTGATGCCGCCGCTCTTGACCATGTCCTTCTTCCGGCCGGCGACAAAGAGATAGCCTTCTTCGTCGAAGTAGCCGAGATCGCCGGTATAGAACCAGCCATCACGGAACGATGCATGGGTCGCCTCCGGATTCATGTAGTAACCTTGCGTCGCCAGCGGGCTCTGGCAGACGATTTCGCCGATCTCGCCGACCTTCACCGGCCGGTCGCCATCGCCGACAATGCGCAAATCGACACACCAGACGGGCCGCCCGGCGGCATCGGGTTTATAATCCATGTCGCTGGGTTTTGAGATGGCCATTTGCCCGGAATCGGTGGAGGCGTAAGTTCGATAGATGTTCGGCGTGAGTTTCCTTCTTAACTGTTCAAGGACGGAAGGATGAACTTTGCCGCCGGTAATTGCCAGACAACGCAGCGAGCGGGTGTCATACTTCGTCGATTCGAGCACGTGCAGCATGCGCTCGCACATCGTCGGCACGGCGCCAAGGTACGTAACCTTTTCACGCTCCACTGTCTTGAGAACATCCTCAGCGTCGAAGCGCTCGTGCAGGATCATCGTCCCGCCGAAATAAAGAATTCCCAATGTAAACGAACGGCCGGCGTTAAAGTAAATCGGCGAGGAGAGAACCGCGGTGTCGTGAACGCCGAGGCCTTTTTCGATGGCGTTGTTGATGCAGTGAAAGACAAAGGTCTTTTGCGTCGAGAGACAGCCTTTAGGAAAGCCTGTGGTGCCGGACGTCAGCAAAACGGCAAATGGGTCGTCCTCGTTGACTTCGACCGCGGGTTCATCGGTACTCTGTCCCGTCAGTAAACCGCCATAACTCAAATCCTCGATGACAATCGGCTTGAGAAAGCTCAAATCCTGAGTGGTCTTGGCAGACTCGAGCTCTGGGGCGCAATCCGGCTGCAGAATCAGCAACCGTGGCTTGAAAAACGAAAGCACTGAACCGAGTTCCAGAGCCTTCCATTTGATATCGAGCGGAATCGCCAGCGCGCCGATCTTCGCGGTAGCAAAAGTGATCTCCAGATGCTCGATACAATTGCCCACCGATAATGCCACACCGTCGCCTTTACCCACACCCATCGACAGCAGCGCATGGGCTAGCTGATTCACCCGCGAATTGAGGTCACCGTAGATTATTTCTCGGAAACGATCTTTGGCGGCGATTTTGAGAGGAAACTTGGACGCGTTACGGCGCAAGCCATCGCCCATCAGCAAAAACTTTTCCATTTTCGATTTAGATTTTGGTTTTTAGATTCTCGGATCGTCGGAAACGGACCGGAACCTCGCACCTATGATCTTCTTAGTCCTCATCAATCCGCGATCCGCCCAGACTATATAAGTTCAACTTCCCGGAGCAAAGGGGGTAAGCCCGGAGAGGCGAAGGCACCGAATGTAAAGTTCAATGACGTCTTGGGTGCTTGGCTAAACGTTGGAAGTTTTCCCTAGAGTTTGCCGCATCATCGCGAGCTCGCAAGCTGCTTCAAGACACAGGCTCATCGCCGTAGGCTCGATGGCTTGCACCTTTGCGGTCACTTCCGGAGGAATCCAAACCAGTCCCAAGCAAGGTCGATGGATCGGCTATTTATCTTCCCTTCCAAAGCGGCGGCCGCTTTTCGACAAAAGCTTTTGGACCTTCTTTGGCATCTTCGGTTTGCATCACCATGCTCTGAAGATCGGACTCATAGCGCAGCCCCTGCTCCAGCGACATTTCGCTGCCCTTATAAATGGCTTCTTTGATATAGCGCAGCGCCAACGGCGCGCCTTTGAGAAACGACTGCGCCATTTTTTCACCTGCGGGAACTAATTGATCATAAGATACAAGCTGGTTCACCAATCCAATGCGGTAACATTCCGCGGCATCATAGAGTTCGCCGGAGAGGCAAATTTCCAACGCCTTGGGAATGCCGACAAGACGCGGCAGCCGCTGCGTTCCACCGGAACCCGCCAGAAAACCAAGCCGCACCTCGCTCAATCCAAGACGCGCCCCTTCCGCCGCTATGCGGATGTCACACGCCAAACTCATCAAAAGCCCTGTGCCTACGGTATAACCGTGAAGCAGCGCAATGGTAATTTTATTCATCGACGCAATCACCGGCGCCGGAGTTCCCGGAATCGCCGAGTTCTTCGACTGGCGCTGCACGAGCGGTGATTCCGCAGGTTCGGTTTCCGTTGCATTCTGCCGCGCACGATCCTTGATATCTCCGCCCACGGAAAACGCGCGCTCGCCATTTGCCTTGAATACAACAATCTGCACGTTGGGGTCTTCTTCCGCCCCGCGGCAATAGTCAGCAATCGACCTTACCATCTCACGGTTTACCGCATTCAACGACTCCGGACGATTCAAAGTTATCCATGCGGTTTGATTTCTAACCTCGTACAAAACCTTCTCTTCTGCCATCTAACTCGCTCCGTATAACTTAGGGTTGAAGTCGTTCAAAAGTTGCGGCCGTTCAAACCGGCAGACCGCAAATGACTCATTCCGAGTTTAACGATGAAAGACTGCCAAGCGTTTGATCTTCTCATAACCGGTTGAACGTTTTAAGCGACTTGAGCGTTTTGAACTCGTTGGTTTATTTCCCTTGCCAAACCGGCGCTCGCTTCTCGGCGAATGCCCGGGGACCTTCTTTGGCGTCTTCGGTTATTCCGATTAATGCGGAGAGATCGGCTTCCAATCGCAATCCTTCCTCGAGCGGTAACTCGACGCCCTTCTTGATCGCTTCCTTGATGAACGCGACGGACATCGGCGCGCCTTTGAGTATCCGCCCGGCCAGATCCTCCGCGGCTTTAAGCACGTCGGCGGAAGGCACGGCGTTGTTCACCAGGCCCAATGACTTTGCTTCGAGGCCGCTAACGGTATCGCCGGTAAGACACATTTCCATCGCTTTGGTGACGCCGACCGCGCGGGTCAAGCGTTGCGTGCCGCCGGCGCCCGGGATGATGCCACGCCGAACTTCCGTGAGCCCGAGCTTGGCATCCTCTGCCGCAACCCGTAGATCGCATGCCAGGGCGAACTCCAATCCGCCGCCGACGCAATAACCGCGAATCGCCGCGATCGTCGGCTTGGTGATCGCCGCCACCGCCCGCGCCTGGGTGTAAATCTTGTTGGTTAATTTCTGTTGGCGCCGTTCGATGGGCGAAAAGGATGTTTCCGCGCGCTCTTTGAGATCCATCCCCGCCGAAAACGCCTTTTCACCGGCGCCTGTGAATATCGCGATCCGAATCCCGCTGTCATCATCCACTTGCTGGCAAACATCGACGAGCTCCCGTGTCATCTGTCGATTCATCGCGTTGAGTGAATCAGGCCGGTTGAGGGTTATGAACGCAATCCGATCGCGGCTTTCGAAAAGTATCGTTTGGAAATCCATTGAGTGCTTCCTCTTCTAACGAGTTTTCCCCTTTCTCTCCTGTTGCAGCTTCTGCAGAAACGACAGGTCGAGAAGCTCGTCGGCTTTTAAATTCATGCCGGCAAGGTTTTTATCGTTGGCGATGACGTTCTCGATCGCCTTGGGCGTTATAAACGGCAGCCCCGGTGTCACCTGGCTGTAGGCGCGCCGAGTTTCTTCGAGCTCTTCAATGGCGTTGGATCTAAAATACTGGCCAAGATACTCGAGAACTTTTTCTTTATTATTCTCATCGCGATAAAAATCCATGCCGTCAGCTAACCCGCGCATGAAATTCATTACCGTTTCCGGTTCGGCGCGAATGAACGAGGTCGTGGTCACCACCCCGGAGATGGTGTATTCGAAATCGACCTTGGCCAGATCGACAAAAATGGGAAGACCGGCTTTGCGCGCGAGCAAGGTGAGCGGAGGCTGTACGATGGTCCCTTGAACGTGCCCTCCGGTCAAGGCCGCCCATCTCTCTCCGGCGGCGCCCACGGCGACGATGGTCACGTCTTTTTCCGGGTTCAAACCGACCTGGCGCAGCGCATAGCGCGCAACGAAATCCGAGCTCGAGCCGATCTGGCTTACTGCGATTCGTTTCCCTTTTAAGTCCGCCGGAGTCTTAATTGTGGAGTTGCCTACCAGGATGTAATCGAGCTTGTTGCCGACGGCGCCGACGTATCGAAGCTCCTTAGCGCCTTGTGCCCAGGCGGCAACTATCGCCGATGCGCCTTGCATCTCGATCAACACATCCCGCGCAAGCAGCGCCTGCACGCCCTGAACCCCGCCCCGGATGAAGATCGGCCGAACGCGGATGCCGTGTTTTTCAAATGATCCAGAACGATGCGCCACCCAGAAATAGCTGGTCGAACCGCCGAATGGATAGCCGATGTTGAGCTCGCGAAAAGATTTGGACTGAGCAAGAAGCAGGGAAGGCACTAAAGAACCTGATACGGTAAGAATTAGAATAACCGTTTGTATGTAAACCGTGAAGTGTAATTTTGGATTTTGGATTTCGGATTTTAAATTATCGGATAAGAAAGTCTCTAGGCGCCTTAACTTCATTCTATCCTCCGATCTTCAATCCAAAATCCAAAATCGTCATCCCGCCAACTCGAAACACGGCAGTCTGATCTCCGGGTTGTGCGTCTGCTCAAAAACGACCTTCACCTTATCGCCGAGCTTTACCTTCTCTCTCTTCTCCCCGACCAGTTTACTCTCGACGATCACGCCTTCGTCTAAAATCACATTGATGTAATAAATCGGCACCTCGTCTTTGAAGGCCGGATTGCGCGGGACACGCACCAAGGTAAAGCTATGAATGTTGCCCGTGCCTTTGGCCTCGATCCAATCGAGCGTGCCGAAACAATCGACGCAGGCGACGCGCGGAAAAAACTGCACTTTGCCGCAGCTCCGGCATTTCTGCAGCAGGAACTTATTGCCGGCAGCGCCTTCCCAAAACGGCTGATCGACCTTATTCACCTTAGGTATGCTCTTCTGAGGCATTCTTGCTTCCGCCATCATTATCTCCTTTCCATCACCAGCGCCGCGGTGGTGCCGAGATTGCGCCCATAGTTGAGCCAACCGATGCCGGTGACCAGCGCGCGCTCGGCCTTTTTTACCTGGTGGCCATCCGCTTCACCGCGCAATTGCCGAAGCGCCTCGACGATATGGAGAAAACCGCCGGCCAGGCCAGCCTGGCCCACCGACAGCTCCCCGCCGCCGGTGTTCACCGGGAAATCACCTTTGTAAGTGAGACCGTGGGCATCGACGAATTTTCCACCGTCGCCTTTTTTGCAAAAGCCCAAGTCTTCTATCTGAATCATGACCGCGATCGGATAGTCGTCATAGATTTCCAGAAGATCGATCTCCTCGTGCCGGATTTCCGAGAAGATGCGATCGCCGACCACCTTCATGCCGAAGGTGGTCTTGTCGGGCTTCATATTGGCGACTTGATAATGCGAGATCTCGGCGTCGGTCACCAGATAAACGAGCTTGTCGGTGATCTTTTTTGCTTTCTCTTCGGATGCCAAAATCACACATTCCGCGCCGGAACACGGCATGACGCAATCGAAGAGCCGAATCGGATCGGAAATCATCCGCGAGTTGAGATAATCATCCATACTCATCGGTTGGCGGAACAACGCCTGAGGGTTATTGAGCGCGTTTTCCCGCTGCGCCACGGCGATCTTGCCGATCTGTTCGAGCGTCGTGCCGTAGTTTTCCATATGCAACCGCTGAATCAGCGCCATCAACGAATTCGGCCCGCCGTAACCGTAAACATCGACAAAGTTGGCGCGCTGGTATTCGAGCGGCCTTTGATTGGGAAGGCTCTTATCGAACGAGTTGCCGCCCACCAGCACGGCAAGATCGAGATGGCCGCACTCTATGGCATCCGCAGCCCGGCGCGCGCTCATGACTCCGCCGGCGCCGCCATAATCGCCATTCAAAACCCAATCGACCTCCAGCCCCAGTTGCTCTGCGACGTGCGGCGAAAAGTCGGGACTGGCCTGAGTCGTGATCGAGAGCCCGCGCACCTCTTTCTTATGCAGGCCGGCGCGTTCGAGCGCCTGGCGGATGGCATTGGCATACTGAGTCAACACCGAATCTTCCGATTTTCGCGAGTATTCCGTCGAACCGTAGCTCACCAAGCAAACTCTTTTCCGTCGCATGATCCTCTCCCCGTTGGTCTCTGATAAACTTTCTGTTGAATCTCGCCGGCCTAATGCTTCAGGCCCAGCTTTAAAAACGTTTGACCCATCGCCCGGTTCAACTCGGCTTCACGGCCATAGAGCAGGCGCAGCATGCGCGCTTCGCGATAGAACCCTTCGAACGGAAACTCTTTACAGACACCATAGCCGCCATGGATCTGAATCGCGGTATCCGCCGCCTCGAACGCCATGGCCGCGGCTCTTTTCTTTGCCAGCGCAGCGGCGTCGAAAAACGGCAAGCTCTGATCAGCGCGCGACGCGGCTTCCAGCGTCAGCCATGTGCAGCCGCGAAGATTTACCGATAAGTCCGCCAGCATCCACTGGATTGCCTGGCGTTGCGCCAGCGTCCTGCCGAAGGTTTCGCGAGTTCGCGCATGTTCAATCGCATCAGCCAAACAGCGCATGCCGATACCGAGACAGCGCGCGGCGATGCGTAGCTGCTCGGCGGCGAGAATTTCTCCAGCCTCGTATTCGTACCCGAGCAAGCCGCTCTCGGGAACTTCGAAGTTGCGCAGCTTCAGCCGCGCCATCCTCGCATCGTTGGTCAAATCGACGTCATCCTCTATGGAGATCCCCTCGCTATTCTTTTGGATCAAAAATAAACCGATTCGATGGGTCCCCTGTTCCCGGGCAGGCAGCAGGAACAAATCGGCGGATGGATGATAGATCGTGATTTCGCTGTTGCTGATGCGGAAGCCTGCGGCTCCAGGACGATAACGAGTGTCGATTCCATCGAGGGAGCCGGTTTTGTGAATCTGATCGAACGCCAGTGCGAGCGACAGCTTGCCGGCTGCCAAGTCCTTGGGAAAATCGGTCTTGGCCAACAGCGACGGAGCGCATGCCGGCTCGAACGGTAAGATAGTCCGACCGAATTCACGGTAGACCAGAACCCGCGCCAAGTAGCCGATCGGTTCTGCTCCGGATTCGGGCAGTTCAAGCGTCCATAAGCCTAAACGCTGCGCGAT
Organism: Binatia bacterium; assembly: GCA_036378835.1. Classification (GTDB taxonomy): domain Bacteria; phylum Desulfobacterota; class Binatia; order UBA9968; family UBA9968; genus WHTF01. The sequence goes on along the minus strand of DASUVS010000411.1, from coordinate 8,263 downwards.
ATTAATCAACGTCTGCCGGACCTGCGGGTCCAATTCACGGCGCGGTGGATCCCCAGCCGGCAGGAAGAGTTCCCGCTGTCTGAGATAATCTCCTTCCCGCGTGAGGAGCTCCTTTTTTACCAATTGAGCTGCTGTGCTCTGAATCAGCTTCTCTTCTTCCGACAATCTAAATTCCATGATTATGCCAAATCGAAGCTTCTCGAAATTGACGTTAGTAGCCGATTAACCCGCGTTAAGGCAATTCAAGCCCGGCAACGCCTTCACGAAACAGCGCCCGCTGGATGATATGGCGCTGTATCTCGGAAGGCCCTTCGATGATGCGCCGCGCCCGCGCATGCCGAAAATAGCGCGCCAGCGTATGGCTCTTGCGCAGCCCCGCAGGGCCGGCGATCTCCAGCGCGAAATCGACGATCTCGTGCAACAGCTCAGTGCCGAACAATTTCACGTTAGCCGCTTCCGAGCGGACGTCCATCTTCTGATCGGCTTTCCATGCGCCGAAATAGCTCAACGTCCGCAGCGCGTCCAATTCCCCTAGGAAATGGCCGATTCGCTCGACGAATTTACTTGCCTCCGCCGAATCGGCGCCGAGCAGTTGCCCGACAATTCGCAAAACCCGTTGCGCCATGCCGTGAGCGCGAATGCCGACTTGAAAGCGACGCGCTCCCAACCATGCCTGATTGAGCGCCCAGCCATTGCCGACCTCACCGAGAACTTGACTGCGCGGCACGCGGCAATCTTCGAAGACCAGTTCGCAAGGCTCGCTGCCGGCAATCGTTTCAATGCTGCGGGTCACGCGATAACCTGGCGTCCCGGTTTCGATCAGAAAACAGGTCACGCCTTCTCTCCCCTTGGTATTCGGCAAACGGGCGAACAGCTGCACGAAATCCGCGACATCAGCGAAGGTCGGAAACATTTTCGCGCCGTTGATAATGAAGTGATCGCCATCCGGCACTGCGGTGGTTTGCAGCATCGACGGGTCGGCTCCCGAGGCAGGTTCGGTCAAGCCGAAGGCCGAGGTCTTCTCGCCGCGAATGCAGGGCCAGAGAAACTTATCGATCTGATCGCCTTTACAGTTATAAAGAATATTGGATACGTGATTGCCAAACTCGAACGGGATGGCGCTTTTTTCCAGCTCTTCGGTAACCGCGAGCATCGCCACATTGCTCACTTGCATCCCGCCGTACTCTTTTGGAACGTCGAGATGCCAAAGCCCTTGATCGTCAGCCTGCTTCTCCAGATCTTCCATTATGTCTATATAGCGCAGAACCACCGGATCGCGGCACAGTCGCGCGCGGCTCTTCCAACGGCTGCCTTCGAAAATATCGGGAGCATCTTCGAACTGCGGTTCGAGCGGAATCAAACGCTCACGGACAAAATCCTCGACGGTCTTGCGCAAACTTTCTTCTTCGGGCGATAAGCGAAATTCCATTCAGACATCCTCACGTCGGACAATCACCATAATCGTTTTACTGCGATCGATTATGGTAGTGTCCAGCACCCCTTACCACACCTGAAAACAAACCAAAAGATAAAATCATTTATTTCCCCATGCTAGTGACACTGTCTTAGCTTAGAAGTTTGCGCCGCTTTTTACTTGGAGAGAAATTGCTTTTAGCCCGCGAACCCGATCAACTCATCTAAAGCTTAAGATCGTGGAATGACGCACTCGCCCGGATCGAGCAAACGCCGATGCCGCCGGCTCTAGCCGACCTGGCCCGTCGCTTTGAGCCAGGATCGATTGAGGCTTGCGAAGAACAGTCCGGCGACGATGTACACAATCACTAATGACCACAACAAGGGTTCGTAGGTCTTCCAGCGGTCGAAGATTGCGCCAGCTACCACCGGACCGATAACTCCTCCCCAGGTGTAAAACATAGTCATATAGCCCCGTATTTGGGCATAATGCTTCCTCCCAAACAAATCTCCAACCAGCGCCCAACCAAGAGGAAAAGTAGTTTCTACAGCGGCAAAGAAAATAGTAAACAGGCACAGTAACCAGAGCGAGTCTCCGGCTATCGGCAGGAACATCGCGCCGGCCGCGGCAAACAAGATGAAAGCGGTTAAGCGCGGCTTGTTGGCTTTATCCGCAAACCATCCCAAGATGAGAGTCAACGCCATGCCGAGAAACGCATAAACGCTCAGCAATAAAGCCGCCTCCGATTGACTCAAGCCTTTCCATACCATCAACGGCACAAAATGAACGCCGATCGCATGGTACGAACTATTGCGAATGCCCGCCGCCAGGACGGAGCCCCAGAAGGCGAATGAGCGCAGCGCCTCGGCCAACGTCACTTCGCGTTCTGATTTGATTTTGTGCCCACTGCCGTCGTTATCGGAGGTATGACTCAAAGGCATGTCTCCGTCGGGCAGGAGTCCCATGCTCTCAGGGGAGCGCCGAATCGTCAGGGCCAACGGTATACCGATCACCAGAAACACAACTCCGGCGATGGCTGCTCCCCAACGCCATCCCCACGCCTGGACAATGACGCTTAGGATCGGAGCAATGAGAACTCCGCCCAGCCCGAAAGCGGCACTGCTAACGGTAATGGCGCGAGCCCGATGGCGGATGAACCATGTGTTGATCAAGACCATCGGCGCATGCATGAATCCGCCCGCATGAGCGAGAGAAATCACGCCTAAGTAAACAATCAAAAAGCTGATGTAGCTCTCGACCTGGGAGAGCAGCAGGTAACCCGTGCCCATGAGGAGAACCGCGGCCAGCATGATCGGCTTGGGACCGAAACGGCCTAGCAGGTGGCCTACGATGGGGCCTTCGATCGCTCCTTCAGCGCGCGCCAGTGAAAATGCCAGAGAAGTTGAGGTTCGATTCAAGTTCAAATCTTGGGTCAGCGGAAGAAAGAACACGGTAAAGCCAAAACTATGAAGTCCGGACCCCAACACGCGCAGAGCGCACCCGGCAGCCACCATGCGCCAGCCGTAGAAAAGTCTGGTTAATTTGGGCAAAGAGACAGGTCCTGTAGGATGATTGGAAATTACTTCAACGTTGATTTAGCACGACCTGGCGTGGAGGAAAAGCCAAACTGCTTGCCTGCTAGCGCGCCGTATTTGTTAGCTTGTTTTTCAGCCCCGGCAAATCATAAATCTTCGATTATCAACTAAATGAAAGTTGTTGACAGCTGAGCGAATCTTCGAAAGACTATGTTCATGAAGTCTGAGCGTGAAAAACGGGAAGAAGAGATCGAAAGGCTGATGCGGGAGGCTGGCCTAAAACGAGAGCCCGACATCGCGTTTCAGGAAGCAATCAAAAAGGCCGCGGCCGCCATCGTTGAGGAAGATGCCAAGAAAGTTGCGAAGACGGAGCGGGTTCCACGCGATTGGTCGATCAGCCCGACCATAGCCGGGCTGTGGCTGGTGGTCCTCGGAGCGGGTGTGGCGTTTTCAATGCCGAGCGTGGGCGCGGCGCTGATACTCTGCGGTATCGCTGTCTTCGTCTGGGCCACTTTTCTACGATCACCCAAAAAGAAGGCGCCGCGTCGCCGCATTCAGACCTAACCGTCTTCAGTGTCGCGATACGATCGCGACTATACTTCAACATCCGGCAAGTGACCGGCGGCAACATCGCTCCAGCGGCTCAATCCAGATCTGCGGGCAAGTCCCTCGGGTTGTGACATTTCTGATTAAACCGTTATTCTCTCGCGCTTAATCGTTCGGATATGTTATGTGGTGACTGCCATACCAGAGCCTCTCAAAGAAAATGCCCAAAACGGTTCTTGTTGTCGATAACGAATTTGGCAGTCGCAGAAACGTCGCGTTTCTTTTACGGGAGCAAGGTTATGCAGTCGAGGAGGCAGACGATGGGCTCACTGCATTGGACTTGTTGGATAAAAAAACTTTCGATCTAATGATATGCGATGTCGTCATGCCCCGACTGAGTGCGTTCGAGGTGGTCCAGCGAATCGAATCCTCATCCACATCCACTTCAATTATCCTGATCACCGGGCACCCTGAATTGCTTGATGAGAAAGGGCTTGGGCATCTACCCTGTTTCACCAAACCATTCAATTTGTATGATCTCCTCCGCAGGGTAAAACAGGTGCTTGGTGACGACTGATCGGTTCAGTTTGATTGTCAGACGGCAGCGACTCGGAAACTGTACATTAGGAGTGGCAATATCGCCCAATCAGATCGATCAGCTGATCGGGTTGCACCGGTTTGGTCAGATAGTCGTTACAGCCAGCGGCTAGACATCTTTCTCGATCCGTTTTCATGGCTGAGGCTGTGAGGGCGACGATTGCGTTGGCAAAGCCTTCGGCGCGCAAGTTTCGGGTCGCTTCATAGCCGTCCAACCCGGGCATTTGAATGTCCATGAGGACAAGATCGATGGGCTGACCTTCGGTCTCGGCGCTGCGCACCGCTTCGACTGCAGTGCGCCCATCCTCCGCGGTCGAAACACGCCCCCCGGCTCCCTCGATAAAATAGCGAAACAGGGATCTCATTTCAGGACGATCATCCACCACGAGCACACGGCAGTCGATCCGCGAACATTGAGTTGGCTGGTCGGCCCGGTGATCCTTCGAGGCGCCGTTGAACTCTTTTTTCTGAGACGTCTCGACTGGTATGGTTACTTTGAAAGTGGTCCCTTTGTCCAGTTCGGTTTCGAAAGAAATACTGCCTCTCATCAGGTCGACCAAGCGTTTGGTGATCGCCAGCCCCAGGCCAGTTCCGCCGAACGCACGGGTCGCCGAAGTATCGGCTTGCGTAAACGGTTGAAACAGACGCGTCTGCATGTGCGGTGGAATCCCTAATCCTGTGTCCGAGATTTCGAACTGCAGCGCGGAGCTTTCCGGCAGAAATCGGCTCGTGATCTGGACTGTGCCGGCTTCGGTGAACTTGATCCCATTGGCGCAAAGATTGATCAAAATTTGACGCAGCCGTATTCGATCACTGGTAACCGTCTCGGGGATAGGCCCGTCATAGCTGAGCGACAATCGCAGTCTCTTTTCTTTGGCCCGGACCGACATCAACGAGTGAATCTCGTTGAGTAACACCGGCACCGAGATGGGTTCGTTCTGAAGCGTGATCTTACCCGACTCGATCTTCGAAAGATCCAGGAGATCATTGATGATTTCCAGAAGGTAGTTGCCGCTCTGTTTGATCGTCGCGACGCATTCGACGCTATCCGGGTTTTGCAGTGTAGCCAGTAAGATGTCGGCGTAACCTAAGATAGCCGTCATAGGGCTGCGGATTTCATGACTCACGTTGGCGAGAAACTCATCTTTGCGCCGGTCCGCCTCCTTTAACGCATCTTCAATTCCTTTACGCTCGGTGATGTCTATCACGGAGCCGATGTATCCGAGAAAGGTTCCATCCTTACTGAACCGGGGCGCTGCCGCATCGATCATCCAACGGTATTCGCCATCGGCGCGCCGCAAGCGGTACTCCAGCCGAAATGGCGCCTGCCGACGATTGGCAGCGAGAAACGTCTGATGAGCATCGGACTGATCGTCGGGATGAAGTGAGTTCGTCCAGCCGTAGCCAAGCCCGGACTCGGGTTCTTCACCGGTAAACTTGTACCACGACTTACTGACGAAACTGCAACTACCGTCAGGTTCGGTAACCCAGACCATCATCGGCGCATGGTCGGCCATATCCCGGAAGCGCTCTTCACTTTCATGGAGCGCTTGTTCGACTCGCTTGCGCTCGGTAATATCGACGGTCGCGCCAAGCATCCGCACTGGACGCCCCTTGTCAGACAACGCCGTGGCGTTGGTAAATAGCCAAATGATATCGCCCGATGGCTGAACCGCTCGGAACTCGAGCTCACAGGCGGTCTCGCTGCGGAGAATTTTTTCGATCAAACCTAGGACGCGTTCGCGATCATCGGGGTGAATCATTGAGACGACGTTCTCAACCGTGGGGCTGAAACCGGCCGGACGGACACCGTAAATGACATAAAGGGACTCGGTCCATGACATCCGATTGGCAATCAGGTCCCAATCCCAGACACCGACTTTGCCGAATTGAGTTGCCAGGCGCAGACGCTCCTCGCTTTCGCGCAGTGTCTTTTCAACCTGCAGTCGCTCTATCAAATCCGCGGTAAAGCGACCGTACAAATCCAAAATCTTGAAATCACGTTCCGTCAGTTTGCTTGGGCTTCGGCAGTATGTCGACAGCACGCCCAGCAGATTACCGCCTCGGCTAAGCAGCGGTGTCGACTGAACGGCTCGATAGCCGCCGACGGCGGCCGTTCGACGTTCCGGCTCGGATAAAGCATCTGTTTCGATATCGTCGATTACGACCCGATTGCGCGATTTCATCGCGCGGGCGCATGCGCCCGCATCCTGCGACGAGATGTTTCGAACCTGTTCAATGAACTCGATCGGGAAACCTTTTTGAACGACCGTGTCTAACGCGTCGCGGCCGGGGTCATAGATCCGTATGTCACCCATGTTCGTGCCCATAAGCGCCGTCACCGCTTCGAGCACTTCATCCATCGCTGCACGTAAGTCGACGGCGCTGAAGAGCCGTAGCGTGAGCTCGTGCAAACGATTCATGGTGACAAGCTCTCCAGCCAGCCGCTCTTCGCTTTCCTGCAGCGCGGCTTCTGCCTTCTTTCGATCGGTAATCTCGGCAACAAAAAATGTTAGCCTCTCCGCCGAAGGATAGACATGCATCTCAAACCAGCGATTCCATGGCGGATAGCAGTACTCAAAATGAACCGGACTGAATTCTGCCGCTGCTTGCCGGATCTGACGCTCGAAGACGCTGCCAACGACTTCGGGAAACAACTCCCAGATAGTTTTGCCGAGCATTTGCGCCTTGGTCAGCCCGACGACCTGCGTCACACGCTCGTTCACGTAGACATAGCGCCACTTACGATCGAGGGCGAATACCTGCACGTGGACTTCCAAAAGCACATGCTCCAACCAATCTTTGGGAAGGTACGCTTCCGTCCGTGATTTCTGTTGTCGGGTCAAAGCTCTGCGCAAGTGCCGGTTCAAGCGTTGAATCTGTTGCTCCCGCGCCAATTGCTTTGCTTCCGCCTTTTCAGCGCGAAGTTGAAGCTCGTGCTTCAATTGCTCGTGCTCTTTCTCCTGCTCTTTAAGCCGCACCAATTCGGTCATGTCTTGCGCGCGGTGAAGAATGTAGGCGACTTCACCGCTCGGGCCCAGTACCGGAGCATTGATTCCACGCCAGTAGCGCTCTTCCCAACCTTCACCACTTAGTTCCACCGGGCAAATAGGATATTTCTGTATCGCCATGATATCGGCGCTCCGGTTGCGCAATACTGTTTCAAAAGACCGCTTCAGATTGGCCGTAGCGTTGTTACGAGCTTCACCGCGGCAACCGGGAAAAACATCAAAGAAACCACCACCGACAATATCCTTGCGCCTAGTGCCGGTGGCTTTTAGATAGCCGTTGGTCGCGGCGATGATTGTGAATGCCGGAGGATCGGGGCGCAAAGCAACAACCAGTCCCGGTATGGCCTCAAATAGAACTCGAAACTCCGACTCAGTCTCCATGACCAATGGCTCTTTCTGCCAGTACTCCTGAGGAGCTAAAATTTAAGCTAGCGGACAAAGGCGGAACTCCATCAGCGATCGTTCATGAGTTGTCATGACGTTCATCGTATGACTCTGTCGCGTGTGCAGGGAGTATCGCGGCAATCTTTCCTCGTCACTAAAAGCAAAGGCGGCGCCGGGCGGAGCACGCGCTACGAAGTTGACAATGGAGGATGGCGCAGCAGAAATCTAAGAGTCATTTGTTTGACGTCTAGCGGATCTTTTAAGGTGCCCGTTGAACGCCATTGTGCAATCGCAGCTGTCGTACGGGCACATCAATACCGCCGGCTATCGCTTGCGTCAAGTGGATGAATACTTGTGTCGGACTAGCTGTTCCTGCGCGCGCGAGCTAACAGCGGCATTGATCGCTTGCATAGAATTGAACGGAGAGAATCTGTCACCGGGCTGCCGGGCAGCCGGGTTCATAAATCTGAGATCAGTCGTTCACATGAGAAGTAACTTGCCTCTTCACCACCAGAACGGTCCGACCGCAGGACCGACCGATGAGAAAGCCTGGGACGAAACGGCTCGATGGCTGGTAGCGTTTCGCCGACGCTCTCATTATGGAGAACTAGGGCCCGCTGGCCTCGACAAGTTAGGCAAGTTTCACTCTGGCTTCTCGCTTGATTGGATCACCACCTGGCCGGGTATCTCTGTTGTTGATCTTGCCGTGCAGGGCCCAGAAGACCTTTTCCGGTGACAAGGGTAAATCAAAGATCCGCGCGCCGCAGGCGTCCGCC
>DASUVS010000410.1:0-7079 GCA_036378835.1 Binatia bacterium | reverse complement strand
GAGAGAAAATTCTTGTAACCTGACCTTCAAATCAGAGCATGGAGGAAAGTATGCGCATCGCCATAGGCTTACCGAGTCGAGTATCCTCCGCTTCCGGCGCGGTGATGCTCGAATGGATCACCCGCGCGGAACGAGGGCCCTTTTCGAGTGTCGTGGTAACCGATCGGGTGGTTTCCCAAGCACTCGAGCCGCTTACCGTCCTGGCGATGGCCGCCGGAGCGACGCAGCGCGTTCGAGTGATGACCAGCGTCGTGATTGGGCCGACCCGCGAAACCACGCTCCTGGCCCGTCAGGCCGCAACCATCGATCTGCTATCAGGCGGCCGACTCACTCTCGGCATCGGTATCGGCGTGCGCAAAAACGATTATCTTGCCACCGGCTTCGACTTTCATCGCCGCGGTCGCCGCGCCGAAGAGCAGTTGCCGATGCTGCGCCGGTTGTGGTCGGGCGAGGCAATGTCAAATGAAACCGGCGCCATCGGGCCGCGGCCCTATCGCGCCAATGGTCCCGAACTACTGATCGGCGGTTATGTTCCAGCCATTGTGCAGCGCATCGCCAAGTGGGGCGACGGTTACATGGCACCCGGCGGCGGTGAGCCGGAAAATCTGCTCAAGACATGGCGCCAGATAGAGAATGCATGGCAACAAGCCGGACGCGCCGGAAAGCCGCGTTGGGTGGGCGCGAGCTATTACGCGCTCGGCCCGAACGCTCGGGATCATGCGAGCCGCTACATCAACGCGAACTACGGCTACAATCCCGACCTTGCGGCGCGGCGCCTAAGTACCTTGCCGGCTTCGGTTGCGGCTGTAGAAGAGGCGATCAAGCGCCAGGGAGACATGGGAGTCGATGAATTCATTCTGCGGCCATGCGCCGACGAGTTGGATCAGATGGACCGGCTCGCCGAAATTGCCGCGCGCACCACTTAAGGCAGCCAGCGTCCTGAACTCGAACGCCCGGCCAGCTCGCGCATTCCAATAATTGATTCGGAGCGCAGCGATGCAACGGTTGGAACGAGTACAACGACTCTAGCCCATTCGCTTATTTGAACACCTGGAACGATTGGAACCCAATCGCTATTTGAACGACATGAACCGAGCGTAGCGATTGAACGGCTTGGACAATTTGAACGCTCAGGAGAGTAAGTATGCGTCTTCCTGTGAACCCACCAGTTTTGCCGATGCTCGCCAAACGGGTCAGCGAATTACCCCGCGGCGCAAATTGGATCTTCGAACCAAAATGGGATGGATTCCGCGCTTTGGTGTTTCGCGATGGCGAAGAGGTTCTGATCCAGAGCCGCGATGAAAAATCACTAAACCGGTACTTTCCGGAATTGCTCGAGCCGCTCCGTTTACAGTTGCCGGCTCGTTGTGTGCTTGATGGTGAAATCGTCATAGCGAAGGACAGTGCGCTCGACTTCGATGCCTTGCAGCTGCGTATTCATCCCGCAGCCTCGCGGGTAAAGCTTCTTTCAACCGAGATCCCGGCCTCCATCGTGTTATTCGACGTTCTTTCGGAGGGAGACCGGGATTTGCGCGGCATGCCGTTTAGAGATCGTCGGCGAATTCTGGAGTCGCTGTTTTCATCTGCATCGCCGCCACTGCACTTAACCCCGGTGACCAGCGAATTAGGCCGGGCGCAGGACTGGTTTCGTCGCTTCGAGGGCGCCGGTCTCGACGGCGTCATAGCGAAGCCTGTTGAGGGAGCGTACGAACCTAATAAGCGCGTGATGCTCAAGATCAAGCACGAGCGTGAATGCGATTGTGTGGTTGCCGGTTTTCGCTGGCACAAAAAAGGGGACCGGGCCGCTGTCGGCTCGCTTTTGCTCGGTCTTTTCAACGAATCTGGCACACTTCAGCATGTCGGCGTCTGTGCGAGCTTCACAGATAAGAAGCGCCGCGAGTTGGTAGAGTTCCTCGCGCCATACCGCAAGAACGCATTAACTGCTCACCCCTGGAAAGATTGGGCGGATCATGCACCCGAGGGCACGGATCCCGAGCGTCGCATGCCGGGCGGCCAGAGCCGCTGGAGCGGCGGCAAGGATTTGTCTTGGGAGCCGCTCCGTCCCGAGCTGGTTGTCGAAGTCGCTTACGATCACATGCAGGGCAACCGCTTCCGTCACACGGCCCAGTTTCGCAGGTGGCGCATGGACAAGAAGCCGAGCGACTGCACTTATGACCAGCTCGAAATCGTCGCACCAGAAGAGCTGGCGGTGATCTTCGCCGACAGCCGCTGACGCCACAGTATCGGTTCAAAACGTTCAAGCCGTTCAACCGCTACGCTCCCTTCAAACTGTTTTTTCGGAGTTCCTTTCCCGTGCACCGCGGGGAAGATGAAGATGGGATTGAACGATTTGAACTGGTTGAACGACTTGAACCCTTATTGCCGCCGGGTACGCCATGCACGGGTGGGATCATCGTCAGGATCGGGAGTTTCTTGCGCGGGGCGCAATGCTTCCGGCACATTTCGCAGGTTCACTCGGATGCGCGTCCAGGTGGACGACCGGCCGCGCATCGAATCGACCAGCACGTCATCCGGCGCGAGAAGCGCGGCTACTTCGGGATGTTTAGCCTTCCATCTTTCCAGGCCGGCGAGCGCGGCTTCTCTGCTTGAAGAGTTCGCGATCACCAGAAGCGGCGCTCTTGGCCGTGGCTTCTTGGCGCTTGTTTTCTTTGCCGCCGAGCGGGCGCGCGAAGGCTGCACACGCGGCGCTTCGCCCTCCATCTTACGAAAGTGTGGCGGCCAGGGTGCGTCGCCCAGCCCTGCCGCCTCATCCTGTGCCGCGAGATCGAGCAGCTTCTCTAGCGAACCTGCCGAGGCGTCCATGGCCGCGTGCGGATCGCCGAACTCCGCGAAGCGCGCCGGGGCCGTGAGCACAGTGAAATCGGCTGGATTGCATTCGGCGACCTCATGCCAGTGGAGCGGCATCGAAACCCGAGCGTCGGGCACGGGCCGTACGGAATACGCAGAGCAAGTCGTGCGGTCCTTGGCATTCTGGTTGTAGTCGAGGAAAACCCCATGACGTTCCTCCTTCCACCATTTGGAACTTGCCATGGCCGGCAGACGACGCTCAACGGCGCGTGACAACGCCAGCGCGGCGCGGCGCACCTCAAGGAAGGTCCAGCGCGTTTCGATACGAACATTGACGTGCATACCCCGTGAACCGCTGGTCTTCGGCCAACCGCAAAGCCCCATCTCCTCGAGAAACGATTTCACCTCGAGAGCAACACGGCGGACATCCTCCCATTCGACTCCAGGAACTGGATCGAGATCGACGCGCAGTTCGTCCGGATGTTCGAGATTGCCGGAGCGCACCGGATGTGGATGAAGCTCGATGCAGCCCAGATTCACAATCCACGCGAGTCCGGCCGCGTCATCGACGACGATTTCCTCCGCTTTGCGCCCGGAAGGAAACGACAGCGTTACGGTTCGCAACCACGACGGCCGATTGGCGGGGGCGCGCTTCTGATAGAACGCCTCCCCTTCGGCTCCGTCGACGAATCTCTTGAGAACCACAGGGCGATCGCGGATGCCAGCAAGCGCGCCCGGCGCCACCGACAAATAGTAGCGCACGAGATCGAGCTTCGAGAGTTTGGTCTGCTTCGAGAAATACGCTTTGTCGGGATTGGTCACCCGAACCTCACGTCCCTCGATTGACAAAACCTCCGCTGTCTCTTTTTTTGTCACGGAATGAACTAACCGCCTGCCGGATTGCTCACGCGCATAAAGCTTAACAGTTCCAGCGGGTCAGTCTACTGCTTCATCTCTACCGGAGCCGGCCGCCGGCACAAATCGACACGCTTAGTAGTTGCCTCTAGCCGCCGAAACCGAGTCCGAGATTACGATGCATGCTGCGCGAGAGATTCGATCTCCTGAAATCAGCAAAAGAAATCGTGGCTTGTCCTACTATCAAGTGCGGCTATCGCCGATCAATACGTCGGATCAGTACGGCAAGTCACTCAAAGTCAAGGCGTTCAGGCCGTCTCATGCTCGATAGTGGGGTTATTTTCCGGATTTGAAAATGTCGTAGAACTCCTTCGCCAGCTGTTTTGATTCGTTCGCCAGCGAAACATCGGTAGCAATGATATTCAAGCCGCGGGTGAGCTCGGGAGGATCAGGTGGCACATCGGGGCGTGAGGGAATGCGGCTGCGCCCGCGCATCATGGTTTGCGCCTCTTTTGAGAGCAGAAAATCGACAAACAGGCGAGCGGCATTGGGATTGGGAGCGCGCGCGCCGATTCCCAAAGGCTCGATAGAGGCCAGGACAAATTCCATCGGAGTCCAATCCACCGGGGCATTTTTTTTCTTAAACTCTTCTGTGTGAGTGGCATAGAGATTCATGCCGATGGCGATCTCTCCGGAAGAAATGCCCTGAACGGCGCCGGCAAAGCTGCTGCGCAAATCCACTCCTTGCGCGGCCAGCCGGCGCATGAAATTGAGTCCTTTCTCTCTGCCCATAACTCTCAGCATCATACCGAAGTTGTCGAAGTCATTATCCCTAAGCGCAATCTTGCCTTTCCAGCGCGGATCGATAAGACCTTCAAAGGTCTTTGGCAGCTCCTGTTTCTTGACCAAGTTGGTGTTGTAAACTGTGACATGGGTGTTGATGAAAAAGCTTGTCCAAGTACCGTCAGGGTCTTTCATCGAAGCCGGATAGGCATTCGATTCGGGAGATATATATTTTTCCAACAGCCCGTCTTGTTTGAGCACCTGCCCCAGGATACCGGGAATCTCGATCACATCGGCCCGAAACGCTCCCGCGCGCGCTTCAGTCTGAATTTTCGTCAGCAACTGATCGGTTCCGAGCCGGAGCGTTTCGGTTTTGATGAACGGGTATTTTTGCTCGAAGTGCTGGGTCAACATGCCGGCGTCGGCAAGAGTTAACGCCGTGTACCAGAGCAGCCTGTTTTCTTTCTTCGCGCCCTCGATAAGCTTGGCCGTGTGATCAGGTTGGGCCCAGGCGGATGAAATTGACAAGAGTACGAAAAAGATCACTGGGCCAAAGCCTATTTTCTTGACAAGTCCCATGGGCTCCTCCCTTACAGCGTTTTTGCGCTGTCGTCGTGAGGCGGAAACAAAGAATTTGGCGTCAGTAACGGAGCGAAATGCTTCGCCTTGCTCAGAATGACGTTCAGGCAATTTCGATTGCACCGCAGTTATTTTTAGCGGCGTGCGTGGTCCTTTAACTAAGATAGCCGTCCAAACGTTGCGTCACTTAGCTGGGTTCTCAGGTTCGCTTATAAACGAGTTGTCCGTCGACGTAGGTCAAATCTACTTTGAGATCGCGTATTTTCCCCGGCGCAACCTTAAGAATATCGTCCGACAACACGCTAACGTCGGCAAGTTTTCCCTCCTCCAGGGAGCCCTTTTCATCTTCCTCGAAAGCGCAGTAGGCTCCGTTGTAAGTGTAGACGCGAATCGCTTGAAGCACGCTCAACCGTTCATCTTGATTCAACACCTCGCCGTTTTCTTCGGGACCGAAGCGGTGATTGACCAGGATGTCGATACCGATCAAGGGATTGTAAACGCCGACGGGCCAGTCGGAGCCTCCCGAGATGATCACGCCCCGTTCGGTCAGAGATTTGAACGGAAAGGCAAAGCGCGCGCGATCGCCCCATTGTCCGTAAATACCCTCGCGGCCGGTAATCTCCAACAATACCGGCTGGGTATTCCAAATCACCCCGAGATCGCCCATGCGATCCATCACCTTGGGATTCCACAGATAAGCATGCTCGAGCCGGTGGCGCAGGTCTCCGCCGGGCGCCTTTTTTCGCGCGTGATCGATCGCCTCGAGCGCGCGCGCGATACCATGATCGCCGTGCGCGATCAGACCCACCTGCCAGTCGTTTTTTTGTGCCTGCAGCATAAATGCATTGGCAACTGCTTGGCTCATTCGAAAACTGCCGCGCCACGCTTGCTTAGGATCGTTGCTGTAGGGTTCGAAAAGAGCCGCAGTCTGACCGATAACGCCGCCATCGATGCCGATCTGCAAGGCGCCAAGTTTCATCCAAGCGTCGCCGAAGCCGGTGGCAAAACCGGTATCGTAAATTTTGCCGGCAGTACCATTAGAACTCCACTCCTCGCCGTTGACTGGATAAGGGCCCATGACAACCCGCAGCGTCGGCGCAGTTTCTTGCAGCAGCTTGCGCCAGGCAACGGTTTCAATCCGATTGCGAATCGCCGCCTCGAAAGCAGTGGTGATACCGCTACGGTTCAACTCCGCGCTGATCCAGCGGTAGCCGTTGATCAAGTCATCGAGTGTATACGGCGGCAAGTTCGGTTTGATAAACACTTCACGAGTGTTATCCCACATCGGTCCGAGGGGTCGCCCTTCCGGGTCGCGCTCCATGGGTCCGCCGGGAGGATCTGGAGTATCATCCTGTACACCGATGCGTCGAAGGCCCAATGTGTTGAAAGTCCAACCCATGCCTTCCCGATTGGCGATGCCGACCGGGTTGTTCGGCGAAACCGCATCAAGATCGAAACGGTTGGGATTACGCCGCTCCGATAGACGCGCCGACTGAAAACCTCGTCCCAAGATCCAGTCGCCGTTTTTCGTCTCTCGCGCCCGCGCGGCGATTTTCTCCCTGATATCGCCAATCGATGGACAGGTCGCATAACTGCAATCGACCCAGTAGCGCTGGGGTGAATTGGTCATATGGATATGGTTCTCGATGAATCCAGGCAATAGCGATCGGCCTTGGAGATCGATGACTTTGGTATCGGGACCAATGGTTGGATCTACACGCTCGCGGGGGCCGACGCGGAGAATTTTTGTGCCGCGGACCGCGAGAGCCTCAGTGATTTCGTCCTTCGAATTAACGGTGACGATCTTGCCGTTCACGAACGCCAAATCCGCTTGGGGTGTAATCAAGTTAGCCATTGATTGACCTTCGAAATACAGAACCGATAGGTCTGTACATGCTCGAGAGACATCGCTTGTCCACCGCTAGCTCCTCTGCGGTTTGCTTGTCAAGGAAATTACGCGTCAATGTGGTAGTTCAGCGAGAGTCAATCGACTCATCAGCGGCTCATCGTGCGAGTCATTCAGGCTTGTTCGATCGATTAACAACAACCTATCG
>DASUVS010000409.1:0-6010 GCA_036378835.1 Binatia bacterium | reverse complement strand
CTGCTGCGCACAAGAAGCCTGCCATAGGGACAGGCTGCATTTATAATCGTGTTCACCTCTATAACTCTCCCGGCAGGTGCATAGATCCGGGAATTCAGTTTGTAAGCTGTTGCACGTGAACTTTCAGTATGCAGAGGGGTGGTATCCGCTCTTGGTTTGGAGATGAAAGGAGAGGCATAGTTATGGTTCGTGGTAGAACTCGCGCCGTTGAGTCTGAGGCTGCGGAAGACAATGGGCTGAATTTGAAGGCGCTAAAAGAAAAGAAGATCAGCGAACTTGCGTTGATCGGTAAAAACTTCAACATTGAGGGCGCTGCCAACATGCGCAAGCAGGAGCTTATCTTTGCAATCCTGCAGGCGCAGACGGAGCAGAATGGTCATATTTACGGGGAAGGCGTTCTGGAGACTCTTCCCGATGGCTTCGGGTTCTTGCGCGCCCCTGACTACAATTATCTGCCCGGCCCGGATGATATTTATGTCTCTCCCAGCCAGATACGCCGGTTCAGTCTGCGTACGGGTGACATTATCTCCGGCCACATCAGGCCACCGAAAGAGGGCGAGAGATATTTTGCCTTGCTTAAAGTCGAGTCGATTAACTATGAGGATCCTGAGAGAGCCCGCGAGAAAATACTTTTTGACAACCTAACACCTCTTTATCCTAACGAACGCTTGCGACTCGAGTATCAGCCTGAGGATTACACAACGCGAATTGTTGACCTGTTGACTCCCATTGGCAAAGGTCAACGTGGACTGATCGTTGCCGCACCACGGACTGGTAAAACAATGATGTTGCAGCACATCGCCAAAGCCATCGCCAACAACCACAAAGAAGTAGTGCTGATTGTCCTCTTGATCGATGAGCGACCCGAGGAGGTCACGGACATGCAACGTTCGGTCGACGGAGAGGTCATTAGTTCCACATTCGATGAACCAGCCACGCGGCACGTTCAGGTTGCCGAAATGGTCATCGAAAAGGCAAAGCGTCTGGTGGAACATGGGAAAGATGTTGTGATTCTACTCGACAGCATCACCCGCTTGGCGCGCGCTTACAATACGGTCGTCCCTCCCAGCGGCAAGATTTTGTCCGGCGGTGTCGATTCCAATGCCCTGCATAAACCAAAAAAATTCTTCGGCGCCGCGCGCAACATTGAAGATGGCGGCAGTCTAACGATTATGGCGACTGCGCTGATCGATACCGGTAGCCGGATGGATGAGGTGATCTTTGAGGAATTTAAAGGTACTGGCAACATGGAAGTCCACCTAGACCGTCGCTTGATGGACAAGAGGGTTTTTCCTGCGATTGACATCAACAAGTCTGGAACCAGAAAGGAAGAGTTGCTGATTTCCAAAGAAGACCTCAACCGAATCTGGATTTTGCGGAAAGTTCTGTCCCAACTGAGTGTGGTCGATGCAATGGAATTCTTGTTGGATAAGATGCATGGTACCAAAGACAATAAAGAATTTTTTGAATCCATGAACCAATAGCATTTGCCCGCTTTACTTTCCTTGCGTCTTTGGCTGTTCTTTGCTAGAAAAACGCAAGGTTACCAATTGTCAATCAGCAGTGTTCCCAGCCTTCGGTGACCGGTCCGGCCGGATGCCGAAGGCGTTTTCTTATTAATTCACACCCTTTTTGATCCTCTTTGTGGTGCCCGGAAAGGGAACGAGGAGGAGTCGAGAGAAGGGGAGGCATAACCAAAGGAGCGTCAGATATATGACCGAGATCTCAATGAAGCAACTTCTAGAGGCGGGTGTCCATTTCGGACATCAAACCAGCCGCTGGAATCCGAAGATGAAGCCGTACATTTTCGGAGCACGGAACGGAATTCATATCATCGATTTACAACAGACTGTGACAATGTTTAAAGAAGTAGAAGCGGTCGTGCGTGATATTGCGGCTTCCGGCGGAAGCATTCTTTTCGTCGGGACCAAAAAACAAGCTCAAGATTCGGTTAGGGAAGAGGCTGAGCGATGCGGGATGTTCCATGTTCACAACCGCTGGTTAGGCGGCACTCTCACGAATTTCTCGACTATTCGCCAGAGTATAGACCGCTTGAGAAAACTCGAGGAGATGGAAAGTGACCCGAAGATCGTCGAGGCTTTGACCAAAAAGGAGATGCTGGGCCTAAAGCGGGAGAAGGAAAAGCTTGAGCAGTCGCTTGGGGGAATCAAGGCGATGCGTAAGCTCCCCGATGCGATTTTTGTTGTTGATCCCAAGCAGGAAGAGATTGCCGTAAAGGAGGCAAGAAAGCTTGGTATTGCTGTCATCGCCGTGATCGACACGAACTGTGATCCGGACATGGTAGATCACAAGATCCCGGGAAATGATGATGCTATCAGAGCCATTCGCTTATTTTGCTCATCCATGGCCGATGCAGTGATAGAGGGTAAGGGGCTTTATGATCAAGCTCTCACCAAAGATAAGGGAGACGATGGATCTGCTGCCGTTCCTGCCGCAACCGAGATGGATCAGCCAATTGAGCAGTCGGCTGCGGGAGGAGTTTAGTCCATGGAAGTGAGTGCCGCTGCGGTAAAAGATCTTCGTGAAAAAACGGGTGCCGGTATGATGGACTGCAAGAAGGCGTTGGCAGAATGCGGCGGCGATCTCAACAAAGCGGTCGATTATTTGCGTCAGAAGGGGCTGGCAGCGGCCACCAAAAAAGCATCCCGAACCGCCAGTGATGGTGCCATCGGCGCATACGTGCATCCAGGCGGCAAAATTGGCGTGCTGGTGGAGCTCAACTGCGAAACGGATTTTGTCGCGCGCACTGCTGAGTTTCAGAACCTTTTAAAAGATATCGCAATGCAAATTGCCGCTGCTAACCCGCGATACATACGGCCGGAGGAGGTTCCGAGCGGCCATCTGGAGAAAGAAAGGGAGATATATCGCCGGCAGGCTTTGGAGTCAGGTAAGCCGGAAAAGGTCGTCGACAAGATCGTCGATGGCAAGATCGATCGGTTTTATTCAGAAGTTTGTCTGCTTGAGCAATCGTTTATCAAGAACCCCGACCAAAAAGTTGCCGACATCCTCACGGAGGCGATAGCCCGTCTTGGCGAGAACATTCAGGTTAGGCGTTTCTCGAGATACCAATTGGGCGAAGGAGCATTGCAGGAGTAAGGATCGTCGGACAAAGCGCATGAGCGAGGCGAATCTCAAGTACAAACGCATCATTCTGAAAGTTACCGGCGAAATCTTCGCCGGCGCACAGAAGTTTGGAATCGATGGGCAAACGGTCAAGGCGTTTGCCCAGGAGATCAAAGAAGTCAAAGAGATCGGCTGCGAGATGGCGTTGGTCATCGGCGGCGGCAATATTTTTCGTGGCGCAGTCGCGAGCGACATTGGCATGGATAGGGCGAGCGCCGATACCATGGGCATGCTGGCCACTGTTATCAACAGCCTTGCGCTACAAGACGCTTTGGAGAAATTGGGTGTTTCTACGCGAGTGTTATCAGCGATTGAAATGCGGCAGGTTGCAGAGCCTTACATTAGGCGTAGGGCAACACGGCATTTGGAAAAAGGGCGCGTGGTCATTTTCGCCGGCGGCACCGGCAATCCGTATTTTACAACCGACACTACGGCGAGCCTGCGAGCGATGGAGATTGGCGCCGAAGTCATATTGAAGGCCACCAAGGTGGAAGGCGTCTATGACGCTGACCCGTTCAAATTTGAGGGAGCAACGAAATTTGAAGAATTGACTTACATCGAGGTTTTAAACCGTGAGTTAAAGGTTATGGATTCGACGGCAATCTCGCTTTGCATGGATCATCAGCTTCCGATTGTCGTTTTTAATTTGATGAAGAAGGGAAACATAAAAAGAGTCGTTGCCGGTGAAGCAATCGGCACATTAGTAAGTGCGGGGAAACGATGAACGACGCTATCTTCACTCAATTGCAAAAAGAGATGGAAGGGTCGGTTGCCGCTCTGCGCAAAGAGTTGGGAAGAGTTCGGACGGGGAGAGCATCGACGGCTCTTTTGGAAGGCGTTATGGTTGACTATTACGGCGCCACTACTCCTTTGAATCAATTGGCTACATTAAGCGCACCGGAGCCAAGGCTCTTGGTGATTCAGCCTTTTGACCGAAACGCACTCGGTGAAATTGAAAAGGCGATTCTCAAGAGCGACTTGGGACTGACTCCCGCTAACGATGGCAAGATCATTCGGGTCCCCATACCCCAACTGACGGAAGAGCGCCGTAAGGATCTGGTAAAGCACGTCAAGAAAACTGGCGAAGAGTTTCGCGTCTCAGTGCGTAATCACCGGCGCTTGGCCATCGAGCATTTAAAAGAATCGGAAAAAAAGAAAGAAATTACCGCCGATGAATTCAAACACGGTCAGGACCGGGTTCAAAAGATCACCGATGACTATATCGCTCGCGTCGACAAGGTTTTAAAAACCAAAGAGGAGGAGATCATGGAGGTATAGGGGCCGGATCTCCGCTTAACAACCAACCTCACTTGTGCCGCATTCCGCTCAAATTTGGGGCGCCATAGTCTCACCACCTCACGCACCTGCACGGCTCAACAATGGATCTTAAGGACCTGGACAGAAGTCGGCTGCCACGCCATGTAGCGATCATCATGGACGGGAACGGGCGCTGGGCGACTCTGCAGGGAAAAAGTCGTATCGAAGGACACCGCCGTGGCAAAACTTCAGTGCGCGTTATTGTCGAAATGACGCGAAAGCTGGGAATACCTTTTTTGACTCTCTTTGCATTCTCCACGGAAAACTGGCTACGCCCGCACGATGAAGTTCATGCGCTGATGGGCTTGCTCGAGACTTATCTGATTGCGGAGCAACCCAAAATGATGCGTTACGGCATCAGGTTGAAAGCGATTGGAAACCGAGATCGACTGCCGCTAAATGTCCGCAGGACTCTGGAGGATGTGATAGAGTTAACCCAGCGCAACAGTCGAATGACCGTGGTTTTAGCGCTGAGTTATAGTGGACGCGATGAGATCGTGCGAATGGTCAATAAGATTAGACATAGAGTTCTTGCAGGCGACTTCGGTGCCAGCGATCTTGATGAGGAAATCGTTGCAGCTCATACGGACACACCCGACATACCCGATCCCGATCTCTTGATACGGACCAGCGGTGAAATGCGAATCAGCAACTTTTACTTATGGCAGATTGCCTATACCGAACTCTATGTAACTCCGACTCTTTGGCCTGACTTTCGTGAACAAGAATACCTGCAAGCTCTGCTCGAGTATCAACGCCGTCGCAGGCGGTTCGGGAGAACGGATGAGCAGATTACCGAACCGGCGCGTCTGAGAGTGGGGAGTAGTGGACGCGAACCTTAAGGCAAGGCTGTTTACCGGATTTGTCGGAATTCCGCTTTTACTTTTCTTAATTGGTTGGGGCGACCCTTGGTTGTTTCATGGCTTTTGTTTACTGGTTACGTTTGGCGCGTTGCATGAATATTTTTCGATGGGTTTCCGTGGCCGTCCTGGAGAACAAATAATCGGCATAGCTTTCGGTCTTGCCGTTTCCTCAATCGTCTTCTTTCCCCAGCTAACGCCGGTAGAGCTGATTCTAGCTCCATTGCTTGTCCTGATGTTGTCGCTTTACATTTTCATGCCCGGGCAACTCGAGGAGCGTCTCGCGCGACTCGCGTGGGCTCTCTTAGGTTCACTGTACCTGGGCTATCTTTTGCCGCATTGGAGTTCGCTCTTTCGACTGCCACATGGAAGAGCTTGGGTGTTCTTTGTTCTCGTGGTGATTATGGCAGGCGACACGTGCGCCTACTTCGTCGGGCACCGCTTCGGAACGCAGAAGTTGGCCCCCGAAATCAGCCCTGGAAAGACCGTTGAGGGAGCGATTGGATATGTACTCGGAAGTATTTTGGCGGGCTGTTTGATGGGGATCTCCCTCGCCCTGGGCCTTAGTTGGTGGGAGCTCGCCATCTTGTCGGCGCTGCTAAGCATTTTGGGCCAACTCGGCGACTTGTTCGAATCGTGGATCAAACGGGTTTTTGCTGTTAAGGATTCGGGGAGGCTCCTTCCGGGTC
>DASUVS010000408.1:0-13894 GCA_036378835.1 Binatia bacterium | reverse complement strand
CTGCTGCGCCGACGTCAAAGCGCCGACTTCTATATTAGTCAATGACAGACCCGATTTGATCGAAGGTAGAATGACAGGAAAAAACTGCTGAAACCAATGGATCACGAAATGCCCGCCAGTTAGTATCCCGAGAAGCCGCATCCGCTCGGCGCCGAGCGCGCGTGCTGAGGCGAGCATATGTTGCGTTGCATTCATGGGTTAGTTTCACAGTCCTGTTTCAGTTGTGGAGCGAGCCCGAACCATTGTGCACGAATTCTCGACGATTAGCTCACCTGGCTCGAAGATGAGATCAGCGGTTCTTGTACGGAAATCAGGCTGATTGGAAACGAGCATCTAAATCATCGGCTTCCTACCCTACTTGTCAGTCTAGCAAAACCTAATAAGCTGGGAGGAGACCCAACTATAAAGTTTTCTGCGCTGAGTAATCGAATTCGAAGTTGAAGGGTACCGGCCACGCGCCGCAAAGTTACGGAAATCCTGTGCGGGAGGAGCAAACATGGCGAAGTATGGTCCGAAGGCGAAGCAAAAAGTGAAAAAGGCGATGCACGAGCGCAAGAAAGGCACATTGAAGAGCGGAGGGTCCGGAAAAAAAGTGACGAGCCGCAAACAGGCTATCGCCATCGGCCTTTCCGAAGCACGCCGCGCCGGTGGCAAGGTGCCGCGCAAAAAATCGTCAACCCGTAAAGTGAAAAAGAAATAGATGAGTTCCGGTCGAAGGTTCCAGGCAAAAGCGAGATCATTATAATTTCCGCTCATCCACGGGCGGCGGTCTCCACTGATACTGCCAAGTCTCGGTCAACGGCTGCCCGCCGTGGCGCAGGTACAAGCGGAGATCGATAGGCTCGGTGGTATCGTCAATGGGTTTCAAGTCGAACATGGCGCGGTAACCGCCGATCTCAAGCTGAGGCCGCGCCGATGCAATCTCGATTTCGCCGCGCGAAGCGCTGATCACCGGCTCTACTTGCGCTGCTTTGGAAAGCGTTGCAAGCTTGCCGCCGCTGAAATCCACAGCGAAGCGATAGGAGAAATATTTTCTCGGTTGACCAACGATCCCGCCGATACCCGTTCGAGTGGCGACAACTTGCGCGAGCGCAGGCGCAGCGGGTATTCTCGAGCCCCAATAGAGCCGATAGCTGAAGAGCAACTCCTGCCCGGGCTGCGGTTGAGCGGCAGGAGTCCAGTAGGCGACGATGTTGTCGAAAGTTTCGTCCGGCGCTGGTAGCTCCGCCAGCTGCACTGCACCGGTACCCCAACCGCCACTCGAATCGATTTTCGGTTCGACCCAGAGACTCGGGCGGCGCTCGTAGAATACGGAATCATCCTGATAGTGATCGAAGTTGCGATCGCGCTGTAACAGGCCGAAGCCGCGCGGATTAGTGTCAAGATAAGAGTTGACTCGAATCCCCGATGGATTCACCAATGGGCGCCAGATCCATTCGCCATTACCGGTAAGCAGTTGCAGTCCGTCGGAGTCGTGAATTTCCGGACGCCAGTCGGTGGCCATGCGTCGATCGTTCTCGCCGTGCTGGTACATGCTGGTTAGCGGTGCGATGCCAATCCTCTCGATCATCTTGCGCGGATAAATCGCCGCATCGACATCCATGATCAAGGTCGTCCCGGGCCTAATCTCGAAGCGATAGGCGCCGGTCACGCTCGGCGAATCCAGCAGAGCATATATAGTCAACTGCTGCGAATGTTTTACCGGTCGTTCCAGCCAAAAGTCGGTGAAGCGCGGGAACTCCTCGCCTTTATCGAGGGCGGTGTCCACGGCGAGACCGCGAGCAGAAATTCCGTACTGCCGATAGTCACTGCCGACGGCGCGGAAGTAGCTGGCGCCGAGAAATGCTGCTACATCGGCGCGCCAGTCGGTATGAAAATGCACTCGGAAACCGGCAAAGCCGAGATCTTGCGACAAGGCGCCCGGATCTACTGGACTTCTGCGAAAATTGAACATCGCTGGATGATAAAGTATCGCGCTTGCCTGACCACCGACGATTTCATGCATGCGCACCGGCTCTTTAAACATCGGACCACGATGAAAAAACTCTATGCGAAAGGCGAGACTCTCTCTGGCCCATAGCGCTTTATCGGAGTCGAATCGAATCGCCTGGTAGCCGTCGTAGTCAAGTTGTCTCAGCGTATTGGGCAGCACTCGGTCGGGTGCTTGGTACTGAGTGGATGATAATCGGCGCGCGTGACTCTTAAGCCAATCGTAGTTGAAATTCTCTGCGCCGACAGGCTGCCCCCTCCCAGCCGAGGGGCGCAAGGCCGGGATCGATAACGGTGCTCCCGTCAGGATCAAGGCAGATTTGAGAAAATCGCGTCGTCGCATGGATTTGTATGCACAAGGGGAGGAGGTAATTTCGCGAGATTAACAATTCGTGGTCAGGTTTCAAGAGGATCGGCACAAAAAGCAGCTTGCATCTCTAGATCGGCTCTGTCGTCCGATCCTTGGAAGCAGATCATGGCAAACCGTGTGACTCGATCAGAATACCGCCGAATAGTGAAGAACTCGAAATTTTGCCGCCGACGATGAAGAACTTACTCCAATTTGGCGCGTTAGATTGTATTGAAATCAGCACAACGCGAGAAGCTGAATTCGCGAAAATGAACAGGTATCTTGTCCTCGATCACGAAAGATTCCTCTTACGACAATGAGCCAGCTTTAAATCTTGAAGCGATCTGTCGAGCTATTCTGGCTTCCAGCAGAGGCGCTTCATCAACTTGCGACCGGGAAGCCGTCGTATCCGGCCGAGGCCGAATGCGACGTGGCTGCCACATGATTGCTATCACCATTAAGCAAGGTTAGCTTGTCACTGGTACGAGCCTTGCTCTCCTCGTTTAGAAAACTGTGAATCAGCAGGAGGAGACTATGTCGAGCAGCCTGCCCATCAAACTGATCGAGAAGCAGCACTGGTTGGAACCTATCGAGGAGCAGCTACAACCGACGATTGCAGCTGCGTTCGACGATAACGGTTCTATCGGTCCGAAGGTTGGAAACATCCTGCATGGAACTTGGCTCGGACATCCGCTGCACGTCGTCCTCACGGATGTCCCCATCGGTTCCTGGACAGCGGCCGCCGTGTTCGACCTTCTGGAACAAACAAGCGGAAGCCCGGCGATGGGCCGGAAAGCGGATGCCGCCATTGCCTTCGGTCTCATCGGGGCGACAGCCGCGGCTGTAACCGGTTTGACCGACTGGTCCAAAGTCGGCCCGAGTCGAGCACGGCGCATCGGTCTTGCGCATGGAGTTCTGAATTTAGCGGCAACGGCTTGCTATGTCACTTCGCTCTGTCTGCGCCGGGTTCATTCACGAAATGCTGGACGCCAATTCGCAATGGCGGGTTTTATGATCTCCAATTTATCTGCATACCTCGGCGGGCATCTGGTTTATAACGAAAGAATCGGTGTCGATCATACAGCGGGTTTTTCACCGCCAAAGGACTTTTTTCCGGTTCTCACTGAATCGGAATTGTCCGATAACGAGCTGCGGCGCGTCGATGCCGATGGTATGCCGGTGCTGCTTGTGCGTCGAGGCATGCGAATTTACGCCATCGCGGAAACATGTTCGCACCTTGGCGGGCCACTCGCAGAAGGCGAGCTCCAGGATACTGTAGTCAAGTGTCCCTGGCACGGCTCCTGTTTCTCGCTCGAGAATGGCAGAGTCGTAAATGGACCATCCGTGCATCCGCAGCCTGTGCTGGAAGTTCGCGTCCGTGACGGTCAGATCGAAGTGCGCGGATCGAATCGCTGATCCGATCCGATGTTTCATGCGCTCAGGGGCGCGGCAATGGTCCTGAAGTAAACCCGCTGCCGAGAGCCACTAAGAAGCTGGTTGATTATTAGCGCACTTGCTCTCGTGTTGTTCCAGCTCCTCTCGCGAATCGAACTTGGCGCCGCAGATCACAAACTTGTATATCTGGTTTGGGCGTTCTATTTCACGTTCCATAGTAGAACTCCTATAGCACTGAAATGCGCAATCAATATCCGATTTGCAACGACCTCCCGTAATCTAGCCGCGACGTAGTACCAATGATTTAGAATCATAGCTGTGGTCTTGGAAACGTTCTTCCCGATGTTGAGTTTAGCCGCGGCAGCTGAAGGCCCCGGTGAGGCGATCAACTTCAGTGTTACAGGAAAATGCTGATGTTTTTTGCGGCCAGATTGGCTTGATCCAGGATGATCTTTCGTCGAGCAATCCGGAAGTTGCCATGGGCCCTGCGCAGCAAATCGTGACGAGTGCCAACGAAAAGATCCTGATCCTTCTCCATACGGGTTCGATAGCACAAGAAATTCGACTGAACTTCAATTTCCGATCCGTTGTCGTTCTTAACCCGAACGTTGGAAACCAGGTGACGGGTTCGCGATGGCGGCATCTCGGCCCAGGCATTTTTCGCATAAACCCGCTCTACTCTAACCTTTAGCGTATCCTTCGTGTCGTTGAAGTAATAGACGTCGCCGGGTTTGGATAGCTCGTCGTTCAAGTCCGCCGATCTTTCCAAAGGATTATGGCGAACCGGCATCCAGTATTGAACGTCGTCAGTCAGGAGATCGAGCCAATCTCGCAAGCGGCGCTCGTCCAGCAACTCCGCTTCAAAGTAAAAAAAGTCTTCGATCGCGTGGCGCAGGTCGTGGTTCATGTCTATGCTCGCTCGGCGCCGGCGATTTCATTCCAGCTGTTTGCCTCCATCATTTTGGCCCAATGCATGTACAGATTTAGTTGATTGTTGTCGCTAAATCGGCTGGCCAATCTCCCAGGTAACTCAGGCTGAATGATTTCTTCACTGCCGCTCATCTGGTAATTGGCGGGATAGCGCCTGGCGATGATGCTTTTAGCGGCGCCGGTGACCTGGATCCAATTGTCCATGTCATCCTGCTCAAAAATGCCGCTGGGGCTGAAACGATATTGAGAAACGAATCGCATTCGATCCTTGATCTTGGGCGGTGCTGCTTTATCGACGATGGCCCAACTCCAGATCTCCATTTTGTCAGGACCGCGCGGCTGCCACACACGGATCGTACGGGTAAGCCAGTGGACAGAAAAATTTGGGAAAACCGTGCCGGCCGACGGCGAGATCTGCCGCGCCCGCACCTTGCCCAATCGCTGCTCGATCTCGCCGGCGCATTCTTTCATGTAATTGAGCAACTCCTCATCCGGTTGCGCGAACCAAGGCCCGGCATCATCGGGCGGCGTCAGCCAGGAAACAAGAATGTGACCGTTGCCGCAGGCGATCTGGCAGCCTTTGTTCCACTTGCGGGTGGAGCTCGATGTGGTATCCACGCCGAGTTCGCGCGCCGACCCATGCGTGTAGGAGATGTGGTAACCGTCGCCGCCGAAATTCTCGGCGGCGGTTTTCCAGTTGGCATCGACTATCCAGCGATGCGGGCCGCTAACTTCGGTGCCGCCTTGACGTCGATCAAGCAAAATATCCAGGTACCACGCCATGTCACCTAAGTAGTCGAGCAACGACGGCGCCGACGGATCGAAGGTGGCGAAGATTAAACCTTTGTAGGCGCTTAGTTGAGCGACCGGGATGAGACCCCACTGCTCGCGGTCGAGTCCGGGAAACGCCTCCGGCATCGGCACGATCGCGAGCTTGCCTTCGCTGCTGTAGGTCCAGCCGTGATAGGAGCAGGTAAACACTCTGGCGTTGCCGCGATCGGCGCGGCACACGCGATTGCCGCGATGGCGGCAAACGTTCAGATAAGCATGAACCTGCCGGTTCAAGTCGCGCCACAGGATAACCGGCTCTTCGCCCATGTAGGCGGTAACAAAATCGCCGGGATTGGGGATCTCGCATTCATGGCCCAGATAAAGCCAGCAGCGCGCAAAAATCCGTTCGCGCTCCAGTTGATAAATCTCTCGATCTGCAAAGATGCGCCGGTCGATAAGACCGCCTTCGGGATCGATTAGGGATTTGATTTCGACCATCATGCCTCCTGGGCCTTCAGCACCTCGTCTTCGTGATAGTAGTACCTTTAACCACTGTCAAGGTGATGCTCCGGTTTTCGCTCTCGGCTTCCCTAGTAGGGTGCGGCCCCCGGAGGTCGAACTCTGACCTTGAACTTTTGAACCGTTGAACGTTGAACCGAATTTCCAAGATCTTGAGACCCGCATCAATCGGGTGTAAGAGACCAAGTTGATGTCCAAAATTCTGATGCATGCAATCAACGATTGGAGGAAGATCGAGCATGACTGCTGAGGCCGAGTACGCGGCTCTCCCGATAACCGTGACCGTCAACGGGGTGAAGCATGAGGCCATGGTCGAGC
Organism: Binatia bacterium; assembly: GCA_036378835.1. Lineage (GTDB taxonomy): Bacteria > Desulfobacterota > Binatia > UBA9968 > UBA9968 > WHTF01. Next base: position 7,623 of record DASUVS010000408.1, on the reverse strand, counting down.
CACGAACCTTGCTGGTTTATTTTCTGCGCGACCAACTGGGTTTGACCGGCACGCATGTGGGTTGCGACACCAGCCAGTGCGGCGCCTGCACCATCCACCTTAACGATCGAGCGGTAAAATCCTGCACGATTTTGGCGGTGCAGGCCAATGGCAAAAAAATTACCACCATCGAGGGGCTGGCGCATGACGATGAATTTCATCCCGTGCAAGAGGGTTTTCGCGAAAAGCATGGACTGCAGTGCGGTTACTGCACGCCCGGCATGATCATGACCGCCGCTGATTTGCTCCGCACCAACGCCAATCCAAGTGAGGAACAGATCAAGCACGCGCTCGAAGGCAACCTGTGCCGCTGTACCGGTTACGTGAATATCGTCGAATCGATTAAATGGGCCGCAGAGAAAATCGGAGCCAAAAATGTTTCCCGCTAGTTTCGGCTACCTCGCGCCGCAGTCACTAGACGAAGCGCTGCAGTTGTTAAAGCAGCATGGTGACGATGCCAAATTGCTGGCCGGCGGCCACAGTTTGTTGCCGGCGATGAAGCTGCGGCTGGCTTCACCGCGGACCTTGATCGATTTGGGGACTGTGCCCGGTCTCACCGGCGTTCGCCTTGAAGGCGATAAGCTCATGATCGGCGCTTTGACGGTGCATGCGGATGTCGCCTCGTCCGATGTAGTAGGCAAATATTTTCCCGGACTGGTGGATGCGGCGTCGGTGATCGGCGACGTCCAGGTTCGCAACCGTGGCACTATCGGCGGCAGTGTCGCTCACGCCGACCCGGCGGCGGATTTTCCGGTGATTTTAACCGCTCTCAATGCTTCATTTGTATTGCGTTCGATCGGCGGCAATCGAACGGTTCCGGTGGACGACTTCTTTACCGATTATTTCACCACGGCAATGGCGCCCGGCGAAATACTCACGGAAATTCTGCTGCCCTTGCCGCCTGTCCATAGCGGCAGCGCGTATCATAAGCTCGCGCATCCGGCTTCGGGATACGTAGTTGTCAGTGCCGGCGCCATGATTACGCGCCAGCAATCCGGCTCGTGCGCAGCGGCGCGCATCGCCATCGGCGGTTTAGGCAGCGGTCCCATTCGTGCGGTGGCCAGCGAGAAGGAATTGCAAGGCAACGTCCTCAATCCACAAAACATCGTCGCCGCGGCGGCTAAAGCCGCCGAAGGCGCCGACCCGGATGACGACATCTACGCCAGCGCCGAGTATAAAAGGCATATGGCAACGGTGCTGGCGCGCAGGGCGATAGAAGCCGCGGTGCAACGAGCCGCAAACTAAATAAAGATACCAGACGTGAGCACGTGATCGTGTTCGTTCAAGAACAAGACAAGATCTAAGATAAGAACTGCGCGCCGGCGATCGTGCTCGCGACGACGAAAGACTTGATACTTCTTAGTCTCTATCAGGCACGAAGGCACGAACATGATCACGTTATTTTCCTATGAGGGTAAGTAATGACAACTGAACACAACGGCGGTGGTTTAATCGGTGCATCGATTCGGCGAGTAGAGGACCCTCTGCTGATTAGCGGCAAAGGAGGTTACGTCGACGACATCAAATTGCCCGGGATGTTGCACATGATGGTGCTGCGCAGCGCGTATCCCCATGCAAAAATAATTTCGATCAACACCGATGCGGCAAAAGCGATGAAAGGGGTCGTCGCCGTGGTAACCGGGCCGGAACTGCCGGAACGTTTGAATATCAACGCTCAAGTGATGTTTCCGGGTCAGAAGATTCCGCCGCATCCGGTGCTGGCGCGCGGCGCTGTGCATGCCCCCGGAACTCCGGTTGCTGCCGTGGTGGCGGAGAGCCGGGCCATTGCTCAGGATGCGTGCAATGCCATCGAAGTGGAATACCAAGCGCTGCCGTCGATACAGAACGCCGAAGATGCGCTCAAGCCGGGCGCGCCGCTCGCCCGTGAAGAGTTGGACAGCAATATCTGTTACACGGCAGTAAAGAAAGGCGGCGACGTCGATAAAGCGTTTGCCCAAGCAGACCACATCGTCCGCATGCATATTGTTAGCCCGCGCCAGGTTGCCCTGGCCATTGAACCGCGCGGTGTCGCCGCCAATCCCGACCCGATGGGCAAGCGCCTCACAGTCTGGCTTTCCACCCAAGGCCCGCATCGGGCGCGCGCCGATCTCGCCGTCACTCTCGGCATTGCGGAAAACAAGATCCGCTTGATCGCGCCCGATGTCGGCGGCGGATTCGGCAGTAAAGGACCGCTTTATCGCGAAGACGTCTTGACTAGTTACATGGCTTTGAAGTTGCGCCGTCCGGTGAAATGGATCGCCACGCGCAGCGATGATTTTGTCACGACGATTCAGGGCCGCGACCAGGCGATGACTTCCGAGTTGGCGCTCAAGAAAGACGGCACGATGTTGGGGCTTAAGGTTCGCGTGGTCGCCAATCTCGGCGGCTATCTGCAATCGAGCACCGCCGGGCCGCCGCAGCGCATGATGGGGATGGCGCCGGGCTGTTATCAAATCAGAGATTGTCACGTCGAAGTCGTCGGCGTGTTTACCAACACCGTTCCAACTGGGCCATATCGTGGCGCCGGCCGGCCCGAGTCGGTCTTGAACATCGAGCGGCTGATCGACAAAGCCGCTAAGGATCTCGGCATCGATCGGCTGGAAATTCGCCGGAAAAACTTTATTCGACCGGAACAGTTTCCATACAAGACTGCAGTCGGCGTGGAGTACGACTCCGGCGATTATTTCAAATCGCTCGACGAGGCAATCAAAATTGCCAACTACCAAGAGCTGCTGCGCCAGCGCGATGAACGGCGCGCTCGCGGCGAAATCGTCGGTGTTGGCGTTTCTACGTTTGTCGAGCCGAGTGGCGGCGCCGGCTTTGAAAGCGGCACGGTGCGTATCGAGCGCACGGGCGAGATCACCGTGCTCACCGGATCGAGCTCCCACGGCCAGGGGCACGAAACGGTGTGGGCACAAATTGCCGCGGAGATGTTGAAGACCGATATGGAGCACGTCACCGTGCTGCACGGCGATACCTACGTTTCGCAGCAAGGAACCGGAACCTTCGGTAGCCGGAGCGCTGTGGTGGGCGGCGGCGCTTTAGCGACTGCGGCCCAGCGTGTGATTGAAAAGGCCAAGCGAATCGCGGCCCATCTGGTTGAAGCATCTGCCGAAGACATGGTTCAAGCTGACGGCGGATTTTCGGTGGCCGGCGTCCCCGAAAAGAAAGTCACCTGGCGCCAGATCGCGGCGGCAGCCTACGGCGGAAAAATTCCGCAAGGCATGGAGAACGGTCTCCAGGAAACCTGCTTTTTCGATCCCAGGCGCGAGGCATGGGGCTTTGGCGCGCATGTTTGTTTGGTCAGCATCAACCGTGAAACCGGCGAGCCCAAGATCGAGAAGCTCGTGCTTGTCGATGATTGCGGCGTGCTCATCAATCCGATGATCGTCGAAGGGCAAATTCACGGCGGCGTGGCGCAAGGCCTCGGTGAAGCCCTGCGCGAGCAAATGGTCTACAGCGAAGACGGCCAGGTGCTCACCGGCACATTGATGAATTATGCCGTGATGCGCGCCACCGATATGCCGCGGCTGATCCTTGGCGAAACCGTCACACCCAATCCGTTTCACCCGCTGGGCGTTAAAGGGGTGGGCGAAGCCGGCACCAACGGCGCCCCGCCGGCGGTGGCCAACGCGGTGATGGATGCGCTGGCGCCGTTAGGCATCGATCACATCGACATGCCCTATACGGCGCCGAAGCTCTGGCAGGCAATTCGTCAGGCAGGTGGAACTTAAAAACTGTAATCGTGGCGGGTGCTCGTGTCCGTGGAAGAACCTACGACCGCGTGCGGGTGCGTTTCTCCTGTTGCAAAGCCGCTCAAATCGTGATGGTCGAAGCGAAAAAACGTTGTCAGAAAATGGGAGTTTTCTTTGGTCGAGTTTGTTGGAATGGATTCTCCCTGCCAACTTTCAATCATTGCGGGTTTGATGATCGCAATCTGCTGCGTGCTGTTCACTAAAGATCCTTGTTACGAGATCGGGCCGTTTTAGTTAACACGCTCGAGTGCTTTGTCATTTCCACATATCCTTGATTCTAATCGAGCCAGATTTCCTCACCTGCGGAACGAAATCTCGCTAATAAAGAACCTGGTGTTGGTACATCGGCAAGTTGGATGGCCTTTTATACTGGCCGTTGACAAATAACCGGAACCGTAATTGAATCCATCCCGTTTCGGGATACGGCGTTGCTTTTAGTAAGGAGAGTATATGTCGCGAAGAGAATCGAGCTTTACATCTGTGGCACGGCTGCTGGTGATTGCCGTATTCCTGTATTCGTTCCTGTCCGCAGCCGAGGTGCTTGCCCAGGCCTCTTTCTTTCAGGGAAAGACGCTCACGATCGTTCAAGGCAGGGATCCCGGTGGTTCCGGAGATCTTCGGGTCAGAGCTCTGGTTCCGTTCTTGGAAAAGTACATTCCCGGTAACCCGAAAATCGTTATGGAGTTTATGCCCGGCGGCGGTAGCCGTAAAGCCGCCAACTATCTTTTTCGTACGGCCAAGCCGGACGGGTTGACGATCGGCAATCTCAGCGGCGGTATGGTCTCGCTTGCTGTACTCGGCGAGTCAGGCATTCTCTACGATCTCGATAAATTCTATTACCTTGGTTCTCCTTACAGCACTTATCACGCTATATTGGTGAGCCGAAAAGAGGCGGGCCTGGACACCATCGAAAAACTTCGCGCCACTCCCGGGCTTAAACTCGGCGCGCAGTCGGTGGGCTTCTCGACGTTTCTTGAAGCGCGGGTGTTCGCCTATATTCTCGGGCTCAGAGATACCAGCTTCATTGCCGGCTACTCCGGAGTCGAGCTCGACCCGGCGCTGTTGCGTGGTGAGATCGACCTGCGCTCCAACGGCGCGGACACCATCGTGCAAAGAAACAAAGACTGGTTAAAAGGCGGAATCGTCAATTTCCATGCGATCACCGAGACTCCCAAAGGTGAAAAGCATCCGGCTTTCCCGAACCTGCCGGAGATCGAAACCTTTGCCAAAAGCGCTCTCGACCGCAAAATCATCGCCATGCAGCGCGCCTTTAGAGTAACCGGAACGCCATTTGTTTTGCCGCCGGCCACACCCAAGGATCGCGTGCAAACTCTTCAGGATGCGTTTCGCAAGACTTACAAGGATCCGGAGTTTGCGAAACATTACCAGAAACTTACCAGCGACGAGCCGAGCCCGCTGCTGCCCGAGGATCACGAAAAAGCGATTCGAGATGTGCCGCGGGATCGGGAAGCCGTGGAAGTTTTCAAGCGACTCGCCAATGCGGTCGCGCTGCCGGCGCGTCGCTAGCGGTCGATTCTGCGGAGAAGCAATGCTGAAAAGTAGATTTTTAACGAGTGTCGGTTTAATCCTAATCTTTCTCTTCGCATCGACCCTGTTTGCCGCCGCCGGGTTCGCACAGGCGCCGTTTTATCAAGGCAAAACCATTACCATGATCGTCAGCACGGCGCCCGGAGGCACGGGCGATCTGCGGGTCAAAGCCATGGCTCCGGTCCTGCGCAGGCACATCCCGGGTAATCCAGCTATCGCAATGGAGTATATGGACGGCGGCGGCGGCCGAAAAGCCGCCAACTATCTGTTTAGAAACAGCCGTCCTGACGGTCTCACCATCGGCGCGCTGAGCGGCGGCATTGTTTCCCTGGAGATCATGCGCGAAAGCGGCGTCATGTATGATCTCGACAAATTTATTTATCTTGGCGCTCCGGAAAGCGGCGGCCACTACATCATCTATACACGCAAAGAGCTGGGCTTAAGCAGCATAGACAAGCTGCGGGCAGCCTCAGGCCTACGCATCGGCGCGCAATCGGTGGGACACGTTTCCTACGTGGCCGGAAGACTCTTCGCTTACTTTCTCGGCTTGAAAGATCCCAAGTTTATCGCCGGCTACTCCGCGCCCGAAGTCGATGCCGCGCTACTTCGCGGTGAATTGGACGGCAGAGCGAACCTCGCCACTTCGATGCTGCGCCGGAACCCGGAGTGGGTGGACAAGGACATGATGGATTTCCATTCGATGATGGAGGTGCCCTTGGGCGCCAAACATCCGCGCTTCCCGACCGTGCCCGAGATCGAGACCTTCGCCAAATCGGAGCAAGAAAAGAAAGTCCTCGCTGTTTGGCGAGTGTTCAGGTTGGTGGGTTCTCCTTACATGCTGCCGCCGGGAACTCCAAAGGACAAAGTCGAAATACTTCAGGAGGCGATGCGTAAAACTCTCAAGGACGCTCAGTTTCATCGCGAATACAAGAAGCTGGTCGGCGATGACGTCGACCCATTGATGCCTGAAGAGTTGAGCAAGGTGATTCGGGACATTCCGCGCGATCCCGAAGTTATCGAGATGCTGAGAACACTATCCGGCGCTGGTCCTCTTCCAGCGCGTAGTTGATTGAAGAAAAGCAAGACGGGAACGGAAAATGGAGATGTCACTGCTCGATGCCGCCATCAAAGGCCTGATGAACATCCTTCATCTGAAAGTTTTTCTCGCCATGATCGTAGGCGTTAGCATCGGCACCTTTACTGCAGTAGCGCCGCAGGGTCTCGGCATGCCCCTGGTTTACGCGATCCTATTGCCGGTGGTCGTGCGCTGGGAGCCGGTCACCGGTATGGCGCTGCTCATCGGCGCGAGCTCCGTAAGCGCGATTTGCGCTGCCTACTTGCCGATTCTATTTGGCATCCCCGGCGGCTCAGGTTCCCAAGCGACTGTGCTCGATGGTTATCCGATGGGCAAACGGGGCGAAGGACGGCGCGCGTTAGGCGCCTCTTTCATGGCCGGAGGAATGGGTTGTCTGGTCGGAACCTTTACCCTGGCAGTGGCAATCCCGCTGGCGCAACCATTGATCTATTTGATGGGCGCGCCGGAGTTGTTCGTGGTGGTGTTGTGGGGTCTCAGCATGGTTGCAGTTCTGGCTGGACGCCGGCCGATCAAAGGCTTGATCGCAGCAGCATTTGGCTTGCTGATCGCGACCGTGGGTCAACAGGGCCAGAGCGGTATTATGCGTTTTGTCTTCGACCAGCCGTATCTGCTGGACGGCATCCCCTTGAGCATCATTGCGTTGGCGCTATTCGGCATTCCGTCGGCCCTGGATCTGGCGCTGACGAGAATCGGCGTAGAGCAACAAGCCGCGCCTTTGAAGGGCAGCCTGCTCGACGGCGTCAAGGACACCCTGCGCGAGTGGTGGCTGGTTTTGCGCTGCAGCTTCATCGGCGTCTGGGTCGGCATCGTTCCCGGCATCGGCTCGCAGGTGGTCGATTGGCTTGCCTACGGTCATGCCGCGCAAACCAGCAAGGACGCAAAAAATTTCGGCAAGGGCGATGTAAGGGGCGTGATTGCGCCCGAGAGCGCCAATGACGCCAAGGATGGCGGAGATCTGGTGACGACGTTGCTGCTGGGATTTCCTCAAGGAGTGGTCACGGCGCTCTTTATAGTCGCGCTTCTGGCCTGGGGATATTTACCGGGCCCGGAAATGGTTAAAAAGAACCTCGACATTATCTATAGCGTGGTTTGGAGCCAGGGCATTTCCGGCGTGATCGGAACTTTGATCGGCTTTGTTTTGGCGGCGCAATTGGCCAAACTCGCCGAGGTGCGTTACTCGGTCAT
>DASUVS010000407.1:0-3488 GCA_036378835.1 Binatia bacterium | reverse complement strand
AATCTCAAAGAAGTCGAATCCCGCGGCGGTAAAGTGATCGTTCTAACCGACGATATCAAGACGAGCCACGAAGTCTCCGCTTATCGGCTCCTAACACTACCGAAAGCATCGCACTACCTGACCCCCATCGTCATGACGATCCCGCTCCAGTTGCTGGCGTATCACATCGCGGTCCATCGCGGCACTGACGTTGATCAGCCGCGCAACCTGGCGAAAAGTGTGACCGTCGAATAAAGACTCTCCTGAGAGACATCGTGAGACATGCGGCGCAAATCAGAACGGCAGGCTTGTCATAGCGCGACGTCGCGCAGCTGCTGTGCCGCGACTTCCGGCGCTACGGTATTGATATAGTAGCCGGAGGCCAGCTCGAACCCGGCGATCTTGGAAATCCTCGGTAAAATCTCCAGGTGCCAGTGATAATGCTCTCGCTTGAGGTCCCTAAGCGGCGCTGAATGAATCACATAGTTGAGCGGTGCATCGACGATACCGGCCAGACGCTGTAAAGATTGCCGCAGCATACATGCTAATTGGGGGAGTTCCTCGTTCGCCACCGCGTCAAATCCAGGTGAGTGTTCTTTCGCCATAAGACAAATTTCGAAGGGAAATCGAGACGCGAACGGGCAGAAAGCGATAAACGCGGCGCTCTCGAGAATTATGCGGCGCCCATCCGCGCGCTCCTTATCGACCATCTCGCAATAGAGGCATCTCTCGGTCGCCTCATAGTGAGCGATCAGCACGCGCCACTCTTGATCTATTTCACGCGGAACGATGGGCAACGCAAGTATTTGCGAATGGACATGCTCCAGGGTCGCACCCGCCGCGCTTCCTTCGTTCTTGTAAATTAGAACCGATTTCCAGCGCTGATCCTTCTGAAGAACGATCAGCCGGGTTCGATACGCGCGCAACACATCTTCAACCTGTTCCTCACCCAGATCTGCCATGCTCAGGCAGTGTTTGGGGCTTTCGATGATCACCTCGTGCGCGCCGATTCCGTTCAAAGCAACGTATGGCGAATCACTTGGTTGGAAGAGCTCTGCCACGCTGTCCAGAGCTGGGTACTTATTGGGGACTACTCGGACCCTCCAGCCAGGCGCATTTGGATTACTCGAGGGATCACGATAAGCGAGAACTTCAGGTGGCGTCATCCCTTCGCAGCCCGCGCAGAAAGGACAGCCTTCGTCTCGGCCGGACACTGTCGTTGTCCGGTTGGCGTGAGGCCGTTTGCTGCGTTCAGTGGCTATGATCACCCAGCGGTCGACAACCGGATCCTTTCTTAACTCCGAGTTTGCCATTTATCGTTTTTGAACTTGGTTTACCGGTGAGCGTCTGAAGTCTTGACCACGACCCATTCGTCTACCTCTGGGGCTTGGGCTGGTAATCTTTCGCGAAGAAATAAATTTCCGATGATCCTTTGCGGCTGGCATCCGGCCGGGTACGCTGAACCGAGCCAAATTGCTGCTCCAGTTTCGCGGAAAAATTCCGAAGTTCTTCACTGACGAAGCTCTTGATAAGAAAGCTACCGCCGCTTCGAAGCAAGCGCTTTGCGATTTCCCAGGCTGTATGGTTCAACTCCAGCGAGCGCGCCTCGTCCGTATCACGGATGCCGGTCAACTTAGGCGCGACATCAGAGATGACGCTGTCAGCAGGGCGGCCTAGGTATTCCATAATCCGCTGCTCTGTTTCCACCGCAGTGATGTCAGCGTGTACGACAATGATGTTTTTCTGGTGAAACGGTTCGATCGGCTGAAGATCAACGCCGATGACCTTACCGCTCGGGCCGACCAGCTTGGCCGCCACTTGGATCCAGCCGCCAGGCGCGGCGCCTAGATCGACAACTAAGTGGCCGGTTTTGAAGATTCGAAAGCGCTCTTGCAGCTCTAGCAGCTTGTAAGCCGCGCGCGAGCGATAGCCCTGTTGTTTCGCCTTTTTGTAATAGGTGTCGCGAAGCTTGTAACTCATTTGATCGAGAACTGTGGTACTCAAAAAAAAAGGCCCAGCCTGAAGCTGGGCCTTGAACGTTTGAAAAATGTTTTTATTTCCCTCGGACCTCGAACTCTACTCGTCGATTTACCGCGCGCGCCCAGGCCGTCGGTTGATTGATCAGAGGCTTGTCTTCACCCTGAGTCGCTGTCGAAATTCTCGCTCGATCAACTCCCAAAGCGGCTAACTCGGTCATGACGCGCTGCGCCCGGCGCAGGCCGAGGTTTTTATTGTATTCTGCGCTACCGACCTCATCGGTATGCCCCTCGATGATTACAGAGATATCGCCTTTAGCCTTGAGTTTTTCCGCGGCAAGATAGACATTGCCTTTGCCCCAATCGGTGAGCTCGGCCGAATCGAACTGAAAAGCAATGCCAGGAAAAACGAACTTCTCGACTTCAACGACTTTCTCAACGTCCCGATATACGACCGTCTCCTTTGGCACTTCGACGACTTTCACGACCTCGCGTACGGGTTCCGGAGCGGCCGCTACAGGAGCTGGGGGCGGTGCGGGCTTGACGGGTGTTCGCGGAGGCATGCCGTAGTCTCTGACCGGTTGGCGCTCGGCCAAAACGGGTGGATGCGGTCGATGGCCGAAGATTTCCTCCGTTGGCTCATTCGCGCTGACGAGATAATGAAAAGGCCGAAAAACTACTTGTTCGACCAACCACGCAGCCGGGTGAAGCAAATAGGCGACGATTCTCAATGGATGCGATTGGCTGTCGTCGTATTCATCCGGAGCAGCAAAAACGGGTCTCATTCCTAACGCAAACCAGGCGGCAAGAGTCACAGCTAGCAAGCGTGAATTCTTCATAAAAGCCCTCCTTAGGAGCTCAGAACCACAAGTCTAGGTTGCAGTGTTTTCTTTGTCAAATCAGTTGTGCCGATAGACATGCTTCGTTGCCATTGGTTACAGCTCTCGAGCACTCGCGTTTTATCAGATTGGACGCTATAGGGATAACATGGCATTGAATTCAGAAAAAAAACCACGGGTGACCTGCATTACACTTGAGCATCCGCCGGTAAACGTTCTGGGGATCGAGTTGCTGCGTGAGCTGGACCAGGAATTGTCGGCATGCGCTGCCGAGAAAACGACCGATGTCGTAGTCCTACGAGGCGGCGGCACACGCGCCTTCTCTGCCGGCATGGATATTCGCGACCACACCCGGGAAAAGGTTCCCGAGATGCTTGAGATCGTTCATAGGGTCATTCGCAAATTGTTGACTATGCCACAGGTAACCATTGCAGCGGTCCGCGGCGTATGTCTCGGCGGCGGTTGCGAGCTTGCGAGTTCCTGCGACTTTATCGTCGCCTCGGAAGATAGTTCATTTGCCACCCCAGAAATTCAAGTGGGTTGTTATCCGCCGGTTGCGCTGGCGCGTTTCTCGACATTGATCGGATATCATCGGGCTGCCGAAATGATTCTTACCGGGCGCCACTACAATGCTCGAGAAGCGCTTGATCTTGGATTGGTAAACCGTGTCTTTCCCCAAGATCAATTCGACAAC
>DASUVS010000406.1:0-7661 GCA_036378835.1 Binatia bacterium | reverse complement strand
TTCACCACCTCGCCGATCAGGCAAGGACCGCGGCTCGGGTAAACGACCTTAGCTCCAACAGTTAACATCATGTGAATTCTCCATTCTGCTGGAACTTAAGCGAGGCATAATCCAGCGGTCGGGCCCACGATATTCTCAAAGCAAATTGCGCCTCCAACGAGACCGGCGGCGATAAATCGAGGCATGTCCTTGTTGGTTTCAAAGAACCACTAAGGAGTTTGTCATCTGGCTGGTAGTACTATGATCTTATCATCCCGCGATCCGATAAGATACCGATCGAACGAGCTGTCGCCGAAAAACTCATGCTATCCATAGTACAGCGAATCTGGCTCCTCGATGAGATCGAACGCTTTTTTATGTTTCAACGGCGCCGCGAGTAGGAGAATGTTAGAGGATTTGTTTTGCTGCTGAAGGCGCTCCCGAAAGCCGGCTATGGCCCGCAGAGAGCGCTTCTAATCTGTTGATGTACGCGATATCGCCAACTCTGCGAAGCGGCAGAATCAGTGGCAATTCTTCCCAGTGCTAATGGCTTGCTACCGGCGAGCTTATTTTCTTTTGCTTCATCGCCGCCGTTAAATCCTCGAAAGAGGATTTGGACAGCATGCGATTAAACTGTGAGCGGTAGTTGTTAACTACGCTAATGTTTTCAATGACAACGTCGATTACCTTCCAGTCGCCATTGATATTCATAAGCCGGTAATCGAGCGCAAAGTCTTCACCCTTTCTGTTGACGACCTTTGTATTGACCTCGGCAAAGTCCTTTTCCTGGCGCTCGTTGACGAACTGGATTTTTTCGCCGCTGTACTCTTCAAGTTTGCTCAAGTAGGCGCCTTCGAGGAGGTCCGTGAACAATCGGACAAACTCCTGTTGCTCTGACGCGGTGCGTTTTTGCCACTGGGCGCCCAATGAACGTTTCGCCATTTCATCGAAAGCGAATCTTTCACTAACGGCTTCCTTGAGCTGTTGCCGCCGGCTTGCGCTCTTGGCCTCTCCTTTTAACGAAGGATCAGCCAGAATAGTCTGAATTTTTTCAACCGATTGTTTTAGTTGGTCACTCGGCGCACCGGCAAAACTTGCTTCGGGAGCGACAAGTAAAAGCAATCCCAGCGCCATAGCCGGCCATTTCTGGCGTCTGGCGCGTTGCCGGTTCACAAATCCATTTCTAAGTCGGACCCGACAGCTCAGAAACAGATCCTGGAGAATGTATGAGACCAGAAGGTTTACCCGGCGCTTGTTGCCGGACAGCGGCTCGACTTCCTCGGTCACTGCGGCAACGAGATCGCCTACCGTGATGTTTGTCTTCTTGTGCGCGCGCATGTAAGACCCTCCTCTTCCCGCCGACAATCTACCACCGATTTCAAAATAGGGGAAATAAAGTGAACGGTTGAACGAGCAACGGATATGCCATAATCCCGTAGGTCAGAGCTATCTCCTTAAATTTAAAGAAAGTTTGTGCTGCCCGGGCGAGTCTCAACCAAAAAGCAACGAAGGCTTTTTCAGTCGTTTTTTTTCAGGCAGCAAAGCAAGTTCGAGATACAATAGGCTGGACTCGACGGTGATTGCTCGATCAAAGTGTGACTGGCGCTGATTACTTAAGCTACAGACATCAGGCATTTATGTGCGTGACAAGCGCCGCTGAAGTGATATTGTTCTAAAGCAAAGTCGCGCGCGCCTTTTTTCCCCACGAGGCCCGAGCTGAGGCATGGATTGGTGATTCAAAACAAGCCACAAATGAGCTTGATACATTCGACATTGTCCGAGCGACGACTCGTTATCGTCTCCAATCGCCTGCCCTTCAATGTCAAGGTCGAGAACGGAAAGATAACCTTTCACGAGAGCGCCGGCGGTCTGGTTACGGGCTTGGCGTCATTCATGCAATCGCGCAGACGAACTCCGGCTTTGAGCATGGAGCATCTCTGGGTCGGTTGGCCGGGAAGCACGGTCGAGGTCTCTCTCCAGGGCCAGTTGATCCGCGAGGCGCTCAGTTCCTTTCAGTCTTACCCGGTCTTTCTCAGCGAAGAGCAGATGGAGAAGTTCTATCTCGGGTTTTGCAATTCGACGATTTGGCCGCTGTTTCACTACTTTCCTACTTTTACCGAATATCGGCCCAACTACTGGGAGGAGTACAAACAGATCAATCAAAACTTCTGTGATGCGCTGGACGACGTTGTCAGACCCAATGACATCTTATGGATTCATGATTATCACTTGATGTTGCTGCCGCGGCTGATCAAAGCCCGGCGGCCTCAAGCTTCCGTCGGGTTTTTTCTGCATATCCCGTTCCCCTCATTCGAGGTGTTTCGTCTGCTGCCCGGAGAATGGCGTCGCGAGATTCTCGATGGATTGCTGGGCGCTGATTTAATCGGCTTTCATACTTACGAGTATACGCACCATTTTCTCCAGTGCGTTCTACGCATCCTCGGTTATGAGCATCAGATGGCGCAGCTATTGACGCCCGATCACCTTGTCAAGATCGACACGTTCCCGATGGGAATCGATTTCGACAAATACTCCAATGCGCCTGCGGAGCCTGATACCCAGCAGGAAATACAGGCGCTGCGCAGCACACTTTCCGAGTTCAAGATGATCTTGTCGGTTGATCGCCTCGATTATTCCAAAGGGATTTTGCACCGTCTGGAAGGCTACGAGTTATTCCTGGAAAACAATCCGCAATTCCATGGCAAAGTCGTTCTCCTGATGATTGTCGTGCCCTCGCGCATCGGAGTTGTGCAATACGATCGTATGAAGCGACAGGTCGAAGAACGGGTCGGCAAAATCAATGGGCATTTCGGCCGAGTCGCTTGGACTCCAGTAGTGTATCAGTACCGTCATGTCCCGTTCTCATCACTGGCGGCGTTCTATTCGGTGAGCGATGTGTGTCTGGTTACACCGCTCCGTGATGGAATGAATTTAGTCGCCAAAGAATACGTGGCTACCCGGACCGACGGCACCGGGGTTTTGATCCTGAGCGAGATGGCTGGTTCGGCCAAAGAGTTGCCCGAAGCCATCATCATCAATCCGAATAACCGGTCGGAAATCGCCCACGCTCTTAAAGAGGCGCTCGAAACACCGCTCGAGGAGCAGAAACGGCGCAACAAGCTGATGCAGCGCCGCTTAAAACGGTACCACGTCACTCGCTGGGCCAATGATTTTCTCAACAACCTTGTCGCCTTGCGCGAAGTCCAAGATCGTAGCGAAGCCAAACTACTTTCACCGCAGGCGCGCCGGACGGTTGTCGAACAGTACAGAAAGAGTTGCCGCCGGGCACTGTTTCTGGATTATGACGGGACCTTGACTCCCTTGGTGAAGTCGCCGGAGATGGCGAAACCGGATGAAGATCGTCTGGCGCTCTTGCGCTCTCTTGCCGCCGATCCGGCTAATGACGTCGTCATCACAAGCGGACGCGATCGTCAGACTCTGCAGCAGTGGTTCGGCGATCTCAGAGTCGGGTTGGTCGCCGAGCATGGCGCATGGTTCAAGAAGTCGACAGAGGCGTGGCAACTTTTCAAACCATTCTCCCTGGCGTGGATGCGCCATCTGTTGCCGATATTGGAGATATACGCAGACCGATTGCCCGGCGCCTTTGTCGAGGAAAAGGAGAATTCCGCCGCCTGGCATTATCGCGCGGCGGATCCGGAGCAGGCCGGCTTTCTCGCCGCCGAATTAACGGATCATCTGTTGAGCCTGGTCTCAAAGACCGATCTGCAGGTCAGGCAGGGAAGCAAAGTGGTTGAAATCACCAACGCCGGGGTCGACAAAGGGACCGCCGCATTAAAATGGATCATCGAAAAGGATTACGATTTCATCCTGGCAATCGGCGACGATCTGACCGACGAAGACTTGTTCCGAGTTTTGCCCGATTGGGCGGTATCCCTTAGAGTTGGAATGGCCGGAACCCGCGCGCAACACAACCTGCGCAGCGACGTCGAGGTGGCCGAACTGCTGCAATCATTCGCCCATACTTCCGGCGCGTCGCTCAAAGCGGGTAAAGGTTCAGGCCGTTATTCGGGCTAGGCGCCGGTTGCGGCAGCGCTGCAGGGGTTTTGATGGAAGAATTAGTTCAGCATACGGGCGCTTGTCATTGCGGGCGGGTGCGATTCGAGATCGATGCAGTCTCGATTATCGATGCGCTGGAATGTAATTGTTCCATCTGCAGCAAAGGCGGCTTTCTTCACTTGATCGTGCCCCGATCACGGTTCCGGTTGCTCCAGGGATCCGCAGACCTTACAACGTATACATTCAACACCGGCGTCGCCAAGCATCTATTCTGTAAGACATGCGGCATTAAGTCTTTTTATATTCCGCGTTCTAATCCCGACGGCTACAGCGTTAATGTTCGCTGCCTCGACACCACGAACATAAGGCAAGTGAACGTCAGCTCATTCGATGGCAAAAATTGGGAAGGGCATGGAGGCGAACTCGCCCATCGATCATTGGAACCGTGACACGCAGGGGACCGGCTCCAGGCGACAGAAGGCAGCGTTGATCATGGACAAAATGGGGTGCAATTGATATGGCGTAAGGATGTCATGTTGGTTCATCGGGTGGAGCGTTGGTTACCGTATTAGACGTGCAAACTCTCGCTTCGGAATATTGACGATTTCCTCGTTCAACTAGGAGGCACAAATGGCTTATGACCTGTTAATTCGCGGTGGGCGCGTCGTCGATGGCTCGGGATTGCCGTCTTATGTGGCCGACGTCGGTGTCAAAGGCGGCAAGATCGTGGAAGTTGGACGGTTAAACGGCACAGCCGCGCGGACCATCGACGCCGGCGGTTTGGCAGTCTCTCCCGGTTTCATCGATCATCATACGCACTTGGATGCTCAAATGCTGTGGGATCCCTATGGCACCTGTGAACCGCAACACGGGGTTACCAGCGTAGTCATGGGTAACTGCGGTTTATCGCTTGCCCCGGTCAAAAAAGGTGATGAGGATGCCATCGTAAAAAGTTTTGTTCGAGTCGAGGCAATTCCACGGTTCGCTCTCGAGCAGGGGGTGAAGTGGGGCTGGAGCAGCTATGGCGAATACCTCGATGCGCTGGAGGGGAGACTCGGTATTAATGTCGGCGGGCTGGTCGGCCACATCGCCATGCGCCACAATGTCATGGGTGAGGAGGCCGTGGAGCGCACGGCGAGCGCCAAAGAAGTCCAGCAGATGCGCGCCTTGGTCTTGGAAGCGATGGAAGGCGGCGCCTTGGGGCTATCGACCAACCGCAACGAGCGTCATATGCGCGAGGACGGCAAGCCGGTGGCGAGTCGCTTGGCCGATGATGATGAGCTGTTCGCGCTGTGCGATGTTTTGGCGGAGCACAACGGCGGCGTTATCGAAACCATTTTGGGCCGCAACAAGATCGAACATTTCAAGTTCTACCATGAGCTGGCAAAACGTACCCAACGCCCGGTTCTCTGGCAGAGCCTGCAGCATCGATGGGCAGAGCCCACTCTGTGGCGTGAACAGCTCGATGCTGTAGAGCCGATTTTCCGCGAAGGCTATCAAGCCTATGGCTTATCCCACACCGTGCCGCTGGTGCGCCACTTCGAGCTTAGAAACTGCCAGGTTTTCGATGAATTCCCGACCTGGAAGAATCTCATGTTCCTCCCCGTCGAGGTGCGCAAGCAGGCTTTTGCCGATGGCCAAACCAGGCAGAAGCTGCGCGCCGATCTCGCCAATCCGGCGCCGACCAACTTCCACCGAAACTGGAACATCGTTCGGGTCGAGAAAGTGGTCAAGCCGGAGAACGAGAAGTACAACGGTAAGACGATCGCTGAGCTGGGCGCGATGCGCAATCAAGATCCACTCGACGCGTTCCTGGATCTGGCGCTCGAGGAAGATCTCGGCACGGTTTTCTGGAATGCCAACAACGGCGGCGACGTCGACGCCATGGGCGAGATCCTGCGCAGCCCGTATGTATTGATAGGCACTTCCGATGCAGGGGCTCATGTGCAGTTCGGCGCGGACTTTGGCTATTGCACGATTCTGCTTGGTATGTGGGTGCGCGAGCGCCAGGTAATGAGCCTCGAACAGGCGGTTCATAAGCTCACATTCCATGTCGCATCCATCTTCGGCTTGCAGGATCGCGGTTTGTTAAGACCCGGTTATGCCGCGGACCTGGCGATCTTCGATCCCAAGACCGTCAATTCTCATGAACCGGAGTGGGCCCATGACTATCCGGCAGGAAGCAAGCGGTTGATCCAGCGTTCGGTTGGAATGCACTACACCGTCGTCAATGGCACTGTGATCCATGAAGACAGCCGCATGAGCGGTGATCTGCCGGGCCAGGTCCTGCGCGGTCCTCTCTACAGGGAGCAGAAGGTAGCGGCATAACCGAATGGGAGTGAGTTATATACCGATTGCTCGGATCGGCGAGTTAGCGCCGGGCGTCATGAAAGAAGTCGACCTCGGCGGACGTCAGGTGCTGTTGACGTTCGTCGAGGGGAAATACTTTGCCTTCTCGAAGCAGTGTCCTCATGAAGAGGCGGACCTGCAATCCGCCGGACAATTGATTGACGGAACCAAATTGCGTTGCAACAACCATGGTTACTGTTTTGATCTGAAAACCGGTGAGTGCCTGCTGCCTCAAGGCGGGCCGCCTCTGACGGTCCTTCCAGCCGAGGAAAAAGGCGAAGATGTCTGCATTCGCCTTGAATGGTAAATAAGCCCATCGTTTTTGCCGCGGGGATTCCTTCTGAGGCGATCCGCGTTCTGATATTCACGTTACCTCCGCGACTGCCGGTCGGAGATAGAAGCTTCTAAGTCCAGCGCTGGTCAAGTTTCGCGAGAAGAGGTAGATTTCTACATAGCCGACTCCCGATTGCCTGTTAGCTGGAGCAGGCTCCTGAAGCACAGACCTTATGAAGCTTTATAAAAAGTCACGTTTGCTGACTCTGCTCGGGCTCTGTTTTCTATCTCTTGCTTTGGCCGGCCAGCTAAGCGCGCAAGAAAAAAGCTTCTTGTGGAAAGTGGATTCAGACCGGAACAGTCTTTATATCCTGGGCTCGATTCATTTGCTGAAGAAGGAGGCCTATCCGCTCAAACAGAGCATCGAGAATGCCTTCGAGCAGACGAATAAATTGGTTTTGGAGATCGACTTGCGCAGCGCGAACCCTGAAAGGATCCAACAGTTGATGCTGCAAAAGAGTGCCAGCACGGACGGCGCTTTTTTGCAGCGGAATGTCTCCGACGAAACCTACGAGAGTGTCGCCAGAAGAGCCAACGAGCTGGGTCTCGATATTCGCCTATTGAATTCTTTCAAGCCCTGGATAGTCGCCACGACGATGGCGGCGGTAAAACTCGAAAAGCTGGGGTTCGATCCAAAATTGGGTGTCGATCGATACTTTGCCGAGCGTGCCATTCAATCCAACAAACCCACCCTCGGCTTGGAAACTGCTGAATTTCAGCTCGACTTGTTTGATCGATTTTCGCCAAAGGATCAAGAGCTCTTGCTGCGCCAGAGCATGAACGAGATGGACCGCCTGGAACAAAATGTAGCGCAAATCGTGCGCGCCTGGAAAAGCGGCGACGTTGGCTCATTGGAAAAACATCTACTCGCGGGTATGCGCGATTATCCCGAGATCCATCGAAAGGTGATCGATGATCGCAACCGGCGCTGGCTGCCGCAGATCGAAGGCCTGATATCGAGGGGAGAGAACGCGTTGATCATC
>DASUVS010000405.1:0-21030 GCA_036378835.1 Binatia bacterium | reverse complement strand
TGCTCGTAAGTCGGATTTTTCGTGTTTCCGCCAGCATAGCCGGAGACAATTGAAGTCCCGCCCCAGAGCTCGTCAAATACCGCTTCATTGCACCAGAAACATCCGCCGCCGAAAACAGCGACTTCCTTTTGCTGTGTCATCGTGCCCCAACTCCCTTGCTACTATCGTATGTAGCGGCCGACTCACTTTCGCAAGCAAGCGAACCGATAAGCTTCACGCACTGCGTTGCTCCTTCGGGCTTAACGCCCCATACCGTTCTGAACCGGCAATTCGGCAATTCCGCTGCCACGTTCGTTTTAGAATGTACTACGGCAGTGATGCGATGACTGGTATAAACTGAGTGCGGTAAACCTCTTCTGGGCCGTGCCGAAAGTTACCATCATTCTTGGTACTGCGAGCGCTGCGCGTGCAATTCCTCCTAACGCTAATGAGAGAAATCATCAGCACGGTTTAACCATCGTTGATCAGATAGGAACGTTTCATTGGAGGGAGTTCTATCAATGGCACCCGATCAAATCAATCAATTCCGCCGAGTTTCATGTCAGCCCAGTCATGAGTTCCTTTCCTGCCTATCAAGCATAAGTCCGCTATCGAAATTTAAGAATCCTGGCGCCGCGCAGTACACGGCTCCAAACTGTCGAATTCTGATTCCCATCTCGAAACTCCCGCAATCTTGACAACCACTTAGCTACATGATTGTTTTTGGATTTCTAAGTTACGGAGGAATTATGGCAAAACTGCTTATCGCCAGTGAGCATGTGGACTCCGAAAGTCACGAGACCACTGCAGTGAAAAATCCAGCCACCGGAGAACTTGTCGACTCCGTTCCTAAGGGCACTGTGAATGATATCCGCCGCGCCATCGATGCCGCCAAAGGTGCGCTGAAAAAATGGTCCGAGTTGGCGCCGTCTAAGCGCGGCGCGATTTTACTTCAAGCGGGCCACGCGATCCTGCAACAGGAAAAAGACCTTGCGACTTTGTTGACGCGGGAGCAAGGCAAACCGATGCGGGAATCCATTTTGGAGATTCGCCGCTTTGTGCACACTCTCGATCATTACGGTGGGATGGCAAAGACTCTGCGTAACGCTGCGGTTATGCTTGACGCCGGTCGTCACGGTTTGGTTTTGCGTAAGCCTTTGGGCGTCTGCGGCTCCATCGTGCCCTGGAACTTTCCTGTGTCTTTGATGGGCAATAAACTCGGCCCCGCCCTGTTGACCGGCAATACCGTTGTTGTCAAACCGGCTGGCACGACCCCGCTGACGGACTTGCGATGCTGCGAATTGATCGATAAAGCCATTCAAGATGCCGGCGGCCCTCGCGGTGTTCTCAATGTCGTCACCGGTCCCGGGAGCGTTGTCGGCGAAGAATTACTCGTCAATCCGACAGTGCGCAAGATCGGCTTTACCGGAGCCACCGATACCGGTCGCCGAGTCATGCAATCGGCCGCCAAAGACTTCAAGCATGTCACCTTGGAATTGGGTGGCAGCGATCCGATGATCGTCTGCGACGATGCTGACATCGATCGCGCGGTCAGCGCCGCTTCGGTCGGCCGCTTCTTTAACTGTGGCCAGGCCTGTCTGGCGGTCAAACGGCTTTATCTGTTCGACCGAATCGCCGATAACTTTATGGACAAGCTGGTCGAAAAAGTTAAAAAGATCGGCGTTGGCAACGGCTTGAGGTCAGGCGTGCTCATGGGGCCGCTGCATACAGCCGAACAGCGCCGGGAAGTTGAAGAACAAGTTGAAGACGCGGTAAAGCGCGGTGCCAAAGTGCTCTACGGAGCGCAACGACCGAAAGGCGATGACTACGAGAAAGGATTTTATCTGCAGCCCACTTTGGTCGCCGATGTCGACCCGGCATCCCGGCTGCTGCAGGAAGAATGCTTCGGTCCAGCCTTGCCGATCGTTCGGGTTAAAAATCTCGACCACGCGATCGAGCAAGCCAACAATTCGATCTTTGGGTTGGGCTCATCCATTTGGACGCGCGACATCAATCGCGCGATGGCCGGCGCGGAACGCATCGAAGCCGGTTACACCTGGGTCAATTCGGCGCAAATCATCTACGACGAGTTACCCTTCGGCGGAGTCAAACAGAGCGGTCTGGGCAAGGAACACGGTGAAGAGGCGATCGAGCATTACACCGACTCAAAGTCGGTGGTCATTGCTACCGAGACACATTCGGAAATGGTCGGTGGGGAATGAAGTCCTACGGCAATCCAAGGTGCCGCGTTCAGAGATAGCTTGAATTCCGACCGGAGCGAGGGATGGGAGTCGATCTTCCTGAGATCTATAATGCCGCAACGACTTTTGTGGATGAAAACATCGCCCAAGGCCGCGGCGGCAGGATCGCCATCTACTACCAAGACGAAGCGATCACCTACCAAGAAGTCTACGAGAAAGTAAACCGAACCGGCAACGCTTTAAAAGAGCTCGGTGTTGAGATCGAGCATCGGGTATTACTTGCCCTTCCCGACTCCCCTGAGTTTGCTTATAGCTTTTTTGGGGCGATCAAAATCGGTGCCGTGCCGATTCCGACGAATCCCTGGATGGCGGCAAAAGATTACGAATACCTAATTAATGACAGTAGAGCGCGCGCCATCATCGTGCACGAATCCGTGCTCCCGGAGATTTCCAAGATCTGGGACAACACGCGATACCTCAAACAGATTCTTGTGGTGGGAAAAGGCAAGGAAAGGGCGCGATCTTATCAAGAGCTCATCGATCGAGCATCGGATTACTTGGAAGCAGAACCAACCCACCGCGATGATGTGGGGTTTTGGGGTTACACGTCAGGCAGTACTGGAATGCCCAAAGGTGCAGTTCACCTGCAGCATGACATGATTACAATCACGGATCTGTTCGTGAAACCGGTTCTGGGCATGAATGAAAACGATCGCTGTTTTTCGGCATCGAAGCTCTTTTTCTCTTATGGATTGGGCAACTCACTGTACTTTCCCTTTCGATTCGGCGCCTCCACCGTTCTCTGGCCCGAAAAACCGGATCCAGAAAAAATTCTTCAAGTCATCGACAAGTATAAACCGACCTTCTTCTTTTCCGTGCCTACGCTATATGCGCGATTCTTACGAATCGAGAAGAAATACGACTTGAGCTCGTTGCGCCTATGTCTTTCATCCGGCGAGCCGTTGCCGCCGGCAATCTTCCAACATTGGCAAGAGCGGTTCGGCATGGAATTGTTAGATGTCGTCGGTTCTACGGAGGCTACTCATGATTTTCTCGCCAATCGTCCGGGCAGGGCTAAGGCCGGCAGCAGCGGCGAAGTCACGCCGGCTTTCGAAGCCAAAATCGTCGACGATGCCGGGCGCGAAGTTCCGCTAGGGGAAATTGGCAACTTAATGGTAAAAGGCGACGCCAACTCTCCGTGCTACTGGAACAAACATGAGCAGACCAAGCGCGTTATGCAGGGCGAGTGGCTAAAAACCGGAGATACGTACTATAGCGATGCCGAGGGTTACTACTGGTACTGCGGTCGCTCCGACGACATGATGAAAGTGGGCGGCTTATGGGTATCGCCCATCGAAATTGAAAACACCCTAATGGAGCATCCGGCTGTGCTCGAGTCGGGTGTGATCGGCGATACCGACGCTGACGGCTTGCTCAAGCCGAAAGCGTATGTCCTCTTGAAACCCGAAATTAAACCTAGCGATGAACTGCGTTTAGAACTCCAGACCCACGTCAAAACCAGGCTTGCGCCTTACAAATACCCGCGCTGGGTTGAATTCGTCGAAGACCTTCCTAAAACCGTCACCGGCAAAATCCAGCGCTTCCGCCTGCGCGCCGGCCGGTAGGCTTCAATCATTAACTTCAAATCATTAAGTAAGGGAGCACTGCTATGAGCAACACGAAAAAACTCAAAGAAAACTTAGCGTTATCCTGCAACATTCTCGCGTACGAGGGTCACTGGGACAATATCCTTGGCCATGTGTCAGTCAGAATTCCCGGCCAACAGCGCATTCTCATGAAACCGCACAGCTTCGGCTTTGAGGAAATCCGACCCGAACATATTATTGAAGTCGACTTGGACGGCAACAAAGTGGCTGGCAAGTATGAGCGTCATTCGGAGGTATTTATACACACTGAAATTTTTAAGGCGAGATCAGACGTTCATTGTGTTGTGCACTCGCATCCACCACACGCAGTGGCGCTTGGGTCGCTAGGTCAACCGCTTCGTCCGATCAGTCATGAAGGCAACATATTTTATGAAGGTTTGCCGCTATTCGATCTCACAACCGCCCTGATCCGAACCTCGGAATTGGGAGTGGAGGTAGCCAAGAGTCTCGGCAAGTGTCGCGGCCTATTAATGAAAAATCACGGATCAACCGTGGTCGGCGAAAGTATCGAAGTGGCCACGCTCTATGCCATATTCTTGGAGAAAGCAGCGCGCATCCAACTTATGGCAACAGCTTCAGGTGATCCGTCATGGACCAGCGACGAAGAATCGGCGATCAAATACGATCAGATCTATACGCCGCATCGTCTCGGTTCAATGTGGGATTACTTTGTCCGCCGCGCCAAGAAGTTTCGTAAATCCGCGTAAGACCTAAGCTGGCTATAAGAATCAGTGTTCATGCTCGGCTTAACCGCTGGATCGCTTAAAACCGCTATCTTCCGCCGGTTTTCTTGTCCAGTTCGGCGACAAAGCGCATATCCATCAGGTCTTCGGGCTTTATGTTCTTTGCAGCTGATTCCTTATCAGCCAGTTCACCGAGAACCGCCTCCAAACCCTTGCGGCTGACGTAAGGTGGATATTCGAGATATTCGCGGAATTGATTGTAAGTGTCTTCCTGGATTTCAGGATCGGTTACCTTGAGCTGCTTTTGGATCATTCTTATCGCCGCAGGCTTGTTGTTTTTGAATAGCTGAACGCCTTCGGCATACGCTCGAACCACCCGGCGCACGTTCTCTTCATTACTCTTGATATACGAACGGTTAGTGCCAACCGCGACGGAAACAAACTCGGGACCTTCTTTGGCGACATTCATCAGCTCAACGAATCCGGCCCGCTTCGCTCGCGCATTGGTCGGTGGTGACATGATTCCAGCGTCGATTTGGCCGGCTGCAAGGGCGGTGTAAATATTCGGCACCTCAAGCAGCGGCAGCAACTGATAATCGTTAGTTCTCAGGCCCGCGGAAGCAAGCGCGAAAAGTGCCGAAGTATGCGTCGAGGAACCCACTCGCGTGATGCCGATCTTCTTTCCTTTCAAATCAGCGATGCGCTTATATTCCGGTTTGCCCATGAGCGAAAATACTTGCCGGTTGGTTGCTCCAGCAACCAAGACCAAGTTTGCCCCTTTTAAATTGGCCTGCGCCGCATTGACGCCATCCATGAAGGAGAAAGATATTTCGCCTGCCAGTATCGCCTGAATGCCGCGCGAGCTGGAAGGAATATGAATCAATTCGATGTTAACGCCGCTTTTTTTGAATAATCCTTCCTGCTGCGCCATGAACATGCCGCTTTGAGCGCCGGTAACCGCGGTCCAATTGACGCGCACGGGGTCCTGCGCCAGCACCGGAATTGCCAGGGATAAACTGAGAAGTAGCAAAAACAAACTCGTATAACATCTCTTCATCTAGGGAAACTCCGATCTCATGTTGTCGGCCCATGCGTAATACCAAAGACCTAGAAGAGAGTCAATTCGCAATTCGTTGGCAATCGCAATAAACCGTGCTAGATAGGCCGCATGAGTAAGAAAGTGCACCTCACGTTGGCTTGCGGCGACTATGAGAGCATCCGCGCGCTCAAGGAAGGAACCGTTAAGCCGGACGGAATCGATCTGACGGTTTTGACCGACATGACCTCGGATATCCGCCACTGGCGGATGGTTCGCAATCGCGAGTTCGATATCGCTGAACTGTCGATGTCGAATTATATCATGGCCAAGTATGTTGGCCTGCCGTTTACTGCGATACCGGTTTTTCTTCACCGTCGCTTCCGGCATAGCTTTATCTTTCTGAATACGGGCAAAGGGATCACCAAACCAGCCGATTTAATCGGCAAGAAAGTGGGCCTGCGTAATTTTCAAGCCACGGCAAATTTATGGATTCGCGGTATTTTGGAGCATGAGCACAAGGTCCCGCATCGACAGATTCACTGGTTCAAACAAGATGACGAGGAAGTGGAATGGACCCCGCCCGCGGATTTGCACTTAGAACGGATCGCTTCGGGAAAACAGGTTGAACAAATGCTTGTCGATGGCGAATTAGACGCTTTGGTTCATCCTGAGCTGATTAAACCGATTTTGGAAAAAGATCCGCGAGTTAACCGTCTTTTTCCAAATTACCGTGACCTGGAAATGGATTACTTTAGGCGCACCGGCATTTTCCCGATCATGCATACCACCGCAATCAAGCAAGAAGTGGCCGATAAGTATCCGTGGGCGCCGATCAACCTGATGCAGGCGTTTGAAGAATCTAAAAACGCTGCGTATAAGCGACTGGAAAATCCCAGGATCGTTCCATTAGCCTGGTTTCGTCATTTTTTGGAAGAACAAGAAGATATTATCGGCAAAGATCCGTGGGTTTACGGACTTGGCGACACCAATCGCAAGACCCTGGAAACATTGATGCAATATTCTCAAGAGCA
The DNA here is from genome assembly GCA_036378835.1 of Binatia bacterium. Classification (GTDB taxonomy): domain Bacteria; phylum Desulfobacterota; class Binatia; order UBA9968; family UBA9968; genus WHTF01. Next base: position 14,430 of record DASUVS010000405.1, on the reverse strand, counting down.
AGGCATGCTCGGCCGTAAAATGATGCTTGAGGAGTTATTCATCAATACCGCCGCCCATTCTTAGTTGTTATGGAAACTGCGCGCCGTTGCGCGCCAAGGATAAGCTGTAGCGCTTTATCTCGCGGGAAATTTCACCCGAACGGAATCCACGTTGTCCCATGTGATTGGGACGAACAATCGACACGGCGCAAACTTCGCGCTCGAGACCCAAACCAGACCGCCCGTACTACCCTTTCATCCGACGGGCACTCCTCACCCGATAGCACTGCCGATATGGTCCTTTTCACCCTCAAGCAAACCCCCCGATCCTCGCGAACGCACAAACTCGACGCGCGAGCTAGTATTGAATCATTTTGAAATCTTTGAACAGACATTCTCGGTCGGTGATTGATCTTACCTGCGCTTTGGCGTAAATTTTTACAACCTGGCGGTACTTGGCAGATGGGTGCTCACTTTCTCATCCGGTAAGTAGCTCAGGGCACAATCTATTTGCCAGAGAGGGACATCATGTTTGGAAAAGGCGTTCATCAAGAAGAAGAAGCTTTGCTCCGGGAAATCATCCGTACAATCGATAAGAAAATGGATTACAGCGCCCGCGAAGGGGAAGGATCCCGATTCACTCTGCATTTTACTGCGCGTGGTCATGAGGCTGTGGTCTCGCTCGATCTGCAGGATCTCAAAGCTGCTCTGCGAGATATGACCCGGCGCAATCAGATTCGTCAGAAGATAAAAGCTCGGTATGATCACCTGGATCAATCACGCTATGGCGCCGACATTCTAGGTCTGAAATCCGCCAAATTATTGCGAGCCGCCCCGAAACCTGAGCCTGGAAGGCAGCAGCGTGGCTTTGGCCGCAGCGGCCCGCGGCGCTGAGTTCACCTCTTAACGTCCGTTCAACGAAGCACTTGCCTGATCGGCTGCCTCATCTGCTTAGGAGTTCCCATGAACAAAGCGGAATTGATTCGTCGATCATTGAAAACAACCGGCCAGTTGATCATGCCCGGGGTGTACGATGCGCTGAGCGCACAAATCGCGACTAGGGCAGGTTTCGAAGTCATCTTTATTAGCGGTTATAGCCTTGCCGCAACCATGCTCGGCGAGCCTGACTTCGGCATTCTGACCCAAACGGAAATGTTGTCGGCAGCTCAGCGCATTTGTTCCGTGACCGATTTGCCGGTAATCGTCGATGCCGATACCGGCTACGGCAACGCCATCAACGTTATTAGAACTGTCAATGAATTGATTAGAATCGGCGCTGGCGGCATGTTTCTAGAAGATCAGGTATGGCCTAAACGATGTGGGCACATGAAAGGCAAGCAGGTCATTCCACTCGAAGAGCAATTAAAGAAATTGCAGGCTGCCATCGAAGCAAAAAAGAACCGCGACTTATTTATAGTTGCGCGTACCGATGCGCGGCAGGCCCTAGGGTTGAATGAGGCGATCGAGCGTGGGATTGCATTCAAGCAGGTCGGCGCAGATGCGGTGTTTATCGAGGCTCCAGAAAGTAAAGAAGAATTGCTCGAGATAGCGCGCTGTGTCCCCGGCCCTTTAGTCGCCAATATGCTCGAGCGCGGTGTCACTCCTTTGATGGGACCACAGGAGTTGCGTGATCTGGGATTCGATCTGGTCGTTTGGCCCCTGGCGCCGCTTTATTCGGTGGCGAAGTCGCTGAACGAGGTTTATACGACGCTGCGTCGCAAAGGAACAACCGCGGAGATATTGGAGCGCTTGATGCCCTTTGACGAGTTTAACAGTATTGTGGGTTTAGAAGAAAAATACCAGTTGGACGAAAAATATCGGAGCTAGTTGACGCAACAATTAATATCGCAAGTCCCACCGAGTTGCCTTATTACAATCGCATCGGCATCAGGACATAAAGGTAGCCTTCTTTGCCTCCCTTCTTCACCAAGCTCGGGCTAAGTGCGTCCTTCAATTCGATTTGAACTTCTCCATCAGAGCCGAGCACATGGAGCACATCAATCAAGTAGCGCGCGTTGAAGCCTATACTGATCGGGTTTCCTTTATACTCCATCTCTACTTCTTCGGTGGCTTCGCCAAGATCCGGATTGTTTGCTGAAACAGAAAGCTTATCCTCGTTGAATTCCATTTTGATGCCCTTGTAACGTTCGCTTGAAACGATTGAGACCCGGCGCAGAGCTTGCAAAAATTCATCGTGCTCGATACGAGCAATGTTCTGATTTCCTTTGGGTATCACTTTCGTGTAATCTGGAAAGTCACCATCGATGAGCCGCATGAACAACTCGACTCTGTCTTTCATTACAAGACCCATGTTCTCCTTAAAGCCAATGGAGACAACGCCATCGTCGCCGCTTTCCAAAAGTTTTTTAAGTTCCGCTAACCCCTTCCTGGGCAAAATTACCCCCTTTGCCAACCCGAAGGAGCCGAGGTTTCTTTCGTCAAAAGCCAGCCGGTGACCATCGGTGGCTACTAAGCGAACGTTACCGGCCTCGCCCTGCTCAACATAAACTCCGTTCAAACTATACCGCGTTTCGTCCGTAGAAACGGAAAAGATTGTGCCCTCAATCATTTCGCGAAGCGTGGAAGCGGGTGTGGTCGTCAAACCGTCGCGACTAAATTTTGGAAATTGCGGAAACTCGCGGGCATCCATTCCGACAATTTTAAAAACCGACTTTCCACTGCGGATTTCTACCCAATCATTTTCCAGTCTTTTAAGTTGAATGTGTTCGTTCGGAACCTCGCGAACGATCTCATAAAGTTTCTTCGCATTGACTGTGACCGAGCCTTCTTTGACAACATCTCCTTCGAGACTTCCTCTTACACCGACTTCCAGGTCTGTGGCGGTAACGCGAATATCTTTTTTCTGAGACTCGAGGAGGACGTTCGCCAAGATCGGCATCGTATTGCGGCGTTCAACGATGCTTTGAGTCCAATAAAGCGTGGCGAGAAGATCTCCTCGCTTTGCTTTAATTTCCATGATTCCTCCCGACTCTCTTCTTTCTCTTATATATATAAATCAGTAAAGTAGTAGCAATAGAGACTGTTCACAACCGGGATAATCGCTAAAAGAGAAGCAACTACTGGAGCTTGGCCTGTGTATGAAGCCGCAACGTTAAACGCGCTAAGCGGGTCACGACGGCGCATGCCGTCCTTATCCCCGGTTGTCCACAATTGTTCTGGCGACCCGTCACAGCTTATCCACAGCTATTTGTTGATGTTTAGATTTCTCTCTAATCGCTCAATCGTGTTCTGCATGAAGGGATCTTCTTTGATCCTCTTTTCGATTGTCTTGGACGCATGAATCACGGTCGAGTGATCGCGGCCGCCGAACTTATCTCCAATGGCTGGAAAGGAAGTTTCGGTATACTTTCGACAAAGATACATCGCCACTTGCCTTGGTAATGCGATATTTTTTGTTCTTCTTTTGGCCTTTAAATCCCCTAGCTTGAGGTTGTAAAAGTCGCATATTGTCTTTTGAATGCTCTCGACGGTTATCTCCTTCTTTGCGCCTTTGAGGGTATTGTGAAGCACCTCCTTAGCGAGATCGACCGTAATTACCGATTTCGTCAGGGACGAGAACGCCCCAAGACGGGTTAAGGAACCTTCTAATTCTCTGACATTGGATTCGATATTTGTCGCCAAGAAAATTGCCACGTCATGAGGCAGGTGAATGCCCTCTCCTTCCGCCTTTTTTTGAATGATCGCCACTCGCGTCTCTATATCCGGGGGTTGGATATCCGCGATTAGCCCCCATTCAAAGCGGTTTCGCAGCCGATCTTCGAGACCGGGAATTTCCTTTGGAAATTTATCAGAGGTGATAACGATCTGCTTATGCGATTCATAAAGCGAGTTGAAAGTATGGAAAAATTCTTCTTGCGTTCTCTCTTTGCCGGCGATGAACTGGACATCATCGACGATTAGAATATCGATATTTCTGAATTTAGTCTTGAACTCATCCATTTTGTCCCGTCTAAGCGAACCGATTAGTTCGTTCATAAAGGACTCTGAACTGAGATAAAAAATCTTTAGCCCCTGACGAGTGGCAGCCGCGCGATGCCCGATCGCATTAGCAAGGTGGGTTTTGCCCAAGCCAACCCCTCCATAAATGAACAAAGGATTGTAGTGATCGCCAGGCTGGTTGGCTACTGCCATCGAGGCCGCATGAGCGAATTGATTGCTGGCGCCGACGACAAAATTTTCAAAAGTATATTTTGGAACCAAATTGTTAGTGCGCGAATGCTGCTTGGGATGAAGCTCGTGTTCTTCCTTCTTATCATTGTTATCACTTCGAGGAGCTTTTTCCGGTCGCGCGGTAGCCGATTGACTATTGATAGTGAGAGAAATCTTCAAATCCTTATGAGTCAAAGATTCCAAGACTTCACTAATTTGCGAATAGTAATGCTCGCTTAGCCAATCCCGAAAAAATTTGTTCGGAACGGCAAGAACAATACTTTCGGCCGTGATGGAATTGACGTGAATAGGTTTGATCCACGTTTCAAAATTTTGTCTTCCAACTTTTTCTCTCAATTGTCTGAGAGCTTCTTCCCACATTGCAAGCATAGTTCGGCACCAACTAAGTAGCTAATTTTTAAAAGAAAAATTATTGTAGTTACGAACAACGTTATCCACAGCTGTGGATAATTAAAAAACAACTTGGCTTTCAACTAGTTACCGGAATTGACAGCGACCTCGATCGACAAATGCACGGAGCGAGAATGACTGGCATATTCTTGCTATTCTGTTCGCTCCAAAAACGAGCAATGAAAACCCGCAACCTTACGCCTGAGCGAAGCGAGAACAACTACAAAAATTTTGCCGAAGGGCAAGTCATAATCCTTTTCATAATCCATTTCAAGGAAAAATTTTCTAAATTTTTTTTCTTATCGTTTCAGCAACCTTGACACACTCATAAGCCGATGCTAGCTGAACTGCACTAATGAGAACCGCCAAATCAAAGCGACTTTTTGAAAGCGCCCAAGAGAAAATTCCCGGCGCCGTGAACAGTCCCGTACGAGCATGGCAGGCTGTGACAGGCGTGCCGCGTTTCATTGCGCGTGGTAAAGGTGCGCATATCGTTGACGTCGATGACAATGAGTACATCGATTACGTAGGCTCTTGGGGACCGCTGATCCTTGGCCATGCGCCGCCTTATGTTACGGCTGCCTTACGCGATGCGTTGCGGCAAGGCACAACATTCGGAGCACCGACGGAGCGAGAACTGCGATTGGCCGAGACTGTCTGTCGGTTGATGCCGAGCATAGAAAAAATACGTCTGGTGAGTTCTGGAACTGAAGCGACGATGAGCGCGATACGTTTAGCGCGTGCCTTCACCAAGCGCAACAAAATCGTAAAATTTGATGGTTGTTACCACGGTCACTCGGATGGGCTGCTGGTAAAGGCAGGCTCAGGAGTAACCACACTCGGATTGCCGGATAGTCCGGGAGTGGTCCCGGCGTTAGCTGCTGAAACGCTCGTAGCACGTTATAATGATTTCGCGGATATCGAGAGAATTTTTTCCACATACGGCAATGAAATCGCGGCAGTAATTGTTGAACCTGTTTGCGCCAATATTGGCGTGATTCCGCCGTCCGGAAAGTTTCTTCCGGATCTCGCAAGTATTATTCGCCGACATGGCAGCTTGCTTATTTTTGACGAAGTAGTAACGGGCTTTCGTCTTGCACCCGGCGGTGCTCAAGAACTCTACCGGCTGCATCCAGATCTGACCTGCTTGGGCAAGATTCTGGGCGGCGGTTTGCCCCTCGCGGCGTTCGGCGGCCGCCGCGATATAATGAACCTGGTCGCGCCCCTAGGTCCGGTTTATCAAGCCGGGACCTTGTCCGGTAATCCACTCGCGGTCACGGCCGGCCTGGCAACTTTGAAACAGCTCTCGCGTCGCGGCACTTATCAGAGGCTGGAAAAAAATAGCAAATACCTGGCGGAAGGTTTCGCCAAAGTGATCGCAAAATACAAAACCAAGGCGACTGTCAATCGGGTCGGTTCAATGATGACCTTATTCTTCGGAGTTGAACGTGTATCCAATGCCGATGAGGCGAGACACTGTGATCGCGAAAAATTCGCTAGGTTTTTTCATGGCATGTTAGAGCGGGGAATCTACTTGCCACCTGCGCCGTTTGAAGCAATGATGATTTCCCTGTCTCATTCGACGGTGGATTTACGTAAGACCGTTGCTGCCTTTGATTCCTGGTCCGAACGTGACGGCCATTGTTGACCCCCCAATACCTTCATGTTAAGACTCTACCGCCGGTCGCTGCAGCGCGAAACCTCTGAGCCGAAGGGATTCGAACACCGTTCCTAAGCCAAAAGCAGTTGTGTGTTGCAGTTGTGCGAGGTTTTCTGGCTATTTTGAAGGGATGCCCCGTTATGGCGATACTAACTTCTGCATCGCCGAAGTACATGACCCCCTCAGCTGGACGTAATAAGGCTCCGTTTCAAGCCAACGAATGAAACAGCCGGCCGGTACAGCCACCATTGTTCGCATTGAACTTTGGCATGGGTTATTGCTTCTTGCGACCGCGTTAACTCTGGGCCAAAGCAGATTTATTGAACTAAAGGCGCTTCTCCTTGGCGGTGTCTTTATGGGCGTGAATTTTTTTTTGCTTGGGTTTGGCATTCTCTGGGTGCTTCCGCCCCTGGCGAGCAAGGGCAGGGTGACAGCAGGCGTTTCTCTGCTCATCTTGAAAATCATTTTTTTTTTGAGTCTTTTGACGCTCTTGTTTTTCCGATTCCACATCGATGGATTGTCCTTTGCGCTCGGAGTTTCAACTTTGATACTGGCAATTTTCGTGGAGGCGGTGATTTATTCGTTCAAGTAGGATCAAATAATGGAACATCCCTTTACTTGGTATGTGCTCCTGCCGCATAACTGGCAGGCGCATCTTCAGCAGCACACCTTTTTTGCTTTAGTGAGCTCTTTATTCGTCCTGCTTTTCGCCTGGCGTGGCCGCGCGGCTCTAGCACGTGCACAGGATCCGGCTGTTCCCGCCGCAGAGTTGGGAACAAGAAACATCGCCGAACTCCTGGTCGGCTTAGTGGTGAGTCAAAGCGATGCGGTGATCGGCCGGCAAGGACGCAAATTCGTGCCCTATTTCGGTACCTTCTTTCTGTTTATTCTATTCAGTAACTTGAGCGGACTTCTGCCCGGGTTCTCACCGCCTACAAGTGACTTAAACACCACTGTTGCTTTGGCACTGGTTTCGTTCATCGGCTATAACCTGATCGGCATCAAAGAAATGGGAACCGGGTACTTAAAGCATTTTGTCGGGCCGATGACAGGTCTTCCGGCGCAGAGCTTCCTCGGCAAACTCGCGTTTGTGCCTCTGTTGGTACTCTCGGTGTCTTTCTTTTTCGTTTTGGAATTTGTATCTCACCTATTTCGGCCGGTTTCCCTCGCTCTCCGGCTTTTCGGCAACATGATGGGCGATCATATCGTCATCGAGGTTTTCATGGACCTCACGAAAGTCATTGTGCCAGTGATTTTTTACGCTCTTGGTACGCTCGTTTCGATCATTCAAGCTGCCGTGTTCATGCTGTTAAGCATGATTTATGTCAGCTTGGCTATTGCTCATGGACATGATGAGGCTCATGGCAATGAACAGGAGCACGTTCACTAGGATCAACTCTCAGGTAATCAAAGCGAAGGACGACGGTGGAGAGATAGAGGAAGAGGAGGTTTTAGTCCAACTCGCTGGAAAGGAGGCAAGATGAAAAAGGTATGGTCGGTTTTGAGCGCAGTGTTCGTGACGCTGATGACATCGAGCTTGGCTCTAGCGGCGGCCGAAGGTGTCGCAGTGACAGGGGCGGACTCGCAAGTCAAAGCTGCAATTGCCATTGCTGCCGGCTTGGCGGTTGCCGTTGCTGCGTTTGGCGCTGCCTTGGGTCAGGGCCGGGTAGGCGCTACAGCGATGGAAAGCATCGGCCGAAACCCTAACGCTGCCGATCGATTGTTTCTGCCATTGCTGTTAAGCTTGGCGCTTCTTGAAGCGTTGGCGTTGTACGGGTTTGTTATCGCGTTTCTTCTGCAGGGCAAAATATAACTGCGGCGAGAAACTAAAAAGAGGCGCGGATTGTTTCCGCGCCTTTTTTATGGGAGATCGATCTTGTGCAAATCGACTTGGGTGTAGCTGAGCAACTCTTCGAGTGTATGAAGCTTGTATGGCTTTTCGTAAAAAATATCTTTAATGCCCGTGTTCACCAGCACCTTAAGGCAGTGAATGCACGGCGTATGAGTTATATAGATCGAAGCGTCCTTGATGGTTGACCCATTTTTGGCCGCTTGAGCAATCGCGTTCATTTCTGCATGAATCGTACGAAAGCAGTTTTGTTCGGTTTCGCCGTTGGGCGTTACCGATTCATAGATCAGGCAGCCGACGTCAGTGCAGTGAGGCATGCCAGCCGGCGCGCCGTTGTAACCCGTGGCTAGAATGCTCTTGTCGCGCACGATGACCGCGCCGACCTTCGCCCGCGTGCAAGTGGATCGCTCCGCCACTTGTCGCGTGATGGTCATAAAATACTGCTCCCAACTAAGCCGCACGCTCATGGTCTCCTCCGGGTGATTTGCTTTCAAACAGCAAGTAGTTCAAGTCGCACCTTATTGCCAATCCTGGACGAACTGCGGCTTGCCGCGCTATCGTTATAACTCGCGACTTCGACCAATCCCCAGCTATTGATCAGCGCGATGTATTTGCCTTTATTGCCCGCAACGTAGCTTTGCGATAGCCCTTGAATTTTAATCTGTTTCAGATAGATGCGAATCCTGTCTCTCTGCTCTCCCTCCAGATCGCGCTCGCGAATGTTTGTAAACAGATTGCCAAAGCGATCGATATAAATTACTTCCCCAAGGATGAATTTTCCGGCTCGCTCTACTGCCGGCCAAGCTAAGCGCACGCAGTCTTCTAATGGCGAGCCAAACTCAGTCATCGGAACTCCACGCGCAAGATGAGCCGCCACTGGCGCAAATACATCTCTGCCGTGGAAGGTCTGGCTTGTGGGTTGCAGATGATAGGCTTCGTTCGACAAGTGCACAATGAAAGATGATTCCTGGTCTTTGAGTGCAAGACCAAAAATACCGTTATCTGGACCAACAAAGTAGTGCCCCGCTGCGTGAATAACAATCGGTAGCCGTTTACTGCCGACGCCGGGGTCGACCACGGCCACGTGAATGCTGCCTTGCGGAAAATAGTTAAACGATGCAGCTAATGTTAACGCTGCCGCCCTGATATCCTGCGGCGGAATCCCGTGATTTAAATCGACGATCTGGATATTGGAAGTGATACTTAGAATTGCGCCTTTCATGATTCCGACAAAAGGATCCGCATGACCGAAATCGGTCATCAACGTGATGATCGGTGTCTGGGAATTCACGGCAGGATAAATCTAAGCAGAAAACAGAGATCGGGTAAAGCAATCACCGTGACTGCTAACCCGATCGCCGGTAGTCTTTGTTCGAAGGTTCAACGGAACTATCTCTACGAGGCGATTGAGGGTTCTGCTGCTGGGGATGATATTTTGCCTAAATCAAGAACAAGTGCGAGGCAAGTACTGAAATCATCCTACGGAGATCCGCAGCTATAGATTTTCCAGCACTGCCGCAAACAACAGCGGTACCATAATCTCCATATGACCGGTTAGGTGGTAGCCTTTGCCGCTTGCCGATGTAGGGCGCTGGACAACGTTAGTCATAGGACGGTACTGAGCGAGAAAATCTAGATTGATCGTGGTTAATTTCTGCACGGGATTGCCCAAATTGCGGGCCAGGCTTACGGCTTTTAGAAATACCTCCGGCAGTATTACAGCAGAGCCGAAGTTAAGATAGACGCCGTTGGCGAGGCTGGCGACTACGCACGTCAAGGTGCGGAAGTCTCGCATGCTTCCTTCACCAATAGCTTTTCCATCGGCTTTCGGATGCATGTGAATGATATCCGTGCCAATGGCGATGTGTGCCGTGACGGGAATTCCGATTCGCGCGGCAGTGGCAAGTATGCTCAGCTCCTGATGTTTTAAACGCGCTTGGACGATTGCTTGTCCCACCGCAGCGCCGATGCCCAGACCCTGTGTCGAACCATCGATAATCGCCTGGTTGATAAACGCACCGGTTTCCTCGGCCATGCCAAAGCTTCCGTCTTTTAGACTGGCCTCGACATCTTCCGAGGTTTCACCCATAAAAGCGAGTTCAAAATCATGAATAATTCCAGCGCCGTTCAGTGCCACCGCATCGATGATACCTTTCCTCATGAAGTCGATGATCAGCGGGCTTAGTCCAATCTTAATCGGATGGGCGCCCATACCGAGCAGCACGGTACGATTGACGGTGTGAGTTTGGGCGATTTTTTTTGCAATAGCCTTCAAGCTTTGGGCTGCGAGGATATCGGGTAAACCTTCAACGAACGAGCGCACCCGACTGCCTCTTTGTATTACTTTTCCAAGAGCTGCCGTTTGCACCTTGCTGAGTCGTTTTTTCGCCGGATAGGTCTTAACTTTGGAAAAGTCTAGAGGTTTGAAAAGCTTCTTCGGCATGGAAGGCACGGTTTACTCTGGGGGAAAGAGTTTCTGATCCACCAGATCACAAATTACATGACCGATGAGAATATGTGTTTCCTGAATACGCGCACTGTTGCGGCCCTCGGAAACGTTGAGTAGAAAGTCTACCCTTCCCACCATCTGCCCTCCTTTGCCGCCGGTTAGGCCGATTGTCGTAATGTTTAATTTTTTGCAGGCATCAATCGCAGCAATTACGTTCGAGGAGTTACCGCTGGTTGATATTGCGATAGCCACATCACCGTCTTTACCCAGTGCCTGTACTTGCTTCGCAAACACTTCATTGTAGCTGTAATCATTAGCGATGCTTGTCAACACTGACGTATCGGTAGTGAAAGCGATTGCCGGTAGCGGCGGTCGTTCGATCAGAAATCGATTTACGAACTCAGCGGCGATATGCTGAGCATCGGCGGCGCTACCGCCGTTACCGAAGAGGAGCAGCTTATGTCCGCTTTGAAAGGCCTTGACGACGGTATCAATTGCCTGCGCGAGAGTTTCTACGTTATCGCGGAGGAAGCTCTGCTTTACCCGTATGCTCTCTTCGAAATGCTTGATAATAGCTTTTGTCATCGCTTTTTTGCTACCTCTAAGACGCCGTTTGCTTTATCTAACACACGCTCGTGGAGGCGTAAAGCTACATGAGCTGTGTCAGTTGGGGTATACAGCTTTTTGTTCAGGCTCTGGCTCGGCAGACTTTGGAGGGGGGAGAGCCAATAATTGCATCTCAGATTCGTCCGATTGATAAAGAACTTTCGTTTGAAGTGTAAATACCTTCACAATTGTGCAGAGCGGCGCGGGCGAAGGTGGGCCTCTCGTAAATTATCACCTATCAGCTTACGTGGCCCAGTGAACGGCTGCTTTGCTAGAGACGGAGTTACCGAATATCTTCCTAGACACTCGTTTTGGTGGACACTGATTGTCCCTTTAAGGTGTTTTCTGCGATTTCGGCAAGCACCTGGTCGTGCTCGTGGTCTAAGGCAAAGACACGGAATTGAACAACCTTGGACGGGATAAATTCGAAAAGTTCGGCTAACGATTCTTTTGTGATCTCACCGGTGGAAGGATCGAAGATGTGAATCTGTTTCTTACCCATGGCAAACGGATTCTCAGGCCGCGGATCCTGGGTCGCCATATCTATGCGAAATCTGAGACTACTCATATCTGCGGGTAGAGCGCTGCGGATTCGCTTCTCCCAATCGGAGACCTGTATCAGTGCCATCCCGTAATGAAGCTCATTAAGAGAAAGAGTTCGATCATAAGCCATCTTCCATTTAACCTCACGGTGCAGCACAGTTTGCCATTCGTTAGCTAATGCCTCCATCGCTCCTTTTTTGCGCTGCCACCGAGAGACGCCCTCGAGCAGGGACCAGTCGGTCAAGTACAGGTATTCTTCCAAGTGTTCGAGCGGATTTCCCGGAAAAATTACCCGCATCGTCTCCGGAAAGATATCACGCAAGTGGAGATCGATGGCACGTGTGGTGCGGTGGTAATACACGTTGGTGTAAAGATAAAGTCGAGAGTTGAGGAACATGGTTAGAGCGCTGTTGCCGGCTTTGTGCAGCGTCAAACCTTTAGGCGAAAAAAAAGTGTAGTGCATCAGACGGGCACGATCGACGGCTCCACCGGCGATGCCGCACATGTAGGAGTCGCGCGAAACATAATCGAGATTATCAAATGTGAAAATACCGCTGGTCAATGGTTGTAACATTCTCACCCAATTGGGCTTATCACGATCTTCTTGAGCATTTTTCTTGATTGGAAAAGCGACATCTTCCGGACGCAGCTCTTCACCGGCGGCAAATGGACCGCTAGGGCTGCGCCGTAGTTGCCCGATGATATCTGCCAGGTACTTTTGAATGATAGCCTGGCCTAGATCCTCGTGGGTAACGCCGAAATCGTGCAGAAAATTATCATCGAAGAAATGTCCAAACGGCCCATGTCCGAGATCATGAAGCAAGCCCGTTACCCGCATATACTCTTCGATGAATGGGGCCGACGGACATTCATCACCTAGGACCTTCCGTAATGACGGATATAGGTGTTTAGCGAATTCGCCGGCCATGTGCATGGCGCCCAAGGAATGCTGAAACCGGCTATGCTCTGCGGAGGGGTAAACCCAGCGTGCGCTTTGGAGCTGATAGATATAACGGAGGCGTTGCACCCAAGTAGAATCGATTAAAGCCTTTTCCGTCACCTCGCCCTTGCTCTGCGGCACTGTGAACTGTATGTAGCGATGAATGGGATCGGCAATGAGCGCGATTCCTTCGTAATCGCTTTCGGTGACGTAACTCATTAATGATTAGACCTCAAAGATAAGCTGCGCGGTCCATTGATCGCCGGTTTTCACCATACGACTCTTGTCATATGCAATTGCCACTACTTCCTTTTTAATCTCATGGCGATCGGGATCGATTTTCTCGCCGCATGCTTCCGCTTTCACTAGTTTATCCCCGAGCTCGCTGATCCGAAATTCTTTCAGTAAGTAGCCGCTGCCTTGATAGAGGTAGAGGAGCTCACGCACCCAGTTCACCAATAAATCATCCCGGTCGGTTCCTTCCACCTCAAGGGGAACACAATCTTTGCTTTCAATCTTTTCCATGTCGGTTGTAACATCAAATAGCGCCCATCCCGAATTCTGGAATAATTCCAATTGCGAGGAGCCGAAAACTTTGACGGCCAATTCTGAATGATGAGGAGTAATGCGATATCGCTTTATATTATCCATGATCCTGCGGCCTTAAAGAGAACTGACGTAGTGCGTTTAAACAATACTGACAAGAGCGTTAGTGAGTTCGGTTGGCGAAGTACTAGTGATCCGTGAAGCAATATTTTGTAGTTCGATGAACGTATTGAAACAGGCTGCCGACAAAAGCAAAGTGTTCATGCATTCTCACCGTTTACCGCCACGAGGTAATCTATACCCGGTTTATAAGACTCGCCGCAAACCCCGCGCCAAAGCCATTATCTATATTGACTACCGTAACCCCTGCGGCACAAGAGTTAAGCATTCCCAATAAAGCCGCAAGTCCGTTGAAGCTTGCTCCGTAACCGATGCTGGTGGGAACAGCTATAACCGGTTTATCGATTATTCCGGCAACGACGCTTGGCAACGCGCCTTCCATGCCCGCAACAACAATGACCACAGCCGCCTGGTCCAATCTCGGTCGGTTCTCGAGAAGTCGATGGATGCCAGCCACGCCGACGTCAAACAGCTTCTCGACACGGTTGCCCATCAGCCTTGCGGTTAACAAAGCCTCTTCTGCGACAGGAATATCAGAGGTGCCGGCGCACACTATCAGCACAACTCCTTTGCCCTTGATAGCAATCGGTTTCGGTATCCAGGTCACTGCCCGCGCGGTCGCATGATACTTGAGTCCGGCGACGGTTTTTTTTAGACTTGTCATTTTTTCCGGGGACACCCGAGTTACCAGTATATTGGTTTTCTGGCGCCGGAGCGCACCTATAATGGCGGCAATCTCTTTCGGGTCTTTCCCCTGCCCTAAAATTACTTCGGGAAAACCTTGTCGGATCGCCCTGTGGTGGTCAACCTTGGCAAAGCCCAGATCTTCGTAGGGCATATGACGGAGTCGAGCGACAGCGTGCCCAATGCTAGTTCTCCCCTCGCGCACCTCTTCTAATAACTGGACGAGACGTTCAGAGTCCATCCATCACATCCGGCAGAGCCTCGGGCGACCGAGTTGACGAAATTAATCATGGCGGTCGGAAGTTTTCCTCTTGAAATGATCATGACCGACCGCTGGAACTGAAATGGGTTTGCCTGAACAGTCCAAACAAAAAACTCCTTGATTAGCCGGGACGCAGGAGCCGACGCGGGTTAGCGGCACTCTAACCTGATGCTGCAATCGGTCAATTAGCTGTCGATCACTCGGGCGAGCG
>DASUVS010000404.1:0-14251 GCA_036378835.1 Binatia bacterium | reverse complement strand
GAACGGAAAGTGACGGATATGGAATCGGAACGATTATTTCTTTGGATTGGCTTTAACCTTTTTGTCCTGGGGATGCTCGCCCTGGATTTGGGTGTTTTTCACCGCAAGGCTCACACGATCTCGATCAAGGAAGCATCGATTTGGAGCGTCGTATGGGTCTGCTTGGCGATGATCTTCAATGTTGGCATTTATTATGCCTGGGGATCCGAAGCAGCCCTGGAGTTCCTCACCGGTTATGTCATCGAAAAATCTCTCAGCGTCGACAACTTGTTTGTGTTTCTAATGATCTTTCAATATTTCAATACGCCCAGCCAGTACCAGCACCGAGTGCTTTTTTGGGGCATCCTCGGCGCGTTAGTATTACGCGCGGTGTTCATCGCCACAGGGTCTGCGCTGTTAAGCAATTTCCACTGGATGATTTACGTTTTCGGCGGCTTCCTGGTCGTCACCGGAATCAAGATGTACCTTCAGGGCGACGAAAAAATCGCACCGGAAAGAAATCCCGTGGTGAGGCTGTTCGAGCGATTTGTGCCCGTGATCAGAAATTATGATGGTCAGAAATTTTTTGTTCGACGTGAAGGTAAGACTTACGCCACGCTCTTAATGCTGGTGCTCATCGTGGTCGAGACTACGGATGTCATTTTCGCCGTCGACTCCATTCCCGCGATTTTCGCCATCACGAATGACCCTTTCATCATCTACACATCGAATGTCTTTGCGATTCTCGGGCTGCGCGCCCTCTACTTTATGCTGGCCGGTGTGATGGAAATGTTCGTGTACCTGAAAGTCGGTCTATCGGTTGTGCTTTGCTTCGTCGGAGCCAAAATGATGCTCGTCGACATCTATAAGATTCCAATCGGGGTTTCCTTGGGGATCATCGGCTCGGTGTTGTTGCTCTCGATTATCGCATCTTGGCTGATCAAGCCGAAAGATCCTAAGCCGCCGCATGTGCAAGAACCCGTGAAAGCCGATCTAAGCGGCGACGAGGCTTAGATTCAGAAAGCGTCAGCCAGCGCTTAGGCTTATAGGCGAACCTTCTCCTGGGTCGTTTATGATCAAACGAAGCCTCTCATGTATGCAGAGACAGAGCCACCATTAGCCGGCGAATTCACTGATGGCCAGCGGTTGATCGCCCGCGCCGCTCTTCAACCGGCGGGGTTCATCTTCGGCTGCAAGCTTGATTGACTAAATGCCTATGAATTGATAGCCCTGCCTCTGATGAAACCGGCGCTATCTTCCTGGATCCTGCTATTTTTTTTTCTCACCGCCGGCTTAGCGATAGATTCGTATCAACGCGAAGATTGTACGCATATTATCTCGGATCAGTCTGTCAGTTCGGATCGGACGAACGCTTCGACAACTTCTTCCACGATTCGACGATTTCGCGCCAATAGCCGCAAATTCCTACCAGCCGCGCAAACGGTGACGGCCAGCAGAATTTGCGCCGCATTCGGCTTGCCTTATCGCACAATTCGCCGTCCGGCGCTCATCTCCGCGCAAACTCTACGCGCCTTGAACGTGGTTCTGCAAGTTTAAAGCGCCAATTATTGAAGCTGAAGGGATATACAACGGATGGATTCGCAGCTCTTCTTGTGGATCGTTTTTAACGTTTTTGTTTTAGGCGTCCTGGCCCTTGATCTTTTAGTACTTCACCGCAAAGCACATGCTGTTTCCCTGCGAGAGGCTCTGGTTTGGAGTTGTGTCTGGGTTTCCTTAGCGCTTATTTTTGCTGTCGGCATCAATTTCTTTCGTGGTGGCGAGAAGGCGCTGGAGTTTTTGGCCGGCTATGTAATCGAGTGGTCCTTGAGTGTAGACAATCTTTTTGTCTTCCTGGTAATTTTCTCGTTTTTCTCCGTTCCGTCCAGCTATCAGCACCGGGTCCTCTTCTGGGGTATTCTGGGGGCTCTGGTCTTGCGAGCCGGTTTTATTGCGACCGGCACCGCCTTGCTGTCCAACTTTCACTGGATGATTTACGTCTTTGGCGGCTTTCTCGTCTTCACCGGAATAAAGTTGCTATTCGTCGGCGACGAAAAGGTTGAGCCAGAAAAAAATCCCGCTGTCCGATTGGTCCGTCGTTTTGTCAACGTAACCCCGGATTACCAGGGACAGCGATTCTTCGTCCGCAAGGATCAAAAGCTGTGGGCTACCCCGCTGTTTCTGGTGCTTGTCGTGGTCGAGACCACCGATGTTATTTTCGCCGTCGATTCGATCCCGGCGATCTTCGCGATCACTTTAGATCCATTTATCGTCTATACATCCAATGTTTTTGCGATTCTTGGACTTCGGGCTCTTTTCTTCCTCCTTGCCGGCGTCATGGAAATGTTTCGTTATCTGAGGGTTGGTCTCGCGTTTGTGCTCTGTTTCGTTGGCGCGAAAATGCTGATCGCCGAGTTTTACAAAATCCCCATCGGCATTTCGTTAGCTGTGGTCGGCGGGATCTTGCTGATCTCTATTCTGGCTTCCGTGCTCAAGCAGCAACAAGAAGATAAAGCCCTTTAATCATGCGTTCGATTACGCATTTTCCGGATAAGTGAGCCGAAGAATGAATCGAGGGCGATCGACTACGCTTGATCACGTCACACGGACGAATGTATCTTGTATGCGCCATCGACGGTGCGCGGTCGCTCGGAGTATGACAATGAAATGATACGCCGACCGCCGTTAGTGAGATCAATAAGCATTAACGTCACAGCGGAGAATAGCTAAAATGTTTGAATCGATTGAAATGAAACTAAAGCTGGTTCTATCGATTAGCTTGATGGTTCTGTGTTTCAGCAATAGCCTTTTGGCTCAGACGCTTGATCTCGAGACGGCCAAAAAGGAAGGCAGGATCGTTGTCTATGGCACAACGATTCCCAATGTCATGGCGCCTATTCATGCTGGGTTTGAAAAACGCTACGGAGTTAAAGTTGATTATTGGCGCGCCTCAGCCACCGCCGTTACCGATCGAGCAATCACCGAGTGGCGCGCCGGCAAGCCAGGGTTCGACGTTTTATTTGCAATCAATGGAACGATAACTCTACTTAAACGCGAAAATGCCCTAGCCAAGTACATCCCACCCGCGGCCGCCAAGTTTCCCGCCCACTTGAAAGACAAGGATGGGGTGCTGACCGCCTTTCGCCACACCCCGATAAGCATCCTCTATAACACAGAACTGGTGAGGCCCGGCGATCTGCCAAAAGACTTCGATGATCTATTGAATCCAAAATGGCAAAGCAAAATCGCCATGCCCGATCCTTCCAGGCACACGAGCACAGCGCAGTTTCTGTGGAACATGCAGAAAGTTAAAGGTGAGAAGTGGCTGGATTATGCCAGAGCGCTCGCTAAACAGAAGCCGTTTCTGCTGGAATCGTTCGCACCGGTGCCGACCGCCTTAGTAAAAGGTGAAGCGCAACTTGGAATTACTTATGCGCAGTATATTACTCAGGTGAAGGGTCCGCTAAGCCATGTCGTTTTCGACAAAGTTTTGACCGATTCGACCGATCTCGCTCTCAGTGCCAAAGCGGCTGCTCCCAATGCGGCCAAGCTCTACATCGATTATCTGTGCACGGCGGAGGTGCAAAAGATTATCGCCGATAGCGGCGACTTCCCAATCGCTCCGGGGATTTATCCCAATCTTAAAGACGCCGAGAAGCTGGTTGCTCATGCAGTGTTCATGGAGAACCCGTCAGACGAACAGTTTAGCAAACTGAAGGAAGACTTCCGCAAGATTTTCCTGACGCAGTAAGCAGGATCGCCTTACTCCTTGTTTTAGCTGAGTTCGACAGTTTACTTGCAACGCAAGCTTGGCACACTGCAATGTCAGTTTGAAGCGTCCAATCGAATCTGCCTGCGCCTGAGTTCATGCTTGTTGCACTGCAGAGCAGCATTTCATTTCGATACGGCGCGTAAGGCTGCCCTAAGGAAATGCCGATACTTCAAGAGCGAATACAGGACAATATTCAAATTAGACCGCGGACGCCAATCCTGACAATTCGCTTATCCAAGCCGGGAAGCAGCAAATGCATCTTACCGATGCTTGAGAAAATAATTGCTGCTCTTTCTAGATGGGATGCGATCAGCTGGTCGGCGGCTTCAAGCCACGTCCAGGTATTCTCGCACTTAACTTTTACTGATAGCCGGTAGGAGTCTTATCAAGAGATGGCATTGCTAGATCCACGGTTCGGCATGTAACGGAGCGCGGGTGCAGAATACTGGGGACTCCTATGGTTATGTGCAGGCCCAGAATGGTGGATTGCTTCTGAAGATTCTCTTAGGGATCTTGGCATAAACCAGGTTGACGATGTCCACTGCCTCGCCGATTCCGAGATCCACGGCTAAGCTCGACAACGCGTACGCATCGGCGGCCGTTAAATTCTTTTCGGCCTGTAGAAACTCCACGGTTTCCTGAAGCGCTATGCGCGCCGCCTCATTTAGATCGATGCTAAGACCCGTCAATAGATAATCACTGGCCGTTTCGACCCGCGGCAGCTTGATCCTCTTCCCTTTGTGTAACAGGAATTGCAGCTTCGGCGCCAAAGAGATTTCAATTGCGCCGCCATCGACCTCCCCATCGCCTTGAACCGCATGACCGTCACCGGTAAAGAACTGCGCGCCCTTGTTGAACACCGGAAGATAGAGGGACGAACCAATCCCGAGAAATTTCAAATCCATATTGCCGCCCCAAGCGCCCGGCGGTGTCGATGAAACCATACCAAGGCTGGTTGGCGGTGACACGGCCATGATCCCCATGAACGGATTGAGCGGGATTTCGATATCGCTGGAGAAGAGCGCGACTCGCCGCTCCAAATCGAGCCGGATCAGTCTGGCCGACTGCTCTTTTAACAGCTGGGGCAACACACCTTTGCCAGGCCCGGTATTGTTCACGCCATAAGGCACGCGGAACCTGATATCGAGAACGCGAACTTCCAAAGTATCGCCCGGCTCCGCGCCATCGATGTAGATCGGTCCGGTGAGAATATGAACGCTCGCCCCTTTCGGACGATCTACACCGGAGAAAACCGCCTTTGCATCCGGCAGAACTTCCCCGCCGGGGATACCGTAGTTAGCGAAAAAATTCTCAGGATCGTTCTGCGTCGTTAGCCCTTGGTGCGAGAGCGCTTCAACCTCGACGATTGCGCCGGATTTCACGCTCAGCGCCGGGGGTAGATTCGCCGCGATATAACCCCATAGCACAGTGTCAGGAGAAGAACGTAAAGTCGCATCGGGAGTCGATTGTCCCATCAGAGAACTCATGTGAGTCGGCGGGTCTTTGGTCATATGACACGGCACCCTAGCGGATATGAGCGCAATCTGTCAATGAAGATGGCAGCTCGGGTGACTCTGACCCTTCGCTCAACGGATATTAACCAACTTGTGCGATGTTCTACGGGAGCTATTGCGCGAATAAATTCGGCTGCTGCTGTGGATACCGTCACGCCAACTCCGCCCCCATCTAAATCTCTCCAAGCATTCGCCATTGTCGGACGCTTAGCATCCAAGTTTCATGTCAGCTGTGTCAGTAGCGCCATGGGCATTGCGCATCTTTGGCAAAAGACTCGCCCTAAACCTCTTTTAACTCCAATTGACTACTAGCTTCTGCCCTGGAACAAACTATGCAGCTTGTCGCGATGCTCAAAGACATCAGGAGCTTCCTTATGGATAAGAAACTAATCGTTTTATGTTTCGCCCTCGCGGCCGCCACTCCGGCGTCGACCCCGCCAGCAGAGGCTCACGACGGGCGGCTCGATCAATTCGGCTGTCATCTCGATCAGAATCAAAAGTATTATCACTGTCATGAGGGGCCCTATAAGAGGCTGAGCTTTGATTCAAAAACCCAGATGATTGAAAGATTGAGAAACCAGTACATCGCGTTGGGGCGGACGTGGCCGTATGCAGATGCGATAAATACGCTGGATCAACCAGCCGCTATCGTAGAAACTACCCTCGAGCCGCAGGGTGTCGCATTCGATGAAGCAAAGCAAGCTCGCCCGGGGAATCGTTCGCAATCGAGTGAGTCCGGACAGCGCATCGCTCGTAAGGAAATGGTTAAACCAACCAACCGCCAAACGTCCCAAGCGCATCCCAAACCAGAAATCACCAGTGCAAAACAGACGACGCCGAAACAATCTGAGACGCCTCGAAAGCGAACCGAACCGGAACTGAAGGTATGGGTCACTCAGATTCGAGCTGATGGCCGCCCGGTATTTCAGAGTAGAGAAGGAGAGCGCTTTTTCTTAGATGATAGTGGGAACAAGATTCTCATCGAACGCCGTGAATCCTAAATTGAACGCGGCGAGAAACCCGCCACAACAGTTGGTTGTCTCTATCTAGCGGGTTAAAAATCTCTGAAGCCGCAGATTAAAACACGAACGCCAACAGTATCAGAAACACTCCTAATAACGCGGAAGCCGGAGCTATAAAGGGGACATACCAAAACCGGGCTTCCAATCGATCAAAAAAGAGGTCGATTTGCTCAAACCGTCGCCGAAGATCGCGAATCAGGAAAAAAGCCACCCCTGCGATAATCAGTCCCATTCCCCACGCTGCCAGCAAATCTGAGGGCGTCACAACGAATTTTTTAACATAATCCGCATTTGAAAAAAACCGGCGATGGTCGACGAGGCGATCCGTTCAGAGTAAGCCTCCAGACTCATTAAGGCTGTTCGATTCCAATTTTGTTGGGTCGTTTAAGACTTATTTGGAGCCCATGAGCAAAGACATTGTGCATGTAACTGGCACGGTCCTATATACGCTCAAATTCAAAGCCGTTTGCTGTTACAATAGCATCACACAGGTGAGCTCAAACCATGCGCAAATTGTTAAACATAGACCAAGTCGCTCAGCTTTTCGGAGTTTCAAAGCGAACCATTGAAGGTTGGATAAGAGACGGCAAATTGCCAAAGCCAATGAGACGATTCGGCCTTCGGAAATGGGATAGCGAGCAGTTGGAGCCGCTGCGTAAAAGCGGACGAAGGAGTGAGCAAACAGACTAATAATGCGGAAAGCCAACGCGTCAAGGGGATTCGTTCTTATGGCCGCGATGCAAAGTATTTCCGACCCAGCCACTATCTTTCAATTCTCTTCTCCTTCTTCGGTGTGTGTTGTCAGACGAAATGGTCTAACCGAATGACTGCGAGTGGATACGAGACTTTGAATTCTATCAGCCGGGCTGCCCTCACGCAGCCGGAAGCATAAAACAACTTCACGACTGCGCTACTCCCATGCTTCGAGATTAACGAGAACTTTCGATCGGCTTGCCCGAGGAAAACACAAACTCATGTCTTGAACCTGCTGGGCGAAAACGCTTCGACCTTTTTGCCATCTCCGGCAATTATCAAATCGGCCGCGAGCGCACCGACAGCCGAGCTGGTAGTTACTCCATGACCGCCGAGCCCGGCGACCCAAAAGAATCCTTCGAGGTTCGGATCCCAGCCAATGACAAAACGATTATCGCTTGAGATTGTTCTAAAGCCAGCCCAGTATTTGTGAATCGACACGCCTTCTAAGGCCGGCATGTACCGCTGAATCTTTTCTGCAAGCACCTCACCAATCATCGGATCCAGCGGCGGGTCTCCCGGCGATAGTTCCTGCTGATCACAGGCGCAAAGTAGCAGCCCCTCGCCCTCAGGGCGAAAATAAATATCATGTGTGACATCCCAGACGAAAGGCCAATGCGAATCGATCCAAGCTAAGGGCGGCGTCGTAAATAAATGGCGGCGGCAGGGACGAAGCGGCAGTGCGCTCGCTCCGGCCATTTCCGCCACGAGATTAGCCCATGCGCCGGTAGCGTTCACTATCATTCGCGTGGTCAGCATTTGCTTCTTGGTGCGCACTTCGAAGACGCCGTCGGCGGTGCGGCGAATGGCGCGAACGTCAGCACCGTAGTGAACTTGCAACCCATGAGCGGTGGCGTACTTCAAATAGCCCGAGAGCAGCCCATGAATATCGACGACCCCGTCGGTAGCGCACCATACCGCACCGTCGAACTGCGCGTTCTCTAAAACAGCGACGTGCCGCCGCGCCTCGCTAGGTGTCCACAGCTCGATATCTACTCCTAAGCTGCGGCCGAGCTCCGCTTCCTTTTGCAGCTTTTTCCAGCCGTCAGCGCTGGCGAGCAGGAGTGAGCCATTCTGTTTGAATTGTACCGGCTCGGGCCAGTCGTCGGGCAAGTTGCGCAAGAAAGCGGCGCCATCGCGAGTCAAATCAAAGAGAGCAGGTTCAGAAACGCATTGACGGATCATCGCCGCATTCCGGCCCGATGAATGAAAGCCCGGGATCACTTCTTGTTCCAGCAGGGTAATATCGACTAGACCGCGGCGGGCGAGATGATAAGCGGTGGCAGCGCCGGCAAAGCCCGCACCGATGATTACACAGTCAGAGGAAATCATATTTCAGATCCTTTAACGATATTCATAGCGGATTCGGCCTGATTCGGCCATAGCGTACTCGTCCTTCGCGGCTTCCAGCGACACAAACCATCTGCGGAAAATAGGGTTTGTTTCACCCATGAACTGGGATATAGTCAAGCCATTATGAGAATCCATCGCTACACATATTGGGATGGCACACAACAGGTTCTCTTTCCCACCACCGAAGATTTACTCAAGCATTTATCTGACAACCTTCTCGAGGAGGAAGGGGTGCGCCGGGCCTTACGTGATCTGATGCGGCGCGGCCTGACGTCCGAAGATGGTCAGCGCTCGGTCAAAGGTATGCGTGACTTTCTTCGCCAAGCCGATGAGAAACGGCGAGAATTGCTCAACAAGTATTCTCCTGACTCATTCAAATTGAGTCCGGAAGAAACCCAACAACTGAGCGACAAACTCAACAGCCTGGCTGAAAAGCTCGAAACCTATCACGATAAAATGCGGAACTTCATGGAACGTCTCTCCGGCCGCTACGCGGATAGCATGGACGAGATGAACCGTAAAATGCAGGATGCGTACCAACGCTATCAAGAGTTGCAGCAGCGTTTAAAGAATCAGATCGCAGATCGCAGCAGCCAACAGTCGAGCAATCCCGGCGGGCAGGATTATCAGGGCATGATGAACATGCTGGACCGGATGAACAAGCTCCTTGAGGATGAAAATTTTCTCAAGAATCTGCCCAATATGCTCGATGCCGCGGTCGATGATCTAGACAATATGCTGGACAACCTCGATTCGCTCACTCAAGAGCAGTTGCAGCAACTCAGTGACATGATGAATCAGATGCAGCAACTTGAGCAGCTGATGAACCAGTATCCGTTTCAAGGCTCGCAACGGATGGGGATGGGTGAAGCAGGCCAGATCCTCGGTCAACTACGCGGTTTGGAAAAATTTCTCCGCTGGGGGCAGCGCGGCATGGGCGACCCGTCGGAGCTCGATCTGGATGAGATACGCAATATGTTGGGCGAGGACGCCTACGAGCAGCTTAAGTATCTCAAGGGCGTCGAACAGATGCTCGAAGAAGAAGGGTACATCATAAGGACCGGTCACGGCATGAGACTCACGCCCAAGGGAATGAGAAAAATCGGCGACAAAGCGCTCCGGGAAATCTTTCACATGCTCAATAAGAATCGTTGGGGTGATCACTCCACTTCGGCGCGCGGCTCCCAAGGTGAGCAGCTTGAGCAAACAAAACCTTACGAGTTTGGTGATCCGCTCAATGTAAATATCTCCGAGACCCTGATGAACGCGCTGGAAACCGGCAACGGCAGCGTTCCGGTGCGGATAAGGCCGGAAGATTTTTCAGTTCATCGCAATGAGTTCTCGACCGATAGCGAAACCGTACTATGCATTGACGTCAGCTATTCGATGCTCATGAACGATGCATTGCATGCCGGGAAAAAGGTCGCCCTCGCCCTGCACCGGTTGATCGAAACAAAATTTCCGCAAGACAAGCTCCACCTTGTGGCATTCCGATCAAATGCGAAAATCATCAGAGCCGAAGATTTGCCGTCGATTGTTTCGTTGACTTATTTCATGGAGCACGGCACCGACATCAAGGAAGCACTCCGCTTCGCGCGTCAGCTTCTCGGTTCAAACCGATCGGCGAACCGCCAGATCATTCTCATCACCGACGGCGAACCCACTGCGGCGACTCTCGATCAGGGTGGCAGATTGCACAGCGGCTGGGGCTCAGCGATGCTGCACGGTCGCATTGTTCGTGAAACTCTCAAAGAGGTCAGGCGCTGCACGCAGAGCGGCATCAAGATCAATACCTTCATGCTGGGCGCAGATTTCTACCGCCAGGGGTTTGTCGACCAACTCTCCCGACTCAACGCGGGCCGGGTTTTTTATACCTCTCCCGATCAAATGGGCAATTACATCGTCGTCGACTATTTAGCGAATAAGCGCAAGCGGATCGGCAGCCGCTAGCAAGCCGCGTAACTCGCTCGGTTCTCCAGAGGCTTTGCAGCCGAATCTCGTAACGTCAGTCGGTGCTAATTTCTAACTCGCCGATTAATTGCCTTCTGCGATCAATGCCAAAACTCCTGTGTATGCAAAAAGATGGTTCGCGCCACCGAGCGGCGCAAGCTCATATCCGCCAAACATTCCGATCAGAGGAAACTCGCCGAGGATCTGGCGAATGTACGCGCTGTCAATGCCAGGGATGCCATACAGCGACGCGCCGCGCGCGCAACAATTAAAGTAAACACCGAAAGCAGGTTTTTTGCCCGCCAGGCGTTGAGCCTGACGCTTGAGCATTTGCCCCAGATCATCGCGCGCTCTTTGGCCGTCGCGTAAGGTGAAGATCATTGCTTGCCCTTCACTCACTTGGTCAGCGACGCCGATGATTTTTTTCTCGGAATCCAAGCCGATGATGTTACGTACTAGGTACTCCCCTCCGCCTACGGTATTTCTCCCGCGATCGGCTGGTAGCCCGACAAACACGTACATCAATGCTCGCCTGAGATCTTCAAGCAACGGCCCCTTGAGCACAGAGGTAAAGACCTCAAATGCTGGACGATGATCGATTTCGTAGATGATATTTCCATCGGCCCTGGTGATCGCCAGCGGCTCAGTAATTGGCTGGCAGCCTTGGGTGATGTCGATCGATGATTCAAAGGAGCCTAATAGATGGAGACCGGTAACGGCATTGCTGGCAACTTGATCCTTGCACAACTGAAATGTCGCGCCGACAACGCCGCTTTCCGAAGAGCCTGCTCCGATTACCGGCGAGTAGCCAATCTCGTGCTGCATCGCGTGCAGCATTTCTTGTGCTTGGCCGTTGTAACTATCCGGCATAAGCAGGGTAAGAAGATTGCTGTCCAGAACGGGTCGGGCGAGTTGCGCTATTTTAACTCCCGCTTCCGCATCATGCCCGCGCAGCGATTCAAACAGAAAGGCCTTCGCTTGCAGCTGATCCGACGCAAGCACAAGAACCGCGATCCCATGAGAGCCCTCAATCTCGCCATCTCCGGTGAGAATTCCGGCAGCGCTGGAGCCGACCACGACGGCATGGTTGGACGCATGAGACACAGCATTGCGAAGTCTTTCCTGATCACGCATGTGTTCCGCCGTAAAAACGACCAGTGCCATATCAGCTTGCGTGATCTCTGCTTGGGCAAGCGCTGCGGCAAAAGCTTGCTGAACGGCTTTCTCGGTGGAGGGTTCAGTAGACTGTCCTACTCCGGCGCGGATCATAGTTTAAAGTATAGGGATCTTGTGAAAGCAGGGTCAAGACAAAGAAAAAAATAATCACCGACCGCCGCTGGTAGGAGAAACGAGTTGACCGCGTCGCTCGATTTCGCATAAGACTGGAATCGTTCGTTTCATGTATTAAGAAAGGATCTTCTCCTCCATGCGCATGATCGTTATCGGAACGGGACCCATCGGCGGCATTATCGGCGGCCGCCTAGCGCGCGCCGGCCACGACGTCACTTTCGTTGATGTCGATAAAGAACACGTCGAAGCGATCCGTGCCAACGGATTGCAGGTGGACGTGCCGGACGGCGCCTTCAACGTCAAAGTTAAGATAGTGTTTCCGCAAGAGATCCACGGCAAGTTCGATATCGGCTTTATCGCCGTGCGTTCGAACTATACTCCTGATGCGCTTGCAACAGTGCTGCCGGCCCTCAACGATGACGGCCTGCTGGTGTCGATGCAAAACGGTATCAATCCACCCCTGCTTCAGGATAAAGTCGGCGCCGACCGGACCGTGGGCATCGCCATCCGCATGGGTTGCCGCAGGGTTGCTCCGGGGCATGTCCAAACCGCCACCCGCGGGCATCTGTATATCGGCCATTTGCACGGCAGGACCACGCCACAGCTGAGTCGATTGCACAAGTTGCTGGATCCAGTGATAGACACTGAGATCTCCGACAACATCCTCGGCGTGCTCTGGAGCAAGCTCACGTATACATGCCTTGGCTTCTTTGGGTCCCTCGCCGATTTCGCGCTGGCGACCAGTTGCGCCGGCGATGCTAACCGGCGGTTGCTCGCGGATTTTTTAGGAGAAGTGGTCGCAGTAGGGACTGTCGCCGGAGCACGCTTTATTCGACTCGCAGAATACAATCCGCCTGATCTTCACCCAAGTATTCCGATTGAAAGAAGGCTCGCCATTATCAATGAGATGGCAAAATCATGGAAAGACGATGACCGCAAAGGACCGCTGCGGCAAATTCAAAAAAACATCCCGACCGAAGTCGACTTCACATTGGGTTATGTGGTTCGCGAAGGCGAAAGCATGAATCTTCCTGTGCCCCTGTGCCGAAGGGTATTAACAATGATTCACGAGCTGGAAAGCGGAAAGAGGCAGCTTGGCATTGGAAATTATTCCAAGCTTCGTTGAACAAGGGAGGACGGTAATTGGGATCAGCGACAATGCGATGTAAACTCCTCGATTACCGAATCTTGGAAACGTGCAGCGGGTCACAAACTTGCCTCATCGACAAGACAAATCGAAGCCTCCCCGGCTGGTATTCGGGAAAAGCCTTTGTGCGGCTAAACTAAACTGCAAGCGACGAACGGTGCGCGTTCAGTGCCTAGCACAACCAGCATCCATCGCAAGATTAACAGATGTAGGCTTCGTTGACAGCGTTTTTGCTGATGTGTTACTCAAAAGCCAATGAACGAGCCTGCCCCGCCCGATTCTGAAGCGTCGGTGCCCCGCTCGGAGAAGCTGAAGGAAGTTCTCAACGCCTGCAAACGAATGACTTCGGTGGGCAATATCATGTCTCTTTTGGACCTGATAACTACAGAAGCCGCCGAGCTGCTCCAAGCAGATCGCGCAAGCATTTTTTTACTCGATCGCGAGAAATGCGAGCTCTGGTCGGTCATTACTCATGAAAAAGAAAAACGCATAGTGCTGTTCGATGCGCGCTTGGGAATTGCCGGAGCAGCGGCGATGACCGGTCAGACGATCAACGTCACGGATGCTTATGAACATCCGTTGTTCTTCAAAGAGGTCGATCAAAAAATCGGCTACCGCACTAAAACGTTGCTGGCAGTTCCAATCATGAATTCCAAAGGTGAAGTGATCGGCGTCGGCGAAGCAATCAACAAGAAGGTGGGAATCTTCAACGAAGACGACGCGGAAATTCTTCGATCACTCGCGGCGCATGTTTGCGACGCCACCAAAACCACGCAGATCGACAGGGTACTACCAAGCCAACAAGATCCTGATGCAGGAAAGGAAATCGGTGGCGAGTTTTCAACCCGAAACATCATCGGCATGAGCCACCGCATTCAATCAGTGGTCCGCCTGATCGATCAAATTCGCGACAGTTCTGTCGACGTGCTAATTCAGGGCGAGAGTGGAACCGGCAAGGAGCTCGTTGCCAAGGCTTTGCACTACAATAGCCCGCGGGCAAGATACCCCTTCGTTGCAGTGAATTGCGCGGCTCTGCCGGAGAGTATCATCGAAGCGGAACTCTTCGGCATTGAACGAGGCATCGCCACGGGCGTGGACCGGCGCATCGGTAAATTTGAAGAGGCTCAGGCCGGCACGCTATTCTTGGACGAAATCGGCGATCTCAGCCTGCCGTCACAAGCCAAGATACTGCGCGTCCTCCAAGAACGATCCGTGACGCGCGTGGGCGGCCGAACGGCGCTACCCCTGGATCTGCGCATTATCGCCGCCACCAACAAAGATCTGGAACGTGAAATCAAGGATGGGCATTTTCGCGTTGATCTTTACTATCGCTTGAAAGTGATCCACATCGAAACTCCAGCCTTACGGGAAGTACCTGAGGACATTCCGCTCCTGGCAAACCATTTCCTAGAGAAATACACTAAATTGATGAAGACCGAGCCAAAGCAGTTTACACCGGCGGCCTTGGAGTGCC
>DASUVS010000403.1:0-13463 GCA_036378835.1 Binatia bacterium | reverse complement strand
GCCGACGGAGAGGGTTACATCTACCTGTTGCTCCCGTTAAGCCCCATGCCAATGACAAACTTCTAAAATCCATTTCTGGCTTCGTCCTACCGTGATATATTTACCACCTATGAATCGTGAATTGATCGTTTTTTACGCCGCCGCAGTCATTGTGTTATTACCCCTTCCTGCATCCGCGGATTACACGATAGTCTTGAAGAATGGTCGCCAATTCAATGTACAAAACTTCCGTGAAGAGTCTGGTGCAATAAAGTTTTACGGTTTTGGCGGCGAAATTTCTATTCTCAAGAATCAGGTCCAGACGATCAGGCCGGCCGGCGAAGCCAATCCGGCTACGGAGCCACCAAGACGGTCCGCGCCTGCATTGGTCCCCGAAAATGGAGTGCCTGCTGAAAAGAGGACGACTACTTCCCCACAAAGCGCGAGAGATAGCCTACGCAGCGAAGAGAAAGAAATAACTACACCGAACGTAAACGATGAAGACTCCTATCGGCAATTGATCAAGAAAATTGATGACCAGCTAAAAGAACTTAGAAGTCGATACGCTACGGAAACCCGTGGAAACGCGGGATCCGAACCGTTCTTATTCACAACCGAAGAAGCGTTTAGAGGTCACCAGGAGGATCTACTATCGCGATTGAGAGACGCTCAATATAAGGCGCAGGGACTGCCCGCTGGAGTCGACGCACAATCCCCTCCATTTTCTACGAATCCCCCACCGGCCTACTCGGAAAAGCAGAAATTGCTTAGTAGTTTAAGAAATCAAATACACGAGCTCGAAAGCGAACGCGAGCGCGTGATTGCCGAAATGAAAAGACGCGACATGGACACTGGCTCACTGTCTTCAGAATAATCAAAGAGCATCTATACCGCAGCCGATCACAAAACCTCTGTCAAGCGATGACCGCTCGCAAACTAACTGTAGAAAACCTTCGTCACTCCAGCTTACCCGAGCAGCACTTCTAAAGTAGGCGACTTTGTTCGATCAAGTCTCTCCTTCCACAAAGCCGTATCTTACCGGGATGGTGCCGCAGGGTTAGTGCGTTTCAGTTGCTGCTTCTGCTTTGGTTCTTTCCATTTGGTTGCGCCAAAGCTGCTCGGCTGACGGCAGGTTTTCTGAACCAGCTGCAGCAATCCTCGGGGTGATAAAGACCACGAGTTCTTCAAAGTCTTTTTGAAAACGCCAATTTCTAAAGAGCCACCCGAAGACAGGAATGTCTTTCAGATAGGGGATGCCACTTTGAGAATCGGAGTCGATGTCCTTCAGTATTCCGCCGATTACAATGGTCTCACCATCTCGGACAAGCACATTTGCTTCTGCCTCACGATTAAGCTCGTCAAAGGGAATCACACCTGCCGTTCCCCCGGAAACCGTTGACGAATTGGCGACAGAACTCGACTTCACTTTGATATTCATCAAAACGAAGCCGTCGCTCGAAACCTGAGGGGTGACAGTGAGATTGATGCCGACGGGAATCTTTTCCGTTGCCACTGCGGTACCGGCGGCTGCACCACTGCCACTGGCTATATTAGTCGAGCTAGGAAGCGCAATTCGCAGAATCCTCTCGCTTTTGATTGTTGACGGCACGTTGTTGAGAGTGACTATTGAGGGTCGCGAAATAATTTTGGCGTTTCCTTCGTTCTCAGCCGCGGTGATAAAGCCGTTCAAGTTAGCCGGCGTATACCCGAACCGGAAACCCGTGCTCGGCACCGGGAAGGGGGGAGCAACTGTGTTAGCGCTTCCAGCAAAGGGACTACCGGCCAAAAATCTTGAACTTGTGACGATGCGCCCATTAAATATGGCATCGATTTCAGTTCCTAACGCTCTCGAAAACGTCGGCGTCGTCTCCACTAGGTTTGATTCAATCAGAACTTGAGCCGTTCGCAGATCTAATTTTGCGACGAGAGTACTGACATCTTCTACCGTCTTTTGCAGATCCCGTAACATAATCGTATTGCTTCGCTCATCAATGACCAAGGCGGCATCGGGACGCTTGCTCATGAGCGGCTTCACCTTGGACTCAAGCTCTTTCACCTTAGCATAGTTGATGCTGTAGTAGACTGTCTGTAGCGGCTCCAGGTCATCTCTGGCTCTCCTCGCAGCGACTAGCGCATCCCTATCAGACTTGAATCGGCCAGCTGTGGAAATTCGGATCACGTTGCCGATCTCTTCTTTAGCCAGGCCATTGGTTTCAACGATTAGGTCCATCGCTTGATCCCACGGAAGTTCAATCAGACGAAGGGTAACTTTGCGACTGACGTCATCCGTAACCATAATGTTATTACCGCTAACCTCGGCCAGAAGCCGAAAAACGTTCTTTATGTCGGCATCCTTAAACTCCAGCGAAATCTTCTGGCCAGTATATTTCTTATCCTCCGACTTAGGCTGGCCCGCCAGAGAAGATGTACCCTCCTCAATCGAGCTCTTTAACGATAGCGCCTGCCCGGCTGGCCGGATGTCTGAACGTACTCCATCTCTGTAGAGAACCGCTTGCCTTTTTCCCGTCGCATCGGGGTTAAAAAGACCGATCACTATTTTCAGACCACCGTCTTCGGGGGTGACTACATAAGGCGGCACTGTAGCGGCCGTGATATCGCTGGCCAACCGGATGCCAGCGTCATTAGCTGTCAGGCGTAACGTTCCTACCCAGTGCGTGTCGATGCGAAAGCTCTCACTGAGCGGGGCCTGTTTGGCGTCGCTCAATACATCGATAACAATTCGTGACGGCTGTGAGAGAGGAAAATGCCGATATTCAGTTATGGGCTGCGAAAATTTAATCGATAATGTTGTTTGGCCACGCTCTTCAACGAGCGAAAGGTCCCGTAGCTTGAGCAGCCCAGCGGGGGTCGGTTGCTCTTTATTGACAGGTTGCGATCGGGTCGGTGTTTGAGCCGTGGCTTGGTTTTGGCCGACTTGAGGGCCCTTACTCGTGCTAGGCCCACAACCGGATAATGCCGCGCCTTGAACAATTCCGACGATGAGGAACAGGGCAGGAACCAATCTGCTTTGGGCGATTCTCTGAACCCGCCGATTCAGACACAACATGAATTTACTTTCTCCTTAGTGATTGCGCTTAATCAGTTGATAGTTTCATGGAGACTTCGCGGGTTTTTTTCTTGCCAGAGATATCTTCGAAGAATTCCTCGACAACCACCTGGTCGCGATGGATTCCTTTCACTCTGCCTTCGCTAACGCCTATGCGCGTGCCCACTAGAATGGTGTAACCAAGCCCTGCGTTGTCTTCTATCATCGCCCGCGGCTCTTTGACGTCCCAAACAATCCCAACCACCTTGAGTTGTCCCAACTCAAAGCGCTCGAGAGGAGATAAATTGTCTCGGGACCGGGTACCGGTCCTCGATTGAATGCTGGGCGGCCGAAAAGGATCGCGATTTCCTTTCCGAACAAACTTCGGCGACTCAGGCTCGGGATTCTTCTTTTGCAAGAGCAGGGCGTCATCGGGTTCCGCGTTCGTTTTAAATTCCTGTGGGTCACCAAGGACCTGCTTCAGTTTTGCGTTCGCCGCTTCAGTAAGTACCCCGAGACTTTTGCCGATCGTGGCCGGCGTCTTTACCAATTTTTCCACAGCCTCTTTGGTTTTTTGGGACGGAGTCTGGATCTGCTCCTGAGCGATAACAAACTGGAATACTGAACCTAGCGCTAAGACTACGATCACAAGATGCAAAGAGAATCTAAACAAGGCTCGCATGATGGGTTACTTTTTTGCCTTCGCCGCGGCAGCCTTTTCTTCGGCAATCTTTTTTCGCTCCGCCTCTTCCAGGAAACGGTAGGTGGTCGCCGTCGTTGTAAATTCGAGAATCATCTGATCGCCGGACAATTTAGGATTCTTGAACCCAACATTATCGATGTTAATCAACCGCGTAAGTCTTCCGACAGCATCAAAAAACATAATCACATTGTGAAACGTCCCTTTGATGTTTATCTCCACCGGAATTTCTGCATAGAAATCCTTGTAGTTTTCAGGCCGGGGACGAAACAGGTTGATGTCGAGTCCGGACTCTTGCGCTTTTGCCTCAACATTAGATAAAAGATCCGCAATTTCTTTCTTGCTTGGCAGTTGGGCTATCGCTTCTTTTAATCTGACATCCAGTTCACCCAATTCTTTTTGTAGCTTCGGCAAATTAGCCGCTCGCTTCTGTTTAATGATTTTTTCATTTTGTGCCGTCTCGATGCTTTCGTTCAACTTGGTAAGTTCGTCGGCCTGCGGACTATAAAGGAATGAGTAAAAAGCTGCTGAAAAAAGAATAATCAACCCGACCAAAATACCGAGCTTCTGGCCTTTGGGCCGGTCTAGGATTTTCTCTATGGCGGCGTTCAACTCTTGCTTCCTTTGGGCTCCGCCTGTGCAGGAGTCGACGCGCTAGTCGCTGGAATCTGATAAGAAATGGCTGATTGAATGGAGAACTTTTTGTAGGGTCCCGTCTTCGGATCTGCCTGGGTTGTTTCTACTAATTCAACGTTCTTGAAATGACCGGACTGCGATAATGATTTGATAAATTCGGCGACGGTCTGATTGTCCATGGCCAGCCCGTTGATCGTGAGGCTTCCGCCACTCTGTTTCAGTTCGACTAACCAAACGCTTGACGGAACAGCTGCCGCGAGGCTGTCCATGACCAGGGTTGGACCCATCTTTTGGCCGCGCAGGTCCTCGATTACTTTATGCTTGCTTCTTAGCTCCTTTATCTTGGCTTCCAGATTGCCGAGTTCTTTGACCTTGCCGTTTAGAACCTCCACTTCCTTCCGAATGGCAGGAAGCTCGTTCGCCAAGTTCGACAGTTGCGCTGATTGATATAAATAAACGGCGATCAGCATCAACGTGGTAGCTGCTAAGGTGACTCCGGCTACAGCGAGATCCCTGCGGCGATCCGACTCTGCGTTAAGTTCACGAACCGGCAGTAGATTAAGCCGAATCACTTGTCCCCAGGTCTCCGGATAGATAACCCAGCGCCCACCGCGAATGCGGGCGCGTCTTCGGTGATGAAATGTCTGTCGATTTTCTTATCCACAGTGAATCCGCGAAATGGTTCAGCCATTCGCACTGGCACGGCCAATTGCTGCTCCAAGATAGCCCGCAATCCGAGCGTCTGAGCACTGCCGCCGCTTAGGTAAATAGCTTTCAAGCCATCAGCTTCCTCTG
The DNA here is from genome assembly GCA_036378835.1 of Binatia bacterium. Lineage (GTDB taxonomy): Bacteria > Desulfobacterota > Binatia > UBA9968 > UBA9968 > WHTF01. The sequence continues at coordinate 8,307 of DASUVS010000403.1, read as the reverse complement.
TTCCAACAGTGCCGTATAAACTGACGGTTCGTCGAATTTCTTCAGCTAGATTTTCTACGGTGGGTTTGAGCATGGCTTCAATATCGAAACCCTTCTTTCCTTCAACCAAGCCCGTGATCTTTGCCGACTCGGCCGCTTCCGAAGACAGGTTCAATTCTCTTTTCAAGCTATCGCTAAAATCGTCTCCCCCGAATGGCAGATCACCGGTAAAGGTCGACATGCTATTGTGCAGCAAAGTTACAGTAGTATACCGTGCGCCGATGTGGATAAGGCCAACCATTCCGGGGCCGGTCTCCGTCGAATAGTTTGCTTCGTACATATTTTCCATGGCGAAATAATCCACATCCATGATCACCGGCTTGAGCCCGGCTGCCTCGATAGCCTCGGTGTAGCTGTTGACAATTTCTTTTTTGACGGCAACTAGCAAAACATCCAACTTGCTCCCGCCGGCCATTGCGTTAACCACTTGATAATCTAGATTGACATTCTCCATTCTCTCTGGGATCACATTGTTAGCTTCAAACTCAATATTGGCTTCCAATTCGGCTTCTTCCTGCATCGGCATTTCAATTCGCTTCATAATGACAGCCCTGCCGGGCACGGCAGACACGACCTGAGTTGACTTCACTCGATTTTCTTGAACAAGACGCCGGATCGTATCGGCTACCAAGTTAGTGTTGACCACCACGTTGTTCTGAATGGCATCCATCGGAATCGGAAGCACACCTAAGCTCAACACTCGATAACCAGTTCGTTCGATCGAGGTTTCAACCATTTTAATCGAGCTCGACCCAATATCGAGCGCAACAAAACCACCGTTCCTGCCGAACGATGCCAAGGAACTTAGATTTAGTTTGCTCAAGAACGAACTCATACTGGGCTATTACCTTCAGCTAAAAAGCCGCGCTGAGTTTTCAAGCTAAGAATTCTTCTCCATCAAATTGAACCATCCTAGACATACAGCCCTCGCAGGCGAGCCTAGCTCCAATTGCCTTACTTACGCTCGTTGGGCAATGTAGATACGCAAAGCACACTTCGTACGCGAGCTCATCCCAGTCGATTACAAATCAACAATTCATCACAACGTTACATTTCGGAGTTCGTCGTGGATAGTTGATAACCGGGCACGGGATCTAAGCCATTTCCTTCTTTATCGGGCTACCTAAGTCACCGAAATATTTGAGTTGCCATCCGCCTGTTATTAGCCTGGCAACTTCTTTATGCGCCCCTTGGCGTCTTGAGTTCGCAGTTATTGATACGCCCACGGGTGTGGAGGTGAAGACGCGTAAAGCCAGAATTATGCCAGCGGATTTACGCTACATTTCCGGTAGATACCAAACCATCATTCAAACTCTTCGGTCTTCATCAAAGCCATAATGTGCCGAGTTGGACAATTATGGACAGAATTGCGTAGAGTACGCCAAACTGGGGTGAAAACCGAATGAGATCGTTGGAGGCATGATACTGACCATAGTAAACGATTCTGAAGGTAACTGCGCATGATCTAATCGATGATTCTTGCGTTTTCATTACCAGTCATTGGATTGTCAATGCCAATTTCGCTTGACTACAATACTTCCGACAGCATCGGAATTGGGCCTGCTGTTCGTTCGTGAGCATCGCAAGTTGCCTTTTGAACAATCCGAAGTTATTAGTCGAACGATGAGCCATCAAGCGGGGACCTTCGCCCGCGTCATCATCCCGTCACCTGTTAAAGAGCCTCTCACCTACCGTATTCCCCAAGAACTCAGAGATGCTGTAACCGTCGGCATGCGGGTGTTGATTCCGCTAGGTAACCGCAAGGTCTCAGGGGTGGTGTTTGAGCTTATCTCCGAAACGCCGTTGCAGCACATCAGGGATGTAATCTCTGCTTTGGATGAGACTCCCATTGTTGATGAACTGCTATTAACCCTCAGCCAGTGGGCGAGCCAGTATTATGTAGCATCTATTGGCGAAGTACTGAGCACGATACTACCACCCACCTCTCGTATGGAAATCGAGACCATCGTTGTCGCAAAATCAGAAACGGTGCAGACCAATGATGTTCTAGGGCAAAAAATTTTAGCTGTGCTGCGGGAGCAAAATGGGCGTGCGAGCTTCAAGAGTTTGACGAGAGCCTTTGGCGAAACGAATATCTCCCGTGCACTTAAACGACTTCAATCCGCCGGCGACATTGAAATGCGCGAACGCTTGCCGGTGCAGCGAAGGAAACGCCGGGTGGAAGCCTCTCAACTGTCCCGACCACCATGTGCGAACCTACGGTTCACGCTCAGCACGGAACAACATGCAGCGCTAGCCGCCATCAGAGCTCGCCTGAAAACCGGCGGATTCGCGACTTTTCTCTTGCACGGCGTGACTGGCAGCGGAAAAACTGAAGTTTACTTACGTGCCATGGAGGGGGTGCGGGACAGCGGCTGCCAAAGTCTCATCCTGATTCCGGAAATCTCATTAACTCCTCAGCTTCTGAATCGAGTAAACGCACGGTTTAACGGCAGGGTCGGCGTCCTACACAGTGGGTTGACACCTGCCGAGCGATGGGCGCAGTGGTGGCAGATCAAACGAGGTGACGTCGACATTGTTGTGGGCGCCCGCTCGGCGGTGTTTGCGCCAGTTCCAAATCTCGGCTTGGTTATTGTCGACGAGGAACATGACGGGTCCTATAAGCAAGATGACGGTTTGCGCTACAATGCCAGGGACGTGGCTGTCATGCGCGGCAAGCTTTCTGCTTGTCCCGTAGTTCTAGGCTCGGCCACACCGTCATTGGAGAGCTATGAAAATTGCCGCCATGGCCGGTACGAATTGTTGGAGATTTCCCAGCGGGTAGAGCAGCGCCCGCTGCCGCGTGTTGAAATCTTCGATCTCCGCAATCAGTTCAAATCCACGAGTACGGCCGCCCGCAATGATGCGCCGAACCTATCGCTTAAGCGAAAAAATGCTGGAGAACGATTACTGTCAGATCCGCTTGCAACTGCGATCAAACGAAATATTGACGATAACCGCCAGACGCTGATCTTTTTGAATCGGCGAGGATTCGCAAATTTCCTACAGTGCCTGCGCTGCGGTTATGTTTTGCGCTGCTCTTATTGCAGCGTCACGTTGACCTTACATTTACACCGCAATGTCATTCGCTGTCATCATTGCGATTTTAGTAGAGCGGTAGAAAAACGTTGCCCGGATTGCGGCAATGAAACCCTTGCCGGTGTCGGCGCGGGAACCGAACAGATCGAGAAGACTCTCCATGAGCTCGTGCCTGAAGCGCGAATTGCGCGTATGGACAGAGATACCACCGGCAAACGCGGCTCGCACGCCGATTTGATTCGAAGGTGGGAGAGCGGCGATATCGACATACTTATCGGAACCCAAATGATCACCAAAGGACACGATGTTTCCGGAGTAACGTTAGTCGGAGCGCTGCTTGCCGATATGTCTTTGAATCTGCCGGACTTTCGGAGCGCTGAACGGACGTTTCAAATACTCAGCCAGGTTGCGGGCAGATCCGGACGAGGGAATGATCCCGGACGAGTGATCATTCAGACCTATGGACCTGACCATTATGCAATCCAACCGCTAATTGAGCATGACTACAAAAAGTTTTTCGCGAAGGAAATCGAGTTTCGTCGGGCGTTGGGCTATCCTCCGTTCGGCAAACTGGTAAATTTGCGCTTGGACGGACCCAATCCCGAGCATGTGGAAGCGCGGGCCCAAGCGCTTCTCAAGAAAATCCGCGCAATCCAAAGCGGCAATTCAAAGTACCGGGAGCACATTGAAATTCTCGGCCCGGCTCCTTCACCCATCGAGAAATTGCGGAGTCGTTATCGCTGGCAGCTGTTGCTCAAAGGCAAGCAAATTGGCCCTTTGATTGGGCTAGCCACTGCCGTTCGCGAGACGTTTACAAGATCACGGGACGTGCGCCTGCACATTGATGTCGATCCCTATAATATGTTATGAAAATAATAGGTTATGGCTCTTTTAGAAATTCTCAAATATCCCGATTCGCGGCTTTCAAAAACCGCACTTCCGGTGTCGAATGTTACCGATGCCACTGTTCAACTTATCAATGACATGCTTGAGACCATGTACGCCGCACCCGGTGTTGGTTTAGCTGCGACACAGGTCGGAGTACTACAGCGGATCGTGGTTCTGGACGTGGACCACGAAAATCCGCGAACTAACGTTTACAAATTAATCAATCCTGTCATCACTCACTCCGAGGGACAACTGACCTGGGAGGAAGGCTGCTTAAGCGTCGTAGACTTTACGGCCGAAGTACGCCGTGCGGAACAAGTACAAGTCGTCGCGCTAGACGAACGTGGCAATGAGCGGAAAATAGAGGCGGAAGGTTTGCTTGCTGTGGCGCTTCAACATGAAATCGATCATTTGGATGGAAAACTGTTTATAGATCGTATTAGTCGATTAAAGCGCGACCTCTACACACGTCGCCGCAAAAAGATGTTGCGCAGCGGGATCGAGCCACCCGAATCGGCACAGGTCATGATCTAAACTGCTTGCCCAAATAACAGCCAGATTCTAGCAGAGTCTCTCAGGCAATCTTACATGGCTTCCTCTTGGCCCATTATATTTATGGGAACTCCGGAGATCGCCGCCGTCACCTTGCTAACGTTGCTCGAGGGTTCCGACCCTGTTGTCGGCGTCGTCACCCAGCCCGACCGTCCTACGGGCAGAGGACAACAAACCGCGCCGTCTCCGGTTCGCCGTATGGCTGAGAGTCGAGGCATTCCTGTGATTGCACCCACAAAAATCCGCGACAGCGGTTTTCTCGATACGCTGAGATCGTGGAATCCGCAAATTATTGTGGTTGTAGCCTTTGGACGCATTCTACCCAAAGCAGTGTTGGATCTCGCACCACGTGGATGTTTAAACGTACACTACTCTCTTCTCCCCAAATATCGCGGTGCAGCGCCGGTCACATGGACGATCATTAATGGAGAAGAAAAAGGCGGCGTCACCACCATGCAGCTGGTTGAACAACTTGATGCCGGACCGATCTATCTTCAGGAAGAAATCAAACTCGTTGAGCACGAGACAACAGCTTCGTTGCAAGCTAAGCTGGCGCCCCTAGGAGCCAAGTTACTGCTGAAAACGCTGGATGGACTTAAGAGCAACTCTCTTCAGCGGCACGATCAAGACGAAACTCGTGTGATCTTTGCACCGATGATTAGAAAAGAAGACGGCGTAATCGACTGGACTCAACCTGCCCTGACGATTGAGCGCCGTGTCCGCGCCTTTACTCCTTGGCCGTCTGCGTATACTCACCTAAACGGGAAGATCTTAAAAGTTCACCGCGCAAATCCAATTCAAACGAATAGGTCAGGGAAACCTGGTGAGATTCTCAGAGCAGATACCGGCGGGTTTTGGATTGCAACCGGAAACGGCACGCTCTCTCTTGAAGAGGTTCAATTGGAGAATAAAAAACGGCTTCCCGGGGTGGAATTTATAAAAGGAGCGCGGATTGCGGCAGGTGACCACGTCTGAAAACAGCGGGAATGTCCGCAAACAAGCCGTGGATATACTCGTCAGAATTGAGCTTGATAAAGCTTACGCCGACATTCTCTTGGATCAGGCACTCGGAAAAGGCAGTATCCCAGACAAAGATCGATCTCTGTTGACGGAAATCGTTTATGGAACCTTGCGATGGCGCGGCAGAATAGATTCCCATTTAAAGCAGCTCACGCGCCGTTCTTTTGAGGAAACCGATCCATTTATTAAAAATCTTCTCCGGATCACCCTCTACCAGATTAGTTTTCTCGACCGGATACCCGAGTATGCTGCGCTTAACGAAGCTGTAAACCTAGCCAAGATGCATTCGGGTAGCCGTGCCGGCGGGTTTGTAAACGGAGTTTTCCGTAACCTCATTCGCATGAGCAGAACAGTGGTCCCGCCGGATCCAGACAGTTGCGGCGTCACGGCGCTGGCCGATTACTGGTCTCATCCGGAGTGGTTGATCAACGAGTGGATTGATTATTTAGGGAGGGCTCATGTTGCACCGCTTCTGGCGGCGAATAACCGCCAAGCGCCTAGGGTGTTACGGGTCAATGTGTCTCGAACTGATCGCGAAACATTGTTGGGTACGTTCAAAGCGCATGGCATTGACGCAATACCGACCAAGTGGTCACCACACGGTATCGTTGTTCACTCGCAGGTGCCAATTGAGCGGTTAAGTGGTTATCATGAGGGGTTCTTCCAAGTTCAAGGCGAAGCGTCACAGCTGGTTACCTATCTCCTTGATCCACACCCAGGCGAGACGATTCTCGATGCGTGCGCCGCTCCGGGGGGTAAAACTACCCACATCGCCGAGCGGATGAATGACAAGGGACAAGTCACAGCCACGGATCGTTCGGCCAAAGGTATTGCAAAGATTGATGAGAATGCCGTCCGACTAGGGCTAAAGTCGATCCGTACGATACATGCCGATATGACGAAACCAGTAGCTGCGGCACAGGAATCAACGTATGATCGCATCCTCGTCGATGCGCCGTGTAGCGGTCTAGGCACTTTGCGGTCTCATCCGGAGATCAAATGGAACCGCGGCATCACCGATGTCGTCCGGTTAGGCGAGTTGCAACGAAAGATTCTCGCCCAGGCGGCCAGCTATCTCAAACCTGAGGGCGTTTTAGTATACTCGACGTGCACGCTCACCGCCGAGGAGAACGAAAAAGTTGTGGCTGAATTTCTTGCCTACCACAGAGACTTTGCTTTAGATCCCGCGGAAAATTATCTTCCGGAGCAGAAGGAGCTTATCAACGGCCATTATTTTATGGCGCTGCCTCATAAGCATGATACTGATGGCTTTTTCGCGGCGCGCTTGCGAAGGGTTGTATAGATGCATTCACTGAAAATTGCCCCATCCATACTTAGTGCCGATTTCAGCCGGCTGAAAGATGAAATTCAAACAGTTGAAGCCGCTGGCGCTGATTGGCTTCACATCGATGTGATGGACGGTCACTTCGTACCGAACATTACCGTAGGTCCCGTGGTCGTCGAGTCCGTTCGAAAAGTGACAAAGATGCCTTTGGACGTTCACTTGATGATCACCGATCCGGACAAGTACGCCCCTGAGTTCATAAAAGCAGGTGCTGATTGGGTATCAATCCACCCGAATACGACTCAGAATCTATCTGAAAGCTTGCAGAAAATTCGTGAATTGGGGGCCAAGGCGTCTATTGCTGTGAATCCTGACATTGCCATTGAAAGCGTCGAAACCTGCTTTCCCGACATTGACATGATTCTCATGATGACGGTGTTCCCTGGATTTGCGGGTCAAGCTTTCATTTCTGATGTTTTGCCCAAGATCGAACAAGTGAGAAACAAGATTGAAAAAGAAGAACTGCCAATCCTGATCGAAGCAGATGGGGGGATCAAAGCAGACAATATAAACTTGGTTGTACGAGCTGGCGCCGAAGTGATCGTCTCCGGTTCCGGCATTTTCAAGACCTCTAGTTACAGCGACACCATTCGCCGCATGCGTCAAGCGGTTGGCTGATCTAATCCCTGTTGTTTTCTACTTTCCGTGTGTTACTTATACCGAGTCGGGGCGTGGCTCAGCTTGGTAGAGCGCACGGTTCGGGACCGTGAGGCCGGTGGTTCAAATCCACTCGCCCCGACCATTCACTTTCCACAAGATCCTGGGTCGTTCACCTGTTATTGATCTCAGAGTCCCTTATCGCTCGAAGCGCGACTCTTCACTCTCATGGGAACATCGTCCACGAGGTTTTCTTGGAATTGCCGGTAAGGCATTCACGGCCTACGTCTTCAATCGTTCAACCGTTGTCTGTTACTTGCTCAAGAATCGAGCCCAATAGAATGAGGGACTGAAAAAGTGAATGTTGTGCCTTCGCCAGGTTGACTCTCGACGCGAATGTCGCCTTTCATTAGATCTAGATATTTTTTCACAATGTTTAACCCGAGACCGACTCCGTTATATTCTCCCGTGTGCGCCTCCCTTATTTGCTCGAAGGCGGCAAAGATTCTCTCGATATCATGCGGTTCAATCCCGATCCCCGTGTCAGCGACAGTAAACTCAACACGGCTGAGCTCGTGAAGATTTCTAATTTTCAGTTGGATCCGCCCTCGCGGGGTAAACTTGAAGGCATTGCCGATCAAGTTTTGCAAAATCTCTTCCAGCTTGGTTACATCCGTGACGATAGTGGGCAAGTGCGGTTCCACATCCCACGACACCTGGAGACGATTGTGGCGATTAAGTTGTTCAATTTGACTTTGTGCGTGAGCGACTAAATCGTCGATATCGACGGCCGCCAGCTCAATTGACATTTTTTTGGCGTCGAGCCG
>DASUVS010000402.1:0-2556 GCA_036378835.1 Binatia bacterium | reverse complement strand
ATCCTAGAAAAGAATGGATTGAACCCGGACAAGGACGTCACTATTCTGGCGCTCGGCCGACAGGATGATCTTCATCTCGCCCTCAAAAGCGCTAGGATCTCGGCAGCCATCTACAGCCCGCCACGCAGCCTCATGCTCTACCGAGACGGTTTTCACAAGCTCGCGTTCTCGGGTGATTACTTGCCGCACTATCCGATAGGAGGCATCGGAGTCACCGATGATCTGATAAGAAAGCGACGCGCCGACATTCATTCTTTCTTAGCGGCAACGCTTACCAGTATCGCCTACTATCGCCAGAATCGAAGTGAAGCGATTGAATTTATCGCCGCCGAGCTAAAGATGAGCGATGCATCGTTGGCCGAGCAGATGTTCGACTGGCATCGCACCGTGCTTGCCGATGAGGGGCGTCCTAGCCAGACGTGGATCAATGGCGTACTCGACTTCACCAAAAAGAGCCTGGAGCTAAGCAACCCTATCTCGGCCGATCAAGTATTCGATTTCAGTTTTGTCGATAGGAGATAACCGGCTTCCCGCCGGCTTTGTTCAAGGTTCAACCGTTCAACGTCGGAAACTCATCTGAGTGGTATCTTGCTATGCCGTGGATATTTAGGCTACCTAAACGAAGACTGCTTAAAAAGATCTCAGAGCCAAGGGCGGGTGAATTACAAGGATGAAAGCGGAATTCAGTTTTCAGATTTCATAATTCATTTTTCCGGCGCCTATGAGCTTTTCAGCAGACTGTCGAGGACAAAGAATGAAGAACGGATACAGCGTGATGGATTCCGATATGCACGTCGTTGAGCCGTGCGATTTGTGGCAACGGTACATCGATAAAAAATTCGCTGATCGCGCGCCCATCGGTCTTAACCGGCATAAGCGGGACCTCGGCGTTCAAGTCGAAGGTAAGGTCATGCCCCGCGCGCCGGAAAAGCCCAATCCGGCGCTGCGGCCCATCCGTGAGAAGATTCTCAACCAGCGATACCCCGAGGAAGAGGCGCGCAATTTCGATAATATCGCGCAATTGCGGGCGATGGATAAAGAGGGTCTCGACGTGGCGATTCTGTACCCGAGCCGAGGTTTGTTCGTGCTCGCGATCGACGGTTTAGATCCCGAGCTCGCCGCGGCCATCGCCAAAGCTTACAATGACTGGATGTCGGATTTTTGCCAAGTGGCGCCGCAGCGAATGTATGGCGCCGCCATCGTCGCGCCCCACGATGTCCCTTCGGCGGTGGAAGAAACCCGCCGCATAGTTAACGAGCTTGGATTCAAAAGCATTCTGATGCGGCCCAATCATGTAAACGGGCGGAGGTGGAGCGACTCTTACTACGATCCGCTGTGGGCAGAATGCCAGAGTTTGGGAATTCCCGTCGGCTTTCATGAGGCGGGCCGGGTGTTCTTGCCGCAACCCGCGTTGTCGCAGTTCATCCCAAGCTTCACGATGTTCAATACGCTGTCGTTTCCGATGGCCAACATGCTGGCTTGCGCCGACATGATTTACGGCGGAGTCATGGAACGTTTCCCGAAATTAAAAGTTGCATTCCTCGAAGGAAACTGCTCGTGGATTCCCTGGCTGTTATGGCGCATGGGCGAATATGCCGAGCTCACCGGAGCGGCGGAACACCCTGAGCTCAAGCTCGAACCGCTGGAATATTTTCAACGCCAGTGTTGGGGAGCGGTGGAATGCGATGAAGTGACGGCAAAGAATCTCCCGGATTTCGGCTTGGAAGACAATATCGTCTTCTCAACCGATTATCCGCACCTCGATGTCAAATATCCGCATGCGGTGGAAACTTTCTTGAAGCTGCCGTTCAGCGATCGGACCAAGCGGAAGTACCTATGGGAAAATTGCGCGCGGCTTTACGGCTTCGACCACGACGGATAATTCTGATGGGGGGACAAAGGTCGTCTTATCTACTAACATCGTAATTCAAAGAACCGTCAAACCGCCTCTTCACTCCTCCGCCCCGGTATCGTGAACGCAAACAGCCCAATGGTGACTGCCAACAGCGCCATCGCGCTGATGCCCAATGACCAGTGGATGCCGATCATGCCGCCGACCACGCCGACGGTCACTCCGCTAAACGCCTTCAGCCCATTGCTCGACATGTTGAATAGCCCGATCAGTCGGCCACGCAGTTGCGCCGGTGCCCTGAGCTGCACCAGGGTTTGCGCCATCGACATGAAAGCCAGATTCAACAGCCCTGCGCAAAACAGCAGCATAACGCCCAAGCCATAAGTATCGGTGGCGGCGAATCCGATGATGCTGACGCACCACAGAATCGAGCAGACCGCGGCATTCCACGGGCTCGCTTTGAGCAGCCCCTTGCCTTCCAACAGCAGGCCGCCGAGAACCGCGCCGGCGGCGTTGGCGCCGAGCAGCACGCTGTACGCCCAATCCTGGTTGTCATGGCCAAAGTCATGGGCGAATCCCGGCATTTGCGCTTGGAAGGCGTTGCCGACCAAAAGAGAGGTCGCGCCGCCCAGAAGGATCATTGAGAAAATCGTGCGATTGGCCGAAGTCTCGCGCAGCAATTGGATCGCGCCATGCACCGTAAG
>DASUVS010000401.1:0-7460 GCA_036378835.1 Binatia bacterium | reverse complement strand
CGTCCTCTGCGCGGTAAGCAATGTGTCGAATTTTAGCCATAATTTCCCCTTTATCGGATCGTTTTTATTTTCTTGTTGGCAGCCTGATCAAAAAGGCTAGATGCGAGACGCGCGATGAGTCGTCGAGCGAAAGCGTACTCCTAGTGTACGTTGAAGCGAGACGACCGAGCGCAACGAAGCAGGTGGCCTTTTTCATCAGGCTGCTAGCCGCCGTAAAAAACTTTGTCGCCGAGATCTTTAAGTGTCAGCGTCGCATCGTCAGGGCGTCCCTCAGGTTGCGCGGCAACCCCGGCATCTTTGACCTCACCGACGAAAATCGAATGATCGCCCTTCTCGATGGTTTCTACAAGCTGGCACTCGACAAATGCCGGAGCATTCTGCAAAATCGGCGCGCCAAGACTTCCCTTGCGAAATGGTTCGCCGCCGATGGTATCGCCTTCGCGCTCGAGCGCCTTGAAAAAAGTATAAGCCTGGCCTTTTTGATCCTTGCCGAGAATATTTAACGCGAAAGTTCCGGATTCCTTGATAATCGCATGAGCGCCGGAGTCGGCTTTGACGCCGACGACTACCAGTGGCGGCTCAAACGCAGTCTGCGTCACCCAGTTGACTGTTGCCGCGGCAATCTTGCCGTCCTTGCCTTCACCAGTCAGAACATAAAGTCCATACGGGATCATGCGCAATGCGGTCTTCTTGGTGTCTTTATCCATTATTTATTTATCTCCTTTCGAGATTGTCGCCGTCACCAGGAACGGCAACGACTGAGGCGATTCTATGAGAGCGCTGGCCAATCCGCAAGACGGCGCGGGCAAACGGAATGGAGTGTTGGAGCAACGGAGTATTGGGGTCTCGAACCCATCAGTCCATCACTCCAGTACTCCAACTGAGGAGGCGAATAAGCGCAACGAAGCATATGATTTCTTTTTGCAGCCGCCAGTAGGTTCAAATGCGGAACGCCAGGATCGCGAATAAGCTGCCGTTGAGCTCAAATTCGCCCGTTTTGGTCATTCCCAAACCTTCCACATGCGCCTGCATTGAATGTGGATTGCTATGTGAGACCAGGGCAACGCCAAGTTCGAATCGGCCGGCCAAATCTTTTTTTTGAAAGTCATAGAGGCCGCGCAGCAGGCCGCGGCGGCGGTACTGACGAGCAAGGCACACGGGGCCGTAGATATAGCTGTTGAAGGCGCTGAGCGGTTTGTCTTCGAACCACACTTGGTCGTAGGAATCGAGCATTTTTGCAACCACCGGCGAGCGGTGATCGAATTCGCGCCTGATCCCGCACAAGCACCCGGCAAGGTCATCGTCCATGGTAACGATGGCGATGCCGAGATCGGTGGCGATAGCCGCTACCTGCTCTAAACTGAACTCGGCGGAGAGAAAACCCTCCCGGCGCTCCTCTTCCGAGAGGTTGCCGATATAATTGACCCGCTGCAGCCGAACAATTTCGGCATAATCATCCGGGCCGGCGCGTCTGTATTCGATGCTGCCCATAGCATGCTTAACGCCGGCGCCGAGTGCCGCCGTCCGGCGGTTTCATCGGCGCAAAGCCGCGCGCCCACTCCGCCACAGAGCCGCCCAAAGCTCCGGCGGGAATCGCCGACGCATAGGCGATCAGCATTTGCCATTGATTGAGTCCGGTGCCGTCTTCGCCGGCCGATTGCAGGATGATTCCGGTCAGGATCGAACCGAGACCAACAAGGCCGCCGTGCTTCATCTCCAATGCGCCGGCTTTGCGGCCGGCGTAGAAGCCGCCGATGCCGGTACAAAGCGTGCCGATCACAACACTGGCCATGATGCCTTCGCTGGAACTCCAGTACTGAGCCATCGCCTCCTCGGACATTGCGCCGCTGTCGCTTAGCTGCTTCGCTACGAAGATAAAGTAATAAAGGGTCGACAGCATCATCGTGGCGACGATATCGACGACGACACCGATGATGACCGGACGTATTTTGATTCCGGTAAAGAATCCTGTCGGTTCGATAGGCGGCGGTGGATTATTCGCTTCGGGTGGGCGACTCTGCATATCGTACGGTATTCCTCTTAGCTAAGATGACTTCTCTGTAACGATTCATAGTATCTGCCAACTTTTTTCCGGCGGCCTTCTAAATGCAACCGGGCCTCCGCGGCGCGGCGCCAGAACATTTTTAATATAGAATACTTGGTCTTAAAAACTCCTTCGTTCATTAACTGTCTCACTGACGCAAGCTCAACCGAGTCATGCCCCGGGCAATGCAGAAAATCACCGTGTTTTGAAACGCCATTGGCGATACGGCCCGTCCCGCTGTTGCTAAGCGGTTCAGACAAGGCTATTTACGTGTCTTTTTAATCCAATACATACATAATGTGTTTGACTTCCATGAATGAAGAGGAAAATATCTTTTTGCCCGGTCGAAAGGCAAACTCCCTCGCAGATTATGTTTTACCGATTCCGCTACGAAAAAGATCTTTTTCCGAATTTGGACCGTCTTCCTTTGCATGTGCGGATGAAGCTCGATCTTACAGGTATCAAACTATCTCTCAAGCAGTGGCTCGCCTTTCATATCGAAGAACGGATCGCCATCTGCCACTTGCCGGTGGATTGCGAAGACGAGAAACAAGTTTTCAAAGACTACTTGAGATTTCTCTCCCGCCGGTATTGCGGCGCGCCGGCGCAAGAGCTCCCGCCCATGGAACCGTTGTGGGATATCTCGGATCAAGTTCCGGCACCGGTCTTGGAACGGTCCGGCGACGATGGCGACGCGGTTACACTCGAAGAGTGGATCGGCTGGGCGTCTCATCAACGGTATGCCTTGTACAAAACAGCTGTGTCGAAAAGCGAACCCGAAAAGTTTTTTGCGGTTCTCGACGAGCTGCGCCACCCATAGGGTTAATGTGCAAGACCCATGTCTAAGGTAACATCCAACGACACCGGCCTCGCGCGCTGGGTCCCGTTCGGTTTGGTCGGCCAGACCCAGCCGAGACATTACCGCGAAATGCTGGGCGTGATCTGGGAGAATAAAACCGAAATCCCGTACGCCTGGGATATCTTGAAACGGGGCGTGTGCGACGGTTGCTCTTTGGGCCCGTACGGCCTCAAGGATAATGTTCATGAAGGCGTTCATCTGTGCATGACACGCCTCAAGCTTCTCAAGGTTAACACGATGAGCGCGCTGGATCCGTCGCGCATGAGCGACGTCGGCGCCCTTCGCCGGCTCGCACCGGAGAAGCTCCGATCCTTGGGACGCATCCCTTACCCCATGCTTCGCAGGCGAGGAGAGAAGGGCTTTAACCGGATCAGCTGGGATCAAGCAGTGGAATTGACGACCCGATCGATTCGCAATGCTCCCCCTAATCAGATGGCCTTTTTTGCAACTTCACGCGGGCTGACAAATGAGGCCTACTATGTCTTTCAAAAACTGGCGCGGGTGCTCGGCACCAACAATGTCGATCTGTGCTCGCGCCTTTGTCATGCCGCCACGGTTTCGGGGTTGAAAGCCACCTTGGGTGTTGGCGCGCCCACCGGCTCGCTTGCGGATTTCATCGGCACCGAGATGCTTGTCATCTTCGGTTCCGACTTGGCCAACAATCATCCGGTGACGACCAAATACATGCACCTCGCCAAACAACAGGGCACGCGCATCATCGTCGTCAATCCCATGCGCGAGTACGGTCTGGAACGCTACCGGGTACCGGCGCTGGCATCCAGCGCGATTTTCGGCACCAAGCTGATGGATGATTTTTACCAGGTGCGTGTCGGCGGGGATATCGCGTTCATCAATGGAATTCTCAAAGCGCTCCTGGCCGCAGATCAGGTGCATCACGGCTTTATTGCCGCCCACACCGCCGGGTTTGAGCAAATGAGAGCTGCCGTCGAACAACAATCGTGGGAGTTGCTCGAGCAACTCTCGGGCGTCACTCGCAACCAAATGATCGACTTTGCCCAACGCTACGGCACCGCGCAGTCTGCCGTGTTCGTTTACAGCACCGGATTGACCCAACATGAGTTCGGCGTCGATAACGTCAAAGCGCTCGTCAATCTGGCTCTGGCGCGCGGCATGTTCGGCCGGGAAAAATGCGGCATTATGCCGATGCGCGGGCCCAGCGGCGCTCAGGGCGGCGCAGATTGCGGCGTGGAACCCGATAAATTTCCCGGCGGATTGTCGGTGGATGAATCCAGCGCCCGCCGTTTTTCCAATCTATGGAAGCATCCGATCCCGGCGCGGCCAGGTTTAAGAGTGCCGCACATGATCGAAGCCGCAGGTCGCGGAGACCTTCAATTTCTCTATTCTATCGGTGGAAATTTATTGGAGGCTTTGCCGGATCGAAACTACGTCGCAAGAGCCCTCGAGCGCGTGCCCGTCCGGATACATCAGGACATTCTGCTCAACACCTCCATGTTGCTCAACGCTATGGAATCGATCCTGATCCTGCCGAGTCAAACCCGCTATGAACAACGCGGTGGCGGAACCTCGACCAGCACCGAAAGGCGAATCCGTTTCAGCCCGGAGATTCCCGGCCATAGCATCGGCGAAACCCTGCCCGAATGGGAAATCCCGATGCGGATCGGGCGCAAGGCGATGCCCAATGGCGAGCTTCTCTTCCCCTTCGACGATACTCAAAGTATTCGTGAAGAAATGGCTCGGGTGATGCCGATTTATCATGGCATCGAGAAGCTCACCAAGGAGGGCGATCATTTCCAATGGGGCGGACCGTTTCTTTTCAAGCACGGCTTTACCGGCATGCCCGAAAATCGCGCCCAATTCACCCCGATGAAGCCCCCCGACCGGCGCGCCAGCGCGGGTAAATTCTATCTGTCCACGCGGCGCGGCAAACAATTCAACAGCATGACCTTCGGCCATACAGATGGTTCGATGGGGGCACGGTCGCGCCACGTTCTCTTTATGTCGCCTGACGATGCCGAGAAGCTCGAGCTGACGGACGGCTACGAAGTGATCATTCGCTCGGAGATTGGCAGGATGAAAGGAATCATTCAGCTTGCGCCGCTTAAGCCTGGGACATTACAAGCTTATTGGCCCGAAGCCAACGTCTTGATCCCGCGCCGGATCGATCCTGTCTCCGGCGGGCCGGATTACAATGTCGAGGTTTGGATCGAGAAGGATCGGTAGTATGGGAGACTGCAGTTGCAATCGCTGCGCGTTATCGGATGGGATGGAGAAAAATGTGAAGCTCCGAATAACTGCAATGGTTGTCGTCCTCTTGCTCCTGTCGTTTAGCTCTTCACCAGTAATGGCGCAAAAGATTCGCGCGGCCAGCGGCGGGCTATCTGTTATCCATGCGCTGCTGTGGGTAGCCTACGATCAGAAACTGTTGAACAAACACGGGATGGACATGGAGTACATCGCCATCGAAAACGGCACGGTCGGCATGCAGACTCTGGTGGCCAACGAGTCGCAATTCCTCTTTTCCACCGGATCATTGGCAGTCAATGCCAATTTACAGGGGGCCGACATTACGATCGTTGCCGGCGGACTCAACTTCATTCCTGATAAACTGATCGTTCGACCTGAAATCAAAAGCGCCGAGGATTTCAAAGGCAAACGAATCGCCATCAGCCGGTTCGGCTCCTCGTCCGAGGTCAATCTCAGAATCGCCTTGGAAAAGATCGGCGTAAAAGCCGACCAGGTTCAGATTATTCAGTTGGGCGGCGTATCCCCGCGTCAAGCCGCTTTGCTCTCCGGGCAAGTCCAAGCGACGGTGCTGAGCGATCCGCAGGCGACCTCCGCGATTAAATCAGGCATGAATCTTCTGGTCGATTTGTCTGACAAAAAATGGGGACTGCCCCGCTACTGCCATAATTGTTTCATGACAACCAGGAAGTTTCTCGAAACCCATCGAGAGCAAGCGGTCGGGTTTATCAAAACAATGATCGAAGGCCTCTACATGATGAAGCGGGATAAAAATCTCGCAGTTCGACTGATCAAAAAATATCTGCGCCTAGACGATGAAAGCGCATCCATAGGGTATGATTTCTACATCGCCCAGCACGGCGAGGGAATAATGAGCTTACCGGAACCAAGAGGTCTCGACTTTGTCATCGCCGAGGTTGCCAAACAAAATTCTAAAGCTGCGGGAGCGACGCCGGACAGCCTGCGGCTGCTCGATCCGACCATTGTCGATGAGATTAGAAAGAGCGGATTTATCGAACGGGTGAAATGAAGCTTCAATCTAGTGGACTGATCGAACAAGCGATCTTTCTTCTGAGTTCTCCTTATGTGCTCACGTTTATCGATGAATCGCGCCTCCCAATTCGAAGTCATCGTCGCGAGCTTAAAGCGGCGGCACACCGGGGTAACCTCGACCGTCGCGGCTTTGATACCAGAACAGGCCAAACGATTGGATATCGCCGCTCTGGGGCCCAAGGTCCCGCCGCAGTGGCCGCGCATCCGCTGGAGCGATCTCTTCAGGCACGGATTTAATCCGCCATCGGGGAAAAAATTCCGCATTTGGCACGCGCGCCGCAATCTTGAGGCGCTCACAGGCCTGATTCTCCGTTCGGTGCTGAGAATGCCGCTCAAACTTGTGCTAACATCTGCGGCGCAGCGCCGTCATAGTCGTTGGACGCATTGGCTGATGCGGCAAATGGACGTTGTTGTCGCGACCTCAGCGGAGACGGCGAATTATATTCCGGTCCCTGCCAAGATCATCTTCCACGGTGTCGACACGGCGCGCTACTTTCCTGCCGAAGACCGCAGCCGAGAATGGGGCGAGAGCGGACTTCCCGGCCGTTTCGGTATCGCTATTTTCGGACGGGTGCGTCATCAAAAAGGAACCGACCTGTTCGTTGATGCGATGTGCCGCTTGCTACCAAAATTTCCCGACTTCACCGCCGTGATCATAGGCGCCGTGACACCGGACCAAATTCCATTTGCAAACAATTTAAAGCGTATAATCGCGGCTGCCGGTCTTTCAGAGCGCATCCGGTTTCTCGGTGAAAGACCCGCGACTGAGATCCCTCTCTGGTTTAGGCGCATGAGCATCGTCGTCTCACCGCAGCGCTGGGAGGGTTTCGGGCTGGTGCCGTTGGAAGCGATGGCAAGCGGCTGTGCGGTGGTGGCGACTCGGGTCGGCGCCGCTCACCACGTTATCCTCGACGAGCATACCGGCTATCTCGTGTCTCCTGAGGACCTCGATGCCTTGGTCGCTCGCCTAGAAATTCTGATGCGCGACCCTCAGCTCACGGTCGAGATGGGGCAAGCCGGACACGTTCATGCAGTCAATCACTTTTCGATCGAACGCGAGGCGGCCGAGCTGGAACGCGTTTACGAAAGCACTTGGCGCGGCTCGGGCACCCGGCGGGATGGTTAGTTTCAGGGTCTCGATTAATTAAAGAAGTAAGTCCATCTTCTTACATAATGACAGCGTTGCGCGGCGTTATCTGGTTAACTCGAAGCCGGCGGTTAGGCGACCTTTGCCGGTGGCAGACAGGTTACTCAAACCGATGGTTCCTGTGATTTCCCCTG
>DASUVS010000400.1:0-14500 GCA_036378835.1 Binatia bacterium | reverse complement strand
GAAGAAAGGATACTCACCCATGCGGGCAAAGCTCACTTCTTTAAGATAACGCGCGGGAATGATTCGATCGGTATCGATATCGTTGCCGCGGATCGTCACCGCTCTGCCTTCTATGTTGGTAATTTTCACGATTGCGCTCATGGTCCCCCCCTCCTACTGGTAATCCCGCACGTCGACGACCTTCCCGCTCAGTGCGGCAGCTGCGACCATGGCTGGGCTCATCAATAGAGTTCTTCCCTGCGGGCTGCCTTGACGGCCAATAAAATTACGATTGGATGAGGATGCCGAGACTTCTTTGCCATGAAGCTTATCGGGATTCATCGCTAAGCACATGGAACATCCGGCCTCGCGCCATTCAAACCCTGCTTCGGTAAATATCTCGTGCAGACCTTCCTTCTCGGCAAGCTTCTTGACCTCGGCCGAACCGGGGACCACCAGCGCGCGAATTCCGGACTGAACCTTTCTCCCCTTGGCGATTTTAGCCGCCGCCCGCAGATCCGCGAGCCGGCCATTAGTGCACGAGCCGATAAACGCCACATCAATCGGTGTGCCCAAAATTGGCGCGCCCGGTTGCCATCCCATATGCTCGTACGCTTTCATTGCCCCAACAGGATCGGAGTATTCATCGGGCTTCGGGAGTTTTTCGGTTATCCCTACCGCTTGTCCCGGATTGATGCCCCAAGTGACTGTCGGTTCGATATCCTTTGCTGCGAAATTGACGATATCGTCGTACCTCGCGTCGGCATCGGAAGCAATCGACTTCCAATAGGCGACAGCGCGATCGAATGCAGCGCCGGCCGGCACATGAGGTCTGGCTTTAAGGTACTCAAACGTGGTTGCGTCGGGATTGACGTAACCCACCAACGCACCGCCTTCGATGCTCATGTTGCAAACGGTCATACGTTCTTCCATGTGCATCGAGTCGATGACAGATCCGCCATATTCATAAGCGAAACCTTTACCGCCGCCGACGCCGAGCCGCCGGATGACATTCAGAATCACATCCTTGGCATAAACGCCCGTGCCGAGCGCGCCATCGATATTGATGCGGCGCACCTTGAGCTTTTCCATCGCCAAGGTCTGTGTCGCCAGAACATCACGAACCTGGCTGGTACCGATTCCAAATGCCAGAGTCCCAAATGCTCCGTGGGTGCTCGTGTGGCTATCACCGCACGCCAGCGTCATTCCCGGTTGAGTCAAGCCAAGCTGCGGACCGATGACATGGACGATTCCTTGATTGGCGCTATCCAAGCCGAAAAACTCCACGCCGAATTGCCTGACATTCCTTTCAAGCGCTTGGGTCAGTTCTTCGGCTTCGCGATCGAGAAAGGGTCGGCTACGAACATCGGTCGGAACAATATGGTCGACTGTAGCGAAGGTTCGCTCCGGAAACGCTACATCCATACCCTGCTCGCGCAACATATCGAAGGCAGGTGCCGTGGTAATCTCGTGAATCAGATGAAGCCCGATGAAAAGTTGGGTTTGGCCGGTTGGAAGAATCCCAACCGTATGGGAATCCCATATCTTCTCGTATAGCGTTCTACCGCTCATTCGCAAAATCTCCTTCGCAGGATATTATCTGCCGCTATGCCCGAGTTCAAGTGGATCTAGTTCCGCGCTTTTGGATTAGTACTTTGGTGATCTACGGACGCACGGATTGTCAGAACCGATCAGCTAATCTAAAGGCAATTTTCCTTAATCCAATTCACGATCTCAATACGTTTGGCAAACCAAACGCCATCGTGAGACTTGGCGTACTGAATCGCCTCATCGTAGATTTTCCCGGTCGCGGGAAACGCCATCTGACAATGCATCGCCAATGTCAGCATTTTGGGATCCTCCAGCGATTCTTCGTAAAGCATGTCGAATTCATCCTTGAATGAATTAAAAACATCACGGGCAGTGATGCCTCGCCGATACATGCCCGTGTCGTTAAGTCCGCTGATGGCGTTCTTATACGGCACCACGATCAATGTTTTGCCATCGATATCGACCGGATAAGGATTATCGTCGTTGACGGCATCCCCATGCCAGAGAAAACCTTCGGCGGCAAGAATGCCTAGGGTTCGCTCGGTATGGCGCATGCCCGAAGTCAGCCAACCCGTGAGTTTTTGGCCAACGAATTCGTGAAACATCTTGGCACAGGTCCGTATCTCCTCGCGCTCCTCTTGCTCTGTAAGATGGATCAATTGAACATCCTCGGCGTACGAGTGACCAACGATTTCATGTCCGCGGGCGTCGACGGCTTTAACAGCCTCGGGGTATCGGTAGATGCAAAGCGCATTTGTGTTGAAAGAGGCTTTCACGCCGTGCTTATCCAGGATGCGCAGGATACGCCAGATTCCGGTTCGGCCGCCGTAATCATTTTCACTGGCGGTACGACAATCATAGGGCGATTTGACATCTTCTTCTTTGACAGGATTCGACCCGCCAACATGGCGCATGCGCCGGTATTTTGCGCTGGGGGTTTCGGTCCAGGCTTCCAAATTTCCGGCCAACGCAATCGCCATCCGCGCGCTGTTTGGCCATTTGATTTTAATCTTCTTGGCCTTTGAATAAGGGTCATAGAAGTTATCGTGTGCCGGCATCATGATTTGTCACCCTCCTTGGTTATCATCGCAGGATCCTTTCACCTCGGGCTGTAAGGTATATGGAAGCTAGGAATAGTGTCAACGAAAGTTACCATCTCAATGGACTGAATTCGCAGCACGCCGGTGGGCGATACTCTATCGCCTCCTCACGACACAACTCGCTGGCGCGCACTTTAGTATTTCACTTCCATGAGAAACAAACCGTGTGCCGGAGCTTTCATCCCGGCCTGCGTACGGTCCCGGGCATCGAGAAGCGCAGCAAAGGATTGCGGTGAGCGCTGTTGTCGGCCGACTTCCACCAATGTGCCAACCAGATTACGCACCATGTGACGAAGAAAAGCTGTGGCTTCGACGGTAAAAACAATCAAGTCGTCGCTTCGGCTTATGGAACTGGCGTACACAGTCCTTATCGGATGGGCGGCATCGCAGCCGGCGCCGCGGAAAGAGGAAAAGTCATGCTCTCCGTCCAGGCAAGTGATCGCTTGGCCCATCGCAGCGATGTCTAGCCGGTCGTGCACGTGCCAAGCGTATCTCAGCTGGAACGGTGAAGGACTCGACCGATTCCATATCCGGTATTGATAGATTCGGCTGCGCCCATGGCGCCGCGCATGGAAGGAATCCGGCACGACTTCAACCGCTTTTACGCAAACGTCATCGGGCGTCAACGCATTGACAGCGCGCTGAATGCGATGTGGTTCGAATCCCTTGTCGGACATGAAGTTGGCCACCTGGCCAAAAGCATGCACTCCCGCATCGGTTCGACCCGAACCGATTATACGTGTCGGCCGCCCCACCAAGGTAGAAACGGCTTTTTCTAAAACCGCTTGAACTGTCTTTCGGTTGGCCTGAATTTGCCAGCCGTGATAATCAGTGCCGTCGTACTCGACGGTAAGCTTAATGTTCACTAAGAGAACGAAGGAAAGAGTAACTGGCGGATCATTACCGATGATCAGATATGGTCGCGAATCAGTATTTCAGCGATCTGAACCGCATTCAGCGCTGCGCCTTTGCGCAGGTTGTCGGCGACTACCCACAGATTGATGCCGTTCTGAACGGAGTGATCTTCGCGTATTCGACCCACATAGGTGGCATCTTTGCCGGTAGCGTCGAGTGCCAGTGGATATAGATTGTTCTCCGGCTCATCGGCGACGATAATGCCGGGCGCTTCACGGAGCAGTGCTCTGACTTCGGCAGCCGTGAGTTTTTTCTCAGTCTCCACGTTCACCGACTCCGAGTGGCTGCAAAAGACCGGCACGCGCACCGTAGTGGCGGTCACCGGAAGGGACGGCTCCGCCAGGATCTTCCGTGTCTCGTGAATCATCTTCCATTCTTCTTTGGTGTATCCGTCCTCCATGAAGACATCGATATGAGGAATGCAATTAAATGCGATTTGATGCGGAAATTTCTTCTTCTCGACATCCTTGCTGTTAAAAAGAGCCGCAATCTGCTGGCTCAATTCCTCCATCGCTTGCCTGCCGGCGCCCGATACCGATTGATAAGTCGAAACCACCACGCGCTTGATGCGCGCGGCGTCGTGAATCGGTTTAAGAGCAACCACCATCTGGATAGTGGAGCAGTTAGGATTGGCGATAATCCCGCGGTTTTTGTAATCGCCAATGGCGCTCGCGTTGACCTCCGGGACTACCAGCGGGATATCCGGCACCATGCGAAAGCAGGCGGTATTGTCAATGACGACAGCGCCGGCAGAAACGGCCAGCGGTGCGTATTTCGCGCTGACACTCCCGCCGGCGGAAAATAGCGCGATGTCGATCTCTTGAAATGAACTTTCGTTCAAAACACCCACGCGCTGCTGGTGCCCGTCAAACTCAAGAAACTGTCCCGCGGACCGTTCAGAGGCGAGCAAGCGCATCTCTCCCACCGGAAATTTCCGTTCTTCCAGGACCTCACGCATCTGTTCACCGACCGCTCCGGTCGCGCCGACGATTGCGATATTGTACTTTGGCTTTTTCACCTTCACCTAGCCCTTTGTCGCAGCGATCCTATCACGAACCAACCGGCCCATTTCTTTGCACCCCACCGGCCGGCAATCTTTTTCTTGGATATCCGCAGTTCGGTATCCTGCATTCAACACTTCCTCCACGGCTTTTTCGATGCGATCCGCTGCCGCGCTCTGCTCGAGAGAATAACGCAACATCATTGCCACACTCAGAATAGTCGCCAGAGGATTCGCCTTGTCTTGCCCGGTAATATCCGGGGCGCTGCCATGAACCGGCTCGTACATGCCGACTTTTCCGCCGACGCTGGCTGAAGGCAGCATGCCAATGGAGCCCGTTAGCATGGCGGCTTCATCACTCAATATGTCTCCGAACATGTTCGTAGTCACGACCACGTCGAATTGCTTGGGATTGCGGATCAGTTGCATGGCGCAGTTATCAACCAGCATATGTTCCAATTTAATGGCCGCATAACCCTCGTCCGCATGCACCCGGGTAACCACTTTCCGCCATAATTCGGTCACCTCTAACACGTTGGCCTTGTCGACCGAAGTAACTTTGTTACGCCGCTTCAAGGCGGCCTGAAGCGCGACGTGAGCGATGCGTTCGATTTCAGGAGTGGTATAAACCTCGGTATTGATTCCGCGCTCGGTACCGTCGGGTAGTTTCGTCACACCTTTCGGCTGCCCGAAATAAATCCCTCCGGTCAATTCGCGGACGACGAGCAGGTCAGTTCCTTCGACTACTTCCTGCTTCAACGTAGATGCCGCAGCCAAAGCAGCGAATAATTTCACCGGGCGAAGATTGGCGAACAATCCAAGTTCCTGGCGCAGGGCAAGCAGCGCGCGCTCCGGGCGAATGGAATAATCGAGTCCGTCCCACTTGGGTCCGCCCATGGCGCCGAGAAGCACGGCATCGCTTTGCTTACATAAATTTAGGACACGATCCGTCAGAGGTTGGCCGTGAGCATCGATCGACGCGCCGCCGACGATCCCTTCTTCCAAATCAACGCTGAATCCATAAATCTGCGCCAGCTGTTGAAGTACGTCGGTGCCCTGTTTCATTACCTCAGGGCCGATGCCATCGCCGGGCAAAACTGTGATCTTGTAAGTCATGGGCCCTCTCTCTCAACCAGTTGCCGATATTGTTTTCGTCCCTGCAGTTTGTTCAGCGCATTAATGTAAGCCGCTGCGCTCGCCATAATGATATCGGTATGCGAGCCCTGTCCGGATACTCGAATGCCACTGTCTTGAATTTGACAGGAGACCTCGCCCTGCGCATCGGCGCCGCCGGTGATAGCGTTTACCGTATATCGAACTAGTTGCGCCTGGGAGCCGGTTATTTTGGTGATAGCATTATAGCAAGCATCGACGGCGCCATCGCCGGTGGCCTGATCCATTCGCTCGTGCCCGTCCACCCGCATTTTCACCGTGGCAGACGGAATGCTGTCGGAGCTGGAATTGATGCTCAGATACAACAGCTCATAACAGTCCGGTTGCCCGGGAACCCTGAGAATCTCTTCCGCAACAATGGCCTCGATGTCTTCGTCATAGACGTTTTTTTTCTTGTCCGCCAGTTCTTTGAAACGAAGGAACGCGCGGTTCATATCTTCCCTGCTGAGATTGAAACCGAGATGCTTTAACCGCTCATCGAAAGCATGCCGGCCGGAATGTTTACCCATGACCAGGCGATTACCGCTGATGCCTACGGACTCGGGGGTCATAATTTCGTAGGTCTGCTTGTGTTTGAGCACTCCATCCTGATGGATACCCGCCTCGTGTGCAAAGGCGTTTTCACCGACAATCGGTTTATTGATCGGAATTGGAATTCCAGTGACCTGTGAGACCAGCCGTGATGTCGGATAAAGCTGCTCGGTGATGATATTCGTATCGAGATCGAGATAATTCTTTCTCGTGCGCAGCGCCATCGCGACTTCTTCCAAAGAGGTATTGCCGGCGCGCTCGCCGATGCCGTTGATTGTGCATTCGATCTGTCTGGCGCCATTGTGCACGGCCGCCAACGAATTCGCCACCGCAAGCCCGAGGTCATTATGGCAGTGGGCGCTCCAAATCACCCGGTCTGCGCCCGCGGTCCGTTCGATCAAGTTGCTCATGAGAGCGCCGAACTCAGAAGGAATCGCATATCCGGTGGTGTCGGGAACGTTTATGGTACTGGCTCCCGCCCGAATTACTTCTCTGAATACCTGGATCATGAACTCCACTGCGCTGCGCGATGCATCTTCGGCCGAGAATTCTATGTAATCGATATGTTTCTTCGCATAGCTAACTGCCTTGACAGCGGCTTCCAAAACCTGCTCTCGCGACATTCGCAGCTTATGCTTCAGATGAATGTCCGAAGTCGCAATAAATATATGAATGCCCGGATTTGCCGCAAGCTCGACAGCTTTGAGCGCGCGCTCGATGTCTCCTTCTTGAGAACGCGCCAGACTGAGCACGCGCGGTCGTTTCACTTCCTTACAGACCCGCCTGACCGATTCGAAATCACCGTCCGATGAGGCGGCAAACCCCGCCTCGATCACATCGACGCCGAGCTTTTCCAATTGGCGCGCGATCACGACTTTTTGTTCAACGGTCATGCTGGCGCCGGGCGACTGCTCGCCATCGCGCAATGTGGTGTCGAAAATTCTGACGTGATTATGCATACTATCTGACATGACTCCTCCAAGTTTAGGGCTCACACTGTCCAGAAACAAAAACTCCCGCGGCAGTGCCAACGGGAGTTATTCGCGTGTCAGAAGAGAGGGCAGTTAAGATAATGCTTTAGCTGTCCCTCCTCTTTTTCCCCGTTGACGCCGTAACAGCGTCCAACACCATAAGAGGGGACCCGATAATGTATACAACAGGAAGCTGGTAAAAAACATAACTTGCGGCGCCAGAACGGCGAGTTTAATCAAAACCAAACTAAAAACTAGGGCCGATATCGGCAAACGCTTGCGCAAATCGGTGCTCTTCACACTGAAATAATGAAACCCGCTAACCATCAAGAGAGCCAGACCGTATATAACCAGTAGAAGCGTCAGATGCTTGTTGGCCGCGCCTTCTCCTCCCAGGTAGTAATAAATGAGAACTGTCGCTCCAATCATTTCAGCCGCGGCTGGGATCGGCAATCCGACAAAATGCCCTTTGGCGGCTGCGCTTTTGGCTTGGACGTTGTAACGCGCCAAGCGCAATGCACCGCAAACGACGTAAGTGCAAGCTGCCAACCAGCCCCAGTTACCCCAAGGAACCAGCGCCCAGAAATAAACCAGGATGGCTGGCGCTACACCAAATGAGACGACATCCGCGAGAGAATCGAGTTCTACGCCAAATTGGCTGGTGGTGTTGGTCAGGCGCGCCGCATAGCCGTCGATACCATCGAGTACATTGGCCAGAATAATGAAAAAAACCGCCTGAACGTATTCTCCGTTAAAGGTGGAAACGATGGAGAAAAACCCGCACATGATGTTGCCAGCTGTGAACAAGCTGGGAATTAAGAACACCCCTTTTTTAAGTTTCTCCGCCGGCATCCTCTGGCGCAGCGGAACACGCGGGCGGGTTTTTCGATGCAGCAAGCGTACCTTTGCCGAAGGATTCGTTTGTGGTTCTGAAGCATTAATTCCATTCATACGAACCGTCCTATGATTGTTTCTCCCCCCTTCACCCTCTGCCCTTCCGACACTTCAATTCGGCTGCTCGCCGGCAAGTAAAGATCGGTTCGAGATCCGAACATAATCAAACCGAATCTGGCGCCCCTCGTCAGGAGATCACTTTTTCGAGCGCGGCAGATAATGCGCCGCGCCACCACTCCGGCGACCTGCACAACCTCGACTTCTCGACCTCGATCATCCAGTAACTTTAAGCTATTCTGCTCGTTTCTTTCTGAAGCTTCATCTTTATAAGCGGCGATAAATTTGCCCGGTGTATGTTTTACGTCGTCAACTTTGCCGCCAACGGGCGAACGATTGATATGAACATCCAAAGGCGACAAGAAGATACTAACACGCGCGTCGGCTTTTTTCATTAGCGGACCCTGGATAACTTTGGCAATACTGACGACTTTCCCATCTGCCGGCGCAACAATCAGCCCTTCACCTTCGGGCGGGCAGCGTTCCGGATCCCGGAAAAAAGCCAGGACACCCAAGGCGAAAACACCCAAAACAAGCGCAAGCCCCGACCACCCGATCAGCCACGCTGCGGCACTTAGAGCCGCGGTGAAGATGATAATTGGATAACCTTCTTTGGCAATTCTCATGCGGATCGTCCGACAGACGGCGACTCCCTATCGATTCCGGCAATAGGACCGCTCAGTTCTTGCTCTTGTCGACTAATCGATTCTGGGCCAACCACGGCATCATCGATCTCAGATTTGCGCCCACTTTCTCGAGCGGATGATTTCCGGCTTCTTTGCGCAGCTCGGAAAAATGCGGCATGCCGCATTTATACTCGTTGATCCACTCCTCGGCGAACTTGCCTGATTGAATGTCACTGAGAATCTTTTTCATTGCCTGGGAGACCTCGGGGCCGATCACTTTTTTTCCACGGGTCAGGTCGCCATACTCAGCCGTATTGCTGATTGAGTAGCGCATGTTGGTCATGCCGCCTTCGTAAATTAAATCGACGATCAGCTTAACTTCGTGGACACATTCGAAATAAGCCATCTCGGGAGGATACCCGGCCTTCACAAGCGTCTCGTAGCCTGCCTGAATTAGCGCTGTCAAGCCGCCACAGAGCACCGCTTGCTCACCAAAAAGGTCCGTTTCCGTTTCGTCTTTAAACGTCGTCTGAATAACCGCTGCACGCGCGCCTCCAAGGGCGCTTGCGTAGGCGAGCCCCACTTGGGTAGTGTCGCCGGACGGATCCTGATGAACCGCGAGCAAGCACGGTACTCCACGGCCCTTCTCAAATTCACTACGCACTAGATGGCCCGGCCCCTTGGGTGCAACCATGAAGACATTACAGTTTTCAGGCGCCATCACGCGTTTGAAGTGGATGTTGAATCCATGGCCGAAGGCGAGATAATTTCCGTTCTTTAGACCTGGCTTGATCTCTTTTTCGTAGGCATCCCCTTGCAGCTCGTCAGGAAGCAGGATCATGATGATGTCGCCGACTTTAGCGGCCTCTGCCGTTTCTAGAACCTTTAGACCGGCATTCTCGGCTTTGCTCCAAGAACTACTGTCGCGTCTCAACCCGACAACAACGTCGACGCCGGAGTCCCGCAAGTTGTTGGCGTGAGCATGGCCTTGGCTGCCGTAGCCCAAAACGGCCACCTTTTTTCCCGACAAGTGCTTCAGATCGGCATCGCGATCATAATAAACTTGCATTAATTGTCCCTTTCTAGAGCGAAATTCCAATATGGCGATAAGATAGGATCATGTCAAACTCGGCCGGATGTAAGCGGCGCGAACGAAAATGATGACGAAAAGCGCTTTTATCGGGTCCCGCGGGGAAGTTTCTAGCGGCCACCCATCCGGCATTTCTGAAGATGAATCCGGCAGCAGTGTTACGATTTGAGCAACGCCGGCTCGCGACGAGGTGAGGCGGTTCGTGTGGTCTCTCGAGCAATGCCGATTCGACCGGTGCGAATAAGCTCCTTGATTCCTAACGGCTTTAGCATATTGATCAGCGCTTCCACCTTGTCGACGTCACCGGTAATTTCGATTGTGTACGTCGTTAACGAGGAATCGACAATTTTGGCGCGAAAGATGTCGGCGATCCGTACTGCTTCATCTCGATGTTCCGGTTTAGTGTGAACTTTGACCAGAGCTGTCTCGCGATCAAGAAAATCAGTTTCGGTAAGATCCACCACTTCGAGAACTTCGACGACCTTATTTAACTGCTTCATGATCTGCTCGATGATCGGATCGTCACCGACGGTGACAATTGTTATGCGGGAGGTGGTCGGATCCAACGTGGCAGCGACGGACAAGCTTTCAATATTGTATCCACGCGCGCTGAACAATCCTGCTACTCTTGCCAAAACGCCAAATTTGTTTTCGACGAGAACCGATATAATATGTTCCATTCGCTGAAAAATCAGGCAGGAAGAATTCCCTCGCCCTCATCCACCTTTCTCTTCTGTGCTCCACCTTTCTTGCCTCGAATCAGCTCCGGAGGGTCTTCAAGCATCATTTCGTGTTGGGCGCCGCCCGCAGGAATCATTGGGTAACAGTTCTCGTAGGGATCGGTATGGATATCCAGCAGCACAGGCCCCTTATGCTTCAGGCCTTCTTTTAGTACGGGTTCGACCTCGCTTGGCTTTAGCGCGCGCAAGCCCTTGATCCCATAAGCGTCCGCCAGTTTCACGAAGTCTGGCATCTTTCCCAAAAGACTGGCCGAGTAACGTCCTTCATAGAAAAGATCCTGCCATTGCCGAACCATCCCGTGCACCCCATTATTGAGCAGGACGATTTTGACCGCTAATTTTTGTTCCGCGCATGTGACCAGTTCCTGCAGATTCATCTGGAAGCTGCCTTCGCTGGTAATGCAAAGCACCATGCGATTCGGGAACGCCTTTTGTGCGCCTATAGCCGCTGGAAAACCAAAACCCATGGTGCCCAAACCGCCTGAAGTGAGCCATGTTCTCGGTTGGGTGCCCTTGAAGTATTGAGCGGCAAACATCTGGTGCTGGCCGACGTCAGTCGCAACGATCGCTTCATGTTTGGTCAATTCGAAGAGCTTGTCGATGACAAATTGTGGCTTGATGACCTTGTCATCCTGCTTGTAGGACAACGGGTGTGTAGTTCGCCATTCTTGGACCTGCTTCAACCAAGGTGCCCGATAAGCTCTAATCTTGGCGGGATTACCGTCCATTGCTCGCAGGATGACGTTCATCTGCCGCAGAACCGCTTTGACATCGCCGACGATCGGGATGTGGGCGTGAAAAGTTTTTTTGATCGAAGTTGGGTCGATATCGATGTGTACGACGCGCGCTTCGGGACAAAATTCGGAGAGCTTTCCGGTCACACGATCGTCAAAACGCGCGCCGATGGCGATTAGCAGATCGGCATGATGCATCGCCATGTTGGTCCAGTACCCGCCGTGCATTCCAAGCATGCCAAGCGATAGTGGATGGGTACCGGGGAAACTACCCAAGCCCATAAGGGTCATCGTCACAGGAATCTGGGTGATTTCCGCGAGCTCACGAATTTCGTCCGACGCATTGGAAAAAATAGCGCCGCCACCAACATAGATCATCGGCTTTCTCGCCTTCATGATCTCTTCCGCCGCTTGTCGAATGTGTTGTTTGCTGCCTGCGATCACCGGATTGTAGCCACGTAAACTGATCGTTTCAGGGTATTTGAATTCTGCTTTAGCCGTACTCACATCCTTTGGAATGTCGACTAAAACAGGTCCCGGCCGGCCGCTCGTCGCAATATAAAATGCCTCTTTGATGGTCTGCGCCAGATCATTGACATTCTTGACCAGCACATTGTGCTTGGTGCAGGGACGGCTGATGCCCACGTTGTCGGCTTCTTGAAACGCGTCATTGCCGATGAGGTCTGTCGAAACCTGGCCTGTGAATGCAACCAAGGGGACCGAATCCATGTACGCGTCGGCAAGCCCAGTGACGATGTTTGTCATACCCGGACCAGAAGTCACCAAGACCACGCCGGCCTTTCCAGTTGCCTTGGCATAACCCTCTGCCATATGGGCGGCGCCTTGTTCATGCCGCGTAAGTACCAGCTCAATGTCTTTTTGCTGGCACAGTACGTCAAAAATCTTCAGGACCACTCCGCCGGGCAACCCAAAAACGGTTTTGACTCCTTCGCGTCGTAAAGATTCACAGAATATCTCGGCCCCGGTCATTTTCATCTTACTTCCTTTACACTAGGCACTGGTTTGGCGGTATCGTCCGAGGATCTCCATAATCTTATCCTTACCCGCCAGTTTCATTTTTTGCAGCCGTTTCTTCTCAACCTCCTCGTCAGGAGAAAGATGAAGTTTATGTTGGAACTGATCGAGCTTTTTCTCTAGCTCTTGATGCTCTTCATAATATTGTTTGAGCTCGGGGTCACGATCTAACAGAGAAGCAATCGCCATCTTTTCGCTATTCTCCATAAACGAGCCTCCTATATCTTATGAAGTTTTTGGTGCGCCTCAATCTACCGTACGGTCTTATTCTTGTCAATGTAACTTAACGCGTAGATTTCAACTACTTACGGTTAACTTGATCCGTGATTCGCACTCCGGCCGGCGCAAGTAAACCGGCACTAAATCTTCTAGCTGAGCCACCCTGCGATCGATGAATTGGCGCTCACTTAGCAGCGCAACCGAGGCTGCCAGAGATGGCATCCCGTCTTCATCAGCGGTGTAAATCTGTAAACCAGCGGCCTCTTGGATTGCCTGACCGCAAACATTGACCCCATCGCCGATAAACAAATAAGGCGCCGCTTCCGGCAGACCGCGTAGTTCCTCAAGAAAACTCAGCACCGGCATCAGGCCATCTTCCGTCAAACGTTCAAGCTGACTTCCCTGCTTACGGAATACTGCTGCGTAAACCTCACGCTTCCGGGCATCCAAAATAGGGCATACGATTCCATCGAAACCGATCACACGCGCGGCGATGGCTTGTAATGTCGAAATTCCCACCGCCGGGATATCGGCTCCATAGGCAAGTCCCTTAACCGTGCTTAGACCGATTCGAACTCCCGTAAAGGAGCCTGGCCCGATGGAAACGGCGATGCCGGCTATTTCACTCAGTCCAACTCGTTCGCCCTGCAGCATCGAATCGATGAGCGGCAGGATGATCTCTGTATGTCGAGACTTGCCGCCGGAGCTGTCGAGTAGTCCTTGACGTGGATAGAAATCCTCCGCAACTATACGGCCGTCTTCAATGAGTGCAACGCTGGCAACCGAGATCGAAGTATCAAGGCCAAGAATCTTCATCCTCCACCCGGCTTTTCGAACAGTCGAAAAATATCATTGGCGAAGGCAAAGATCATAAGAAGTAAGAGCAAAAATATACCGACTTGCTGCGCCTTTTCGCGGTACTTCAAAGAAACCGGCCGGCCGATGATCGCCTCGACGGCAAAAAAGAAAAGATGACCGCCGTCAAGCACCGGCACCGGCAAAAGATTCAGAACTCCAAGATTTATGCTCAACACCGCGAGGAAAGCTAAGAAGCTTCCGATCCCCTCCTGCGCCTGCTGCCCAGCCATTTGGGCGATCAAGATCGGGCCTCCCAAATTACGCGGTGAAACTTCTCGGGTAATCATTTTATAGAGTCCAACTAAAGTAAGCTTGGAATACTCGTAGGTTTGCACAAAGGCTCTGCTGACGGCCAGACCGGGGTCGCCTTTTTCGATCGAAACCTGGCTACCGATACCGATCATCCAGTCTTCTTTCAGTTCACCGAAAATGTTTTTTACTTCTCTTTTCCTGGGCTGAACCGTCATCGCCAGTTGTTCGCCGCCTCTCTGAAGCCGCAAATTTAAAGGCTGTCCTCCGCTTTGCTTTATTGCACTGGAAAGATCGTCCCATGCCGTAATTGCCTGGCTATCAACCGCAACAATCCGATCACCCTTCTGTATTCCAGCCTGTGCCGCCGGCGATTCCGGTTCAACCGCTCCAACAAGATTGGATAGCACCGGCACTCCATAAAAAAGAAAAACCACCATCAACAGAAACACCGCGAGTAAAAGATTAAATCCCGGACCCGCGGCGACGATGGCGATTCGTTTGAGAAGCGATTTGTGGGCAAAGGAGCGTTCGAGATCCACGGCCTTGACTTCTTCCTCGGGGTCTTCTCCCACCATCTTTACATAGCCGCCCAAAGGAAATGCGCTCAGGGCATATTCGGTTTCGCCCTTCTTTTTTACCCACAATTTAGGTCCAAATCCGACCGAAAACGTCAGAACCCCGACGCCTGAAAGCTTAGCAAGAAGAAAATGGCCGAATTCATGAAAGATGATCAGCACGCCAAGCCCGACCACCGCCGCGATGATAGAATAGAGCA